>CAXTBW010000108.1:0-14574 GCA_964242925.1 uncultured Acetobacteraceae bacterium
CCGTTTCAAGTAAGCTGGCCGTTTCAAGTAAGCTGGCCGTTTCAAGTAAGCTGGCCATTTCAAATAGGCTGGTCGTTTCAAGCAGACCGCCGCTCGTTCTCGCCTCCGCGAGCCCCCGCCGCCTCGCCCTTCTGGCGCAGATCGGCGTCACGCCGGACCAGGTCCGCGCCACCGACATCGACGAGACCCCGTTGCGCGACGAGGCGCCTCGCCTGCACGCCGCCCGCCTGGCGCGCGAGAAGGCCGCCGCCGCGCACGCGCCAGGCCAATTCACCCTCGCCGCCGACACCGTCGTCGCGGTCGGCCGCCGCATTTTGCCCAAGGCGGCGGACCCGGCCCAGGTCGCGTCGTGCCTGCGGCTGCTGTCGGGGCGCCGCCACCATGTGCTGACCGCCGTGACGCTGACCGGCCCGAACGGGCGCTCCACCGCGCGCGTGGTGGACACGGTGGTGGCCTTCGCGCGGCTGACCGATCAGCAAGTGGACGCCTACGTCGCTGGTGGCGAGGGCGAGGGCAAGGCCGGCGGCTACGCCATCCAGGGCATGGCCGGGCTGTTCGTCCGCTTTCTGGGCGGCAGCTACTCGGGCGTCGTCGGCCTGCCGCTGTTCGAGACGGCGCAGTTGCTGCGAGGGCAAGGCTGGCTGACTCCATGATCGCAGGCGGGTGAGCGTTCGCGCCGCGTGCAGCCCCGGCGAGGTCCGCGTGGCCGCGACGGACGCCGGGGGATTGGTGGACTACATGATCTGGCGCCCAGGCCGGCCGGATGGCGTCGGCGACGTGCATCGCGGCCGGGTGACCACGATGGCGCCGGGCATGGCGGGCGCGTTCGTAGCGCTGGCCGGCGCGGACGGCTTCCTGCCCGACAGCGCCGGCGCAGCCGGTCGCGGCGTGGGCGACGCGATCGCCGTGCGCATCGTGCGGGCTGCGCAGGGGGGCAAGGGCCCGCGCCTGGCCGCCGTGGACGAACCCGTCGAGCCAGGCCCGCCGTGCCTGGTGCGCCGCGGTCCCAACCCCGTCATGTTGCTCGCCGCGCGCCATCCTGGCCCGGTGCGCGTCGACGACCCGGCAGTGGCGGCGACGCTGCGTTTGTCGCTCGCCGACCGGCTGGTCGTTGGCCCTGCTTGGGACGAGAACCTGCACGCCGCCATCACCGCCCTGGCCTCGCCGTCTGCCATGCTGCCCGGCGGGCTGCGCGCGAGCATCGAACCGACCGCCGCCCTGGTCGCCATCGACCTGGACACCGCCGGGTCCACCGCCGGCCGCATCGCCAAGCCCGCCAAGCAGGACGCCGCCAACCGCGCCGCCCTGCCCGGGCTGGCCCGTCAGATCCGCCTCCGCAACCTGTCCGGCGCGATCCTGCTCGACTTGGCCGGCCTGACGCGGCGCCGTCGCCAGGCCCTGGCCGACCCGCTGCGGGCCGCCCTGGCGCCGGACCCCCTGCACCCCCGCCTGCTCGGCTTCACCGCCGGCGGCCTGGCCGAGATCCACCGCGCGCGCGTCCACCCGCCCTTGCACGAGTTGCTGGCGGGCCCGCACGCCGCCGGTTTGGCTGCGCTCCGCCATCTGGCCGCCGACGCCGACCCGGTCCGCCCACCCTGGCTGCGCGCCGCGCCGGACGTGGTGTCCGCACTCGAGTCCGACCCGGTCGCCCTCCCCGCTCTTGCGCACCGGCTGGGCCGATCCCTTGTCCTGCGCTCCGACCCGTCGCTTTCCCCCGGACGCTGGGCGATCGAGGAGAATGCCGTTGCCTGAGAAATGCCCGATCTGCGGCGCCGACCTTGCCATTGCCAAGCCCCCGCCGCGCCTGCGCCCGTTCTGCTCCCCCCGCTGCGCCGACGTGGATCTTGGTCGCTGGTTCACCGGCCAGTACCGCGTTCCCGCGCATCCGGAGGGCGAGGAGGCCGAGGAGTCTTGATCCCGCGATAAGCTTCGGCTAAACGCGCCGCTTCCAGCGTTGCCCAGGTAGCTCAGCTGGTAGAGCATGCGACTGAAAATCGCAGTGTCGGTGGTTCGACTCCGCCCCTGGGCACCAGGTTCCGTTGGTTCCTTCACGTTGGCCCGCGGCGCCAATCCATCGGCGCCAGTTTGATAAATCCCCCGTGACAGTGGCAAAAAAGGCCTGCGTGGCGTGAGGGGGATGAGGATGGGCAGCTGCATCCAACGGCGTGTCTTCGCATTGCTGGGTTTGACCCTGATCGCATCGGTCACGCTGCTCGGCCACGCAGCCGCCGCGGACCGGGATTGGACCGGAAGCTGGGACACGCTTTGGCGCGACGGCGGTGCGCGGCTCACTCTCAAGCAGGACGGAACCCACGTGACGGGCGCCTACCCGCTTTATGACGGCCAAGTGGACGCGACGGCGCAGGGCGACCAGTTGCAGGGCCGCTGGAGCCAAGGCGCGCGGTCGGGACAGTTCCTGTTCTCGATGGCGCCAGACGGAACATCGTTCACAGGGCGCTACGACACCGGTGAATGGTGGACCGGCGGACGTCCGAGGTGGCGCGCGCGTCGCTTCCGGTCGACCAGTCCGGCGTCCGCGAAACCCTGCGCACCTTCGTCGAGGGCGGCAACCTGGCCGAGGCGGGCGTCGTCGACGAACTGGGCGTTGCCACCGCAGTGCTGGATTTCGGGGATCGCCCAGAAGCCCTGCCGCAGAGCGAGAAGCTCGCCGCCGCCAAGGCGCTGCATCGGCTGGTGAACCTGACGACCTTCCAGCTTTGGTCGCTGCCTGGGCGACGGGCGCCAGGCCCGACCTTCACGGCGCATCTCCAACAGGCGGGGACGGACGTCGCCCTGCCGCTGGAGTTCCGCAAGCAGGGCGACAAGTGGTTCATCGTGGCCCCACCCGACGACGCGCTCGCCGTCAGCCGCAAAGCCCTGCTCGCGCGATATGGCGGACGCCCGCCCGAACCGTCGGCCTATCTGAGGCAACGCAGCGCACGCGACGCCATGACGGCGTTCCTGTCGGACTTCGCGGATTGGAACCAGGGCGGCCGCGAGGCGGTGCTGGACACGCTCGACACCTCGCAGCTGTTCGCCGCGACCCGCGACTACGAAGGCCTGCTGGCCTCGCAATACTTGTTGCTGGTCCTGCAACGCGTGAAGGACATCATCCCGCAGGAGATCCCCGACGACCCGCTGGACCGGCAGCCTTACGTGGTGTTCGACCATCCTGCGGGCCAGATCGTCATCGCGCCGGTTGGCGATGGCGACAAGACCGTCTGGAAGTTCACCGCGGAGACCGTCCGGGACATCCGCGGCCTCTACGCCGCAGTGGAGGATATGCCGCTGGCAAGCGTCCAGGTCGTATCCTTGCCGCCGTCGGCCTTCTTCACGGTCCGCGGTTGGGTGGCGCGAAACTTCCCTGCATCGCTGCAGCGCTTCGGCCCGGTCGAACAGTGGCAGGCCACGGGTGCGGTGATCGGCATGCTGATCTGCCTGGCCGTCGCCTGGGTCGTGGCCTTTGTCATCGGCCGGGTGATCCGATGGGACGTCGGCGGCAACGCGCTGAACGCGGAGCGCGCGCTTCGATGGCCGCTTCGGTTGGCTCTGGCGGCTGCCTTGTTCAAGCTGTTCATCCCGGGCCTGGGTTGGCCTGAAGGGGTGCGGCAGTATTCGGCGCCGATCCATGCCGTCATCATCGCGCTGTTTGGCGTCTGGTGCGGCTGGCACCTGATCGACCTGCTGAGCCACAATGTTGTCGCCCGCGTCCGGCGCACGGAGGGCAATACCGACGACATCACCCTATCGCTTTTCCTCGGCGCCGTCCGGATTGCGCTGGTGTTCGCCGCGGCGATGTACGTCGCCGACGAATTGTCGCTGCCCACCAACGGGGTTCTGGCGGGATTGGGGTTGAGCGGCCTGGCGTTCGCATTCGCGTCCAAGGAGACCCTGTCGAACGTTTTCGGCGCGGGTATCCTGGTCGCCGATCACCCATTCAAGAAGGGCGACTACATCACCGCGGGGGATATCCAGGGAACCGTCGAGAAGGTGGGGATACGGTCGACTCGCATCCGGACCGTGGAGGACACGGAGGCGGTCGTGCCCAACGGCAAGCTGTCCGACACGTCGATCCAGAATTGGGGAAGCCGCCGCAACCGTTTGGTCAAGGGCAAGGTGACGGTTGGCTACGGAGCGGCGCCGGCCGCCATAGACGGTTTCATGGAGGACATACGGCGGACTGCCAGCCAAAGCGACACCGTCGTGTCCGACCGCACCCAGGTCGGCATCACCGCGTTGGGGGAAGCCGGGGTCGACGTCGAGTTCAGCTGCTACCTGGCCGTGACCAACGCCACCGATGAGAAAGGCGCCAAGAGCCGTCTGATGCTGGACATCCTGCGCCTGGCGGAAGCGCGCGGCTTTTCTGTCGGCGCCACGGCCATGCCGGCCGAGCCTGCTCCCAAGCAAGTCGACCGGGCTGCCGCGGACTGATTGGATTACGGACTGTCCAGCGCGCGTTTGATAACAATGTCGCAACGAAGCTTTCGGTAGGATAGCCGTACGTCAGGGACCGACACCACGGTTTGGGACGGCGCCTGCATCATGCCTCGATCCCCTGCCAAGCCTTCGGCCGGCGCATCGAGGCTATCACGCCCACCAGGCTCAGGACCGCCGCAAGCGACAGCCACAGCGCGGGCGCGGCCCGGTTGCCGGTTGCCTGGATCAGGTAGGTCGACACCAGCGGCGTGAACCCGCCGAAGATCGCAGTGGCCAGGCTGAACGCGAGCGCAAAGCCGGACGTGCGCAACGCCGGCGGCATCAGCTCGGCCAGCAGCGGGATCATCGCGCCGTTGTAGAGTCCGAAGTAGCTCGAGAAGAGCAGCAGCACGGCCAGCAGCTTGCCGAGGCTCGGCGCGTCCACCAGCCACAGCATGGCGGGATACGCGGTCACCATGGCCAGGATCGGGATCAGGAGCAGCAGCGGATAGCGCCCGACGCGGTCCGAGATCGCGCCCCCGATCGGCAGCCAGATGAAGTTCGCCAACCCCACGCAGAAGGTCACGCCGAGCACGCCGGTCGCGTCCAGGTGCAGGGCCTCGCGCCCGAACGTCGGGGTGTAGGTCGCAATCAGGTAGAACGTCGTGGTCGTCAGGATCGACATCGCCATGCCGATCAGCACGACCGACCAGTTGCGGCCGAGCATGCGGAACACCTCGGTCGTGCTGCGGGCCTTCTCGATCCGATGGAACGCGGCCGTCTCCGGCAGCGAGTTCCGCAGCCACAGGATCAGCGGCACGATGCAGCAGCCGATCAGCAGCGGCACGCGCCACCCCCAGCCCGCCATGTCGGCCGGGGTCAGCACCGTCGTCAGCGCGACGCCGATCAGCGCCGCGAACACCGCGGCCACCTGCTGGCTCGCCGACTGCCACGACGTGTAGAAGCCGCGGTTGCCCGGCGTCGCGATCTCGGCGAGGTAGATCGACACGCCGCCCAACTCGACGCCCGCCGAGAAGCCTTGCAGCAGCCGGCCCGCGACGACGATCAGCGGCGCCGCCAGCCCGATCGTGGCGTAGCCCGGCGTGACCGCGATGCTCAGCGTGCCGATCGCCATCAGGCCGAGGCTGAGCAGCAGCCCGCGCCGGCGGCCGCGCCGGTCCACGTAGGCGCCGAGGATGATGGCGCCCAATGGACGCATCAGGAACCCGACCCCGAACGTCGCGAACGACAGCATGAGGGAGGCGAACGCGCTCTCGGTCGGGAAGAACACCCGGCCGATGTAGGCGGCGTAGAACCCGTAGACAAAGAAGTCGTACTGCTCGAGGAAATTGCCGCTCGAGACCCGGATGACGTTGAGCACCCGCGTCCGCCGAACCGCCGGGTCTATCGGCAGCGTGTCCTTAGCTAAATAATTTGCGCTCACTTCGTCCCTCCGCCGTCGGAGGATCGCAGCCAACGGCTACGCGCGCCACCCCGTCCGGACGCCTACAGGCTCAGGATCGCCTGCCGGTCGCGCAAGCTGGCCTCGATGGCGGCGACATGCTCCTTCACCACGAACTCGTTGGCCGCCAGCCATTCCGGCGGCTGGTCGCGCACGGTCCGCGCCAGCATCTCCGCGTGGCCGGCCAGGGCAGTGTCGGCGTGCAGCAGCCGGGCGAGCGTATCCGCCTCCAGCCGGCGCCGCTGCGCGATGCGGTCGTTCTCCGGCACGGGCAGCGAACGGATGCGGGCGGCGATGGCGCCCACCTCCGCCACCAGCCCCTCCAACACCCGCGCCTCGCGCAGCGCCTCCGGGTCGGGCCGCGGGTGCTCGCGCGACAGCGGCGGCAGGCGGGCGGCGCGGTAGGCGCCCTCCGCCTTGCCGATTGCCACGCGCGCATCGCCCAGAATGCCCGCCACCTGGTGGCGCACCAGCAGGTCGTCCGCGCGCAACTGGTTCTCGACCCGGTAGAAGTTGTAGCCCCAGCCGTAGAACAGGTTGATCGCGACCTGGGAGACCGGGTCCGCGTCGTAGAACTCGGACCCGCTCACTTCCTGGACGCCAGGCCGGCGACGCCCTCCAGCGGCATCGTGCCCATGACGTTGCCGCCGATGGTGAAGCTCTCCCCCGCCGCCGCGTTCGCCGCGGACACCAGGCCGGCGCGCGCCATGTTCAGCGCAAGGTAGTAGCGCACCGCCTCGATCGGCGTCAGGCCGAACGCCTTGAGCGAGATCAGCTCCCGCATCCGCTCGTCCTTGGGCAGCACCAGGATTTTCAGGTCGTTCAGCATGATGCCGTAGACCTTGAGGAAGTCGGTCAGATGCCCCTTCACGACCTCCCGCAGCTCCGCGATGCGCTCGTTGATCGACTCCAGCGGCGTCACCTGGATGACCTGGTTGATCGCCTGCTCGATCGCCGGGCCGGCATAGGCGGAGATCTCGTCGGTGTTGATGACGGAGCCGTTGAACGGCAGGTGCTGGATCAGGTCCAGCGCCTCCGCCTTGGTGTCGATGTGGATGTAGTAGTCGGCCTGCCACGCCACCTCGGCCATCTCGGACGTGGTCGCCGTGCCGCTGCTCTTCACCAGCAGCTTGGACCGGTTGATGTAGATGACCTCGTAGACCCAGGGCGACGACCCGCCGAAGAATCCCTGCGAGATCGACCCAAACAGCGGCTTGTCGGGCGTGACCAGCGGGTACTGCCCGGTCTCGTACACCTGCAGGATCGCGCCGCGGCTCTTGAGCACGCAGAAATGGTTGCTTTCGACCGTCAGCAGCGAGCCGGAGACGATGTTCTGGTCGTCCATCAGCTTCAGCGCGACGTTCGTGGTCCCGAGCATGTCGATCCCGCGATTGTCCAGCGCCGTGATGACGCTGCGTGTCATAGCCATGTCGATGCTCTCCCAAGCAGGCGCCAACCCGCTGCAAACTGTTTAATATCGAAACGATATCCGGAACAACGGCGCGGCTGGACAACTCGCGGTGATTACGCCGCCGCCTGCCGCGGTTGCGCCAGTTGGGTTGCCGCGGTGTAGTCCACCTTCCCGGACCCCAGCAGCGGCAGCGCGTCCACCACCTGCACCAGCCGCGGCACGGCAATTTCCGCCACGCCCTTCTCCCGCGCCCGCGCCAGCAAGGGAGCCGCCGAGGCGCCCGCCGCGGTCGTCAGCAGCACCAGCGCCTCGCCTTTGCGGGCGTCGGGGATGGATACCACGGCGTTCGCCGCGTCTGGCCACACCTCGTGCGCCAGGGTCTCCGCGGCGGGCATCGACACCATCTCGCCGGCGATCTTGGCGAACCGCTTTGCCCGCGCCAGGATCGTGACGAACCCGGCGTCGTCCACCGCGCACACGTCGCCCGTGTCGTACCAGCCCCCCTCGGGCGCCTCCAGCACGCCCGGCGCGGTGGCGCGAAGGTAGCCGAGCATCACGTTCGGCCCTGTCACCTCCAGCCGGCCGCCCTCTGCAATCCCCTCGATCGGGCGCAACCGGTAATCCATGCCCGGCAGCAGCCGGCCCGCAGCGCCCGGGCGACTGTGCGTCGGCGTGTTCAGCGCCAGCACGGGGGATGTCTCGGTGGCGCCGTAGCCCTCCAGCACGCGCACGCCGAAGCGCTCGGAGTAGGTCCTTCGGGTCTCGTCGCGCACCTTCTCCGCGCCCGAGAAGATGTAGCGCATGCGGTAGAAGTCGTACGGGTTGGCGAACCGCGCCCAGCCGGTCAGGAACGTGTCCGTCCCGAACGCGATGGTGGCGTCAGTGTCGTAGATCAGCTCCGGCACGATGCGGTAGTGCAGCGGCGACGGGTAGTAGAAGGTGCGCACCCCGCTCAGCAGCGGCAGCAGTGTTGCGCCGGTGAGCCCGAAGGAGTGGAACATCGGCATCGCGTTGAACACGCGGTCCGCGGGCGTGAAGTCCACAACGGCGCCGATCTGCGCGATGTTGGCCACGATGTTGCGGTGGCTGAGCGCCACCCCTTTCGGCGCACCCTCCGAGCCGGAGGTGAACAGCACCACCGCTGGCTCGCCGGGCCGCGCCGCAGCGCCAGGCAGACGCCGCGCCCGCCTTGCCGCCAGCCAGCCGCGCAGCTTGTCGCCGCGGCCGATCCCGGCGCGGACGTCCTCAAGCCAGATGAAGCGGACCTGGCCGGCCATCCGCGTCACCATGGCGTCCAGCTTGGCCTTCTCCACGAATGCGCGGGACGACACCACCACCCGCACCTCCGCCGCAGCACAGGCGGCGAGCATCGCCTCCGCCCCGGCCGAGTAGTTCAGCATCGCCGGCGCCCGCGCCTGCGACTGCAGCGCCATGAACGCCACCACCGCGCCGATCGCGTTGGGCAGCATCAGGCCGACCGGCTCGCGGCCAGGCGCCAGGGACGCCAGGCTGCGGCCCAGCACCGTGGCGCCCAGCACCAGCCGCGCGTAAGTCATCGGCGCGCGGGCCATATCCTCCAGCACGGGGGCGCCGGCGCCGTAGCGGTCCCGCGCGTCCAGCAGCGCGGTGAACAGGCTGCGGTCGATCGGGGCGCTGCGGAACGCCGCGTCCTCCATCAGGGACTGCAGCACGGCGCCGACTTCGCGCCGCCGCTCGCGGCCGGTGGACTCCGTGTTCGGCGCCAGGGAGACGGGGGGCAGCACCCGCATCGACAGGCGCGGAAACCAGCGCCGCGGCAGCTTGCCGGCCATGCGGGAGAACCGGGTGAACTGCGCGCCCTCGATGTGGATCGGCAGCAGCACGGCGCCCGCCTTGTCGGCCACCATCCCCGCGCCCTCGTACACCTTCATCAGCGCGCCGGTCGTGGTGATGCGGCCCTCGGGGAACACGACCAGCATGTTGCCCTCCTTCACCGTCGCCACCATCGTGCGGGTGCTGAACGGGTTGGCCGGGTCGACCGGGAAGTAGTTCACCGCGGACAGGAACAGCCTCGCCCACCAGTGCTGCGCGATGTTGACGTTGACCGCGAACACCGGCGTGCCCGGCAGGAACGCGGCGACGAAGCAGCCGTCCAGGAACGACAGGTGGTTCACCACGGCGACCACCCGGTCGCCGGCGTCCCGCGCGTGCTCCAGCCCCGACACGTCCACGCCGTGGAACGCCTCGAAATACCAGCGGAACACCATCCGCACCGTGGTCTGCGGCAGGATGCGCATGATCCAGATCGCAACGACCACGTTGCCTGCCGCGAAGGCGCCCAGCACCGCGGCCGGGCCCCAGCCGGCCATCGCCAGCAGCGCCGCGACGCCCGCGCCGGCCACGATCGCCACCGCGTTCACCACGTTGTTCGCCGCCACCATCCGCGCCCGCTCGTCCGGCGCCGAGCGGTCCTGCAGCACCGCGTAGAGCGGCACCGAGTACACGCCGCCGCACGCCGCCAGCAGCACCAGGTCCACCAGCACGCGCCACCCGGCGAGGCTGCCCAGCATGGCGCCGACTGTGGCGAGGCCGTGCGCGTGGCCCACCGCCAGGCTAAAATCACCGAGGAACAGCGCCAGCCCAAGTGCCGCGAACGGCGCCGGCCAGGGCGTCACTTCGCCCTTCAGCAACCGCGCGGCGCCAATTGACCCGGCGCCCACGCCGATCGAGAAGAACGCCAGCATCAGCGTGCGCACATCGGCGCTGCCGCCGATCACGTCCTTCACCAGGATCTGCAGCTCCGCCACCACCGTGGCGCCCACCACCCAGAACCAACTGAGGCCCAGCAGCGACAGCCACACCGGCCGATTGGCCCGCGCCGTGCGCAACAGCGTCCGCGTCTGGCCGAACCAGTTCCAGCCGATGCGCAGAGACGGGGCGGTCGAGGGCGCCGGCAGCACGCGCATCGCGCTCGCCACCCCGGCCAGCGCCACCACGACGCCGATGCCGCCGATGATCTCCGGCCCGTACGCCATCTCGGTCAGCGCGCCGCCGGCGATGATGCCGGCCAGGATGCCCAGGAACGTGCCCGCCTCGACCAGGCCGTTGCCGGCGACCAGCTCGTCCTCGCGCAGGTGGTCGGGGAGGATGCCGTACTTCAGCGGCGAGAAGAACGTCGCCTGCACGCCTAGCCCGAACAGCGCGCCGAATTGGAGCGCCGGGCTGCGCAGCCACAGCGAGGTGGCGGCCAGCAGCATCAGCGCCACCTCGGCGAGCTTCACGAAGCGGATGATGCGCGCCTTGTCGAACCGGTCCGCGATCTGCCCGGCGGTGGCCGACAGCAGAACGTATGGCGCGATGAACACCGCGCCGGCCACGATCACCAGCGCCGGGCCGAGGCTGGCTGCCTCGGCCAGCAGCAACACCGTCATCGCCGTCTTGAACATGTTGTCGTTGACCGCGCCCAACCCCTGCGTGACGAGCAGCGGCCAGAGCCGGGGGGAACGCCAGAGCGGGGTGGATTGCGGTTGCGGCATGGCGGAGCTTTCCTCTTCGTGAACATTGTTCACAACCTACGCCTTTCGTGAACACCGTTCAAGAGGCGCGCTTCAAGTCGGGTCGTGGCAGGTATAGCCTCGGCAAAGCTTGCCGTGCGCCAAGCTGCTCGCCAACTGACAACCGCCGCGAAGAGTGGCGCCTGCAGGAGTGCTCGATGCCTGACGTGATGATCCCATCCGACCTCCTCGGGAGCCTGCATCGCCTTCTGGGCGACCGCGGCCTACTGACCCATGCCGCCGACACCGCGCCCGCCGGGCAGGATTGGCGGCGCTTGTACGATCATCCGCCGCTCGCCGTCCTGCGCCCGGATAATGCCGCGGCGGTGGCGGACGCGGTGCGCCTGTGCGTCGCGGCCGGGGTCGCCGTCGTGCCGCAGGGCGGCAACACCAGCATGGTCGGCGGCGGCGTGCCGAGCGGGCCGGGCCAAGTGGTGCTTAGCCTGGCGCGCATGAACCGCATCCGCTCCATCGACCCGGTGGACATGACGATGGTGGCGGAGGCCGGCGTAACCCTGAAGGCCGCGCAGGACGCCGCTGCGGCGGAGGGCTGCCTGTTGCCGCTGTCGATCTCCTCCGAGGGCACCGCGCAGATCGGCGGCGTGCTGGCAACCAACGCCGGCGGCAACACCACCGTGCGCTACGGCAATGCCCGAGACCTGGTGCTGGGGCTGGAGGCGGTGCTGCCCGACGGCGCGCTGTGGGATGGGCTGCGCCGGCTGCGCAAGGACAACACCGGCTACTGCCTGCGCCAGCTGCTGGTCGGCGCCGAGGGCACGCTCGGCATCATCACCGCCGCCGTGCTCAAGCTGGCGCCCGCCGCCCGGCAGCGCGAGGTGGCGCTGTGCGCGCTGCCGTCGCTGGACGCCGTGCTGGCCCTGTTCGCCCGCATTCAGGGCAGCGACCCGGCCTCGCTGCAGGCGTTCGAGTACATGGGCGCCGCCGGGATGGGCCTGGTCACCCGCAACATCCCGGGCGCCGTGCTGCCGATCACCCCCGATGCGCACTACGCGCTGGTGGACCTGGCCACGCCTCGCGCCGGCGACGACCTGCGGCCCGCCCTGGAGGCCGTGCTGGGCGCCGCAATGGAGGCCGGCGAAGTGAGCGACGCCGCCCTGGCCGAGAGCGAGGCGCAGCGTCTGGCGATCTGGCGCCTGCGCGAGGAGCACGCGGAGGCGCAGAAGCGCGAGGGCGCGTCGGTCAAGAACGACGTGTCGGTCCCTGTCTCCCGCGTGCCCGAGCTGCTGCGGCGCGGCGAGGCGGCGGTGACGGCGCTGATCCCGGGGTCGCGTTGCGTGGCGTTCGGGCACATCGGCGATGGCAACATCCACTTCAACTTCGCCCAGCCGGTCGGCGGCAACGGCGCGGCGTTCCTGGCCCAGGACCACGCCATCATGGACGCCGTGGGCGCCATCGTGCGCGAGCTGGACGGATCGTTCTCCGCCGAGCACGGGGTTGGGCAGCTGAAGCCGTACATGATGCCGGACTGGCGCGGCGGCGCGGAGCTGACGGCGATGCAGCGCATCAAGTCCGCGCTGGACCCCGCTGGATTGATGAACCCGGGTAAAGTGCTTCCTTCTCCCTCTCCCGCCTGCGGGAGAGGGTCGGGGTGAGGGCTCGGACGGGTGCCTGACGACCTCGGCGCCGGCGTGTTGCCCCCCTCACCCAACCCTCTCCCGCAAGCGGGAGAGGGCTTTTTGTTGCCGGACGTCGAGGAAGCGCCGGACCCGCGGCGGTGGGTTGGACTGGTGGTGCTGCTCACCGGCGCGTTCCTCCCCGCGTTCGACTTCTTCGTCGTGAACGTGGCGCTGCCCGCCATGCACACCGAACTCGGCGCCCGCCCGGCGGACCTGGAGCTCGTGGTGGCGGGCTACGGCCTAGCCTTCGCCGTCCTGCTCGTCACCGGGGGCCGGCTGGGCGACTTGTACGGGCGCAAGCGGCTGTTCATCATCGGCATGACCGGGTTCACCGCCGCCTCCGCCCTGTGCGGGCTCGCCACCAGCCCGGCCGTGCTCATCTGGGCCCGCATCTTCCAGGGCCTCACCGCGGCGCTGATGAACCCGCAGGTGCTGGCGATCATCCGCGTCAGCTTCCCCGCCAACGAGCGCGCGCGGGCGATCGGCTATTTCGGCACCACGCTCGGCCTGGCCTCCATCGCGGCGCAGTTCATCGGCGGCGCCCTGGTGCAGGCCGACGTCGCCGGGCTGGGCTGGCGGCCGATCTTCCTGGTCAACGTGCCGGTGGGCATCGTGGCGCTGTGGTTCGCCAGCCGCACCCTGCGCGAGTCGCGCGCCCAAGGCCGGCCGACGCTGGACCTCGGCGGCATCGCGCTGGCTACGCTCACGATCCTGCTGCTGGTCTACCCGCTGGTGGAGGGCCAGGGCCTCGGCTGGCCGGCATGGACTTTCGCCTGCGTGGGGCTGTCCGGGCCCGCGCTCGGGCTGTTCATCGGCTACGAGTGGCTGGTGCAGAGCCGGGGCCGCTCGCCGCTGGTGAACCTGCGGCTGTTCCGCGACAGGGCGTTCTCGCTCGGCCTCGCGATGGCGGTGACGTATTTCTCGGGACTGGCGGCGTTCTTCATGGGGCTGACCGTCACGCTGCAGCAGGGCTTCGGCTACAGCCCGTTCGCCACCGGGCTGGTGTTCGTGGCGTTCGGCGTCGGCTTCGTGGGCGCCTCGCTGGGCTCCTCCCACGTAGCGCGCCGCCTCGGGCCGAGCACCATCAGCCTCGGAACCGCGATGCAGGCGATCGGCGTGCTCGGCATCGTCGCCGCGCTGCAATCCATGCGCGGCGGCGCGTTGAACATGGTCCTGCTGTGGCCGGTGCTGGTGTTCTACGGCTGCGGCCAGGGCCTCGCGTTGCCGACCCTGGTCGGCGCTGTGGTGGGCAGCCCCGGCATCCCGCCGCGCGAGGCGGGCGCCGCCTCGGGCGTGTTCACCATGATGCAACAGGTGTCGTTCGGTCTGGGCGTCGCCACCATCATGGGCGCTTTCTTCGCCATGCTCGGCCCGCAACCCGTGGTGGCGGACTACCAGCACGCGCTCACGGTCGCGCTGGTCTGCAACGCCGTCCTGATGGCGGTGACCTGCGCCATGGCGTTCTTCCTGCCGCGCCGCGCGCCAACTCCGGGGGTTGTCGTCCATATCGATTGAACAGCCCGGGAGTAGGCGGCGCGGACACGGTTGCACTTGGAAATGTTGCGGCGCGACGGCGCGGGTTTAACCCGGGTCGCCGCGCGGCTAAGGTGCGCCGCCACACCCACAATCCGGTAGACCCCGCCGCCTCATGCCGCGACCGATCGTCAACCGCCTGGACCGCTACATCTACCGCCAGCTGCTGACCGCGCTGCTGGCGGCGACCAGCGCGCTCGTGGCGCTGATCTGGCTCACCCAGTCGCTCCGCTTCGTGGAGCTGGTGGTGAACCGCGGCCTATCGCTGTGGGTGTTCCTGCAGCTGACCGGACTGCTGATCCCGAACTTCGTCGCGGTCATTCTGCCGATCACGACGTTCGTGGTGGTCCAATTCGTCTACGGCCGCCTGGCCGGCGACCGTGAGCTGACCGTCATGCGGGCGGCCGGCATGTCGCCCATCGCACTGGCCCGCCCGGCGCTGGCGTTGGCCGGCTGCGCCATGGTCGCCTGCTTCATCCTCAACATTTGGGTCGTGCCCAGCAGCTACGCCGCGTTCCGGGAATACCAGTTCGAGATCCGCAACCGGATCGCCGCCTTCCTGCTGCAGGAGGGCGTGTTCAC
>CAXTBW010000109.1:0-14534 GCA_964242925.1 uncultured Acetobacteraceae bacterium
TCGACGCTGAACTTGATGATCGGCAGGTTCACCACCCCGACCAGCGCAAGGATCGCGCCCGCCCGATAACCGCGCTGCGGGTCATCGAAGGCCCGCACCAGCGCGATATGCCCGAGATAGATGAAGAAAAGCACAAGCACGGAGGTCAACCGCGCATCCCACACCCACCAGGCGCCCCACATCGGCTTGCCCCACAGGCTTCCCGTGATGAGGCAAAGGGCGGTGAATGCGGCGCCGACCGGCCCGATCTCCACCGCGGCCAGGTCCGCCAACGGATGGCGCCAGATGATCGACGCCGCCGAGCAGGCCGCCAGGGCGAAATACCCCATCGAGGCGAGCCAGGCCGACGGCACGTGCACGTACATGATGCGCACCGCGTCGCCCTGCTGGTAGTCCGCCGGCGACGCGAACAACCCCCAATACAGCCCGGCGGCCGTCACCAACACGGCCGAGACAGTCAGCCACGGCTGCAACGCCGCGGCGATCCGCAGAAAGCGGCCGGGATTGGCGAAGCGATGCAGCCGGCCGCCGGTCCGCGGCGATGTCAGGGTGGCGTCCACACGCAAGACATAGCACGCTGACGCCGCCTGAAAAGCCGCGCGGTCGCGAGTTCCATGTGCAAGCGGGGCGCATGCGGGCAGGATGGAAGGGAGTGCAGCGATGCAGCATTGGCTGGTCAAGTCCGAGCCCGAATCTTTCAGCTGGGACCAGCAGGTCGCGAACGGGGTGGAACCGTGGACCGGCGTGCGCAGCCACCAAGCCAAGAACAACCTGCGCGCCATGAAGCAGGGCGACCGGGCGTTCTTCTACCACTCCAACACCGGCAAGGAGATCGTCGGCGTCGTGGAGGTGGTGCGCGAGGCCTACCCCGACCCTGGCGACGAGAAATGGTCCTGCGTGGACATGAAGGCGGTGGGCCCCGTGCCGAAGCCGGTCACCCTCGCCTCCATGAAGGCGGACCCGGCGCTCGCCGACATGGCGTTGGTGAAGTACTCCCGCCTGTCGGTGGCGCCCGTGCGGCCGGAGGAGTGGGCGCATATCTGCAAGCTGGGGGGCTTCAAGGGGTAGGCCCGCTCGGCTAGCTTGCGTTCCAATCAATACGCCCACCCGGGAGGGCCTGATGTCCGAGCCAACCGTCTTCCACGTCAATCCGTCGATCGCCGCAGACGCGCACGTGAACGGCGAGCGGTATCGCCTGATGGTCAACCACGCCGCCCGCGACCCGGACCATTTCTGGGCCGAGCAGGCGCGCCGCATCGAGTGGATGCGCGAGCCGACGATGGCGAAGAACACCACCTTCGAGGGCGACGTGGCCATCAAGTGGTTCGAGGACGGGCACTTGAACGCGTCCGCCGTGTGCCTGGACGCCCACCTCAAGCAACGCGGCAACCAGGTCGCGATCATCTGGGAGGGCGACGACCCGGGCCAGTCGCGCAGCGTCACCTATCGGGAGTTGCACGAGCAGGTCTGCCGCCTGGCCAACGTCCTGCGCGAGCGGGGCGTGGGCAAGGGGGATCGGGTGACGATCTACCTGCCGATGGTGGTGGAGGCGGCGGTCGCCATGCTGGCCTGCGCGCGGGTGGGGGCGATCCACGCGGTGGTGTTCGCCGGGTTCTCCCCGGACAGCCTGGCGAACCGGATCACGGACTGCGGCTCGACCCTGCTGATCACCGCTGACGAGGGGCGCCGCGGCGGCCGCAAGGTGGCGCTGAAGGCCAACGCCGACGAAGCGCTCAAGCAGTGCCCGACCATCAAGGACGTGCTTGTGGTGGCCGTCACCGGCGCCGCCGTGCCGATGCAGGGCGGGCGGGACCACGACTATGCCGCGCTGCTGGCCGCCGCCGCGCCCGAGTGCGAGCCGGAGCCGATGGGCGCGGAGGACCCGCTGTTCGTGCTCTACACCTCCGGCAGCACGGGCAAGCCGAAGGGCGTGGTGCACACGACCGGCGGCTACCTGGTATGGGCCAGCTTCACGCACGAGCTGGTGTTCGACTACCGGCCGGGTGAGATCTACTGGTGCACCGCGGACGTCGGCTGGGTCACCGGGCACACGTATATCGTGTATGGGCCGCTCGCGAACGGCGCCACCACGCTGATGTTCGAGGGGGTGCCGAATTACCCGGACAACTCGCGATTCTGGCGTGTCGTGGACAAGCACAAGGTCAACATCTTCTACACCGCGCCGACCGCGATCCGCTCGCTGATGCGCGATGGCGAAGGGCCTGTGAAGGCGACCAGCCGCGCCAGCCTGCGCGTGCTGGGCAGCGTGGGGGAGCCGATCAATCCCGAGGCGTGGCTGTGGTATCACCGCGTGGTGGGCGACGAGCGCTGCCCCATCGTGGACACCTGGTGGCAGACCGAGACGGGCGGCATCATGATCAGTCCGCTGCCAGGCGCCACCGCGCTCAAGCCCGGTTCCGCCACCCTGCCGCTGCCCGGCGTCACCCCCGTGCTGGTGGACGCCGACGGCACGCTGCTGGAAGGCGCCGTCGAGGGCAACCTCTGCATCGCCGACAGCTGGCCCGGGCAGATGCGCACGCTGTACGGCGACCATGCCCGGTTCGTGCAGACCTACTTCTCGACGTTCCCGGGCAAGTATTTCACCGGCGACGGCGCCCGGCGCGACGCGGACGGCTATTGGTGGATCACCGGGCGGGTAGACGACGTGATCAACGTGTCTGGCCATCGCATGGGCACCGCGGAAGTCGAGTCCGCCCTGGTGGCGCACGCCAAGGTGGCCGAGGCGGCGGTGGTCGGGTTTCCACACGATATCAAGGGTCAAGGCATCTACGCCTACGTGACGCTGAACACGGGGGAGGAGCCGACCGAGGAGCTGCGCAAGGAGTTGGTGGCCTGGGTGCGGCGGGAGATCGGGCCGATCGCGGCGCCGGATGCGATCCAGTGGGCGCCCGGGCTGCCGAAGACGCGGTCCGGCAAGATCATGCGCCGCATCCTGCGCAAGATCGCCGCCAACGAGACGGATGGGCTGGGCGACACGTCCACTCTGGCGGACCCGGGCGTCGTGGACGAACTGGTCGCGAACCGGGTCGGCTGATGCAACTGGGCTGGTTCGGCGGCGTTACGTCAGCCGCCACCAATCGACACCATTCGAGGAGCAAGACAATGGCCACCAATCGTCCGATCTGCCCCGCCGCGCCGAAGACCGCCGCGTCGCTGACCCGCAGCGTCGGCGTTCTCGGCTTGGCGGCAGTGATGGCCGCCGGTCTGATGCTGAGCGGCTGCAACACCACAGCCGGTGCTGGCCGCGATGTGTCCGCAACCGGCGCCGCCGTGACGCGCGGCGCGCAGGACGTGGCTCACGGGCTGTAAGGTTCGATCGCTTCGTCTAATATTTGGGGCCGCATTTGCGGCCCCTTTTTTATGGTCGTCATGCCCGGGCTCGACCCGGGCGCCCACGCAGCACCGACAGATTTGGCGGAGCCGCGTTGACGATTTCGCCGTCAGCGATGACCTTTAGTGCGGACGGCGTCGAGTGGGCGCCCGGGTCAAGCCCGGGCATAACGATCAAGAGGTGGCAGCCTTTCGCTAATCGTTACAGCGCGGACTCGACCCAGGCCTTTAGCGCGCTTTTCGGAGCGCCGCCGACTTTGGTGTCTGCAAGCTTGCCGTCCTTGAACAGCATTAGCGTCGGGATGCCGCGGATCGCGTAGGTGGACGGCGTCATCGGGTTCTCGTCGACGTTCATCTTCACGACCGTCACGCGACCCTTCAGTTCCGCCGCAATCTCCTCCAGCGCCGGCGCGATCGCCTTGCAGGGGCCGCACCACTCCGCCCAGAAATCCACCAGGACAGCGCCCTTGGACTCCAGCACGTCAGCTTTGAAGCTAGCGTCGTTAACGGCGACGGTATTGGCGCTCATGGATGGTCTCCTGGAGATGTTTGGACGAAATGGGCGTTATGCGACAGCGGATCAAGCTGGCCCGGCGCATGGGCGTCAAGCAAGGATGGCGGGAGCGCCATGACCTCGGCCGTGCGCGTCCAAACCAGCATGCAACGCACCGCGCGGCCGGGGAACACCGCCCGCACCACCCCGAGATAGGCCGCCATCTGCCGCAGATACAGCACGGGAACCGTCTCCGCGCTGGCGGGCGCATCGCGGTTGGTCTTGTAGTCGGCCAGCAGCACCTCGTCCGGCAGGACCGCCATGCGGTCGACGATGCCGGACACCACGGCGCCATTCACCTCCCCGGCCAGCGGCTGCTCCGACCGGCCATGCGGGCCGAATAGCGGTGCGAGCGCCGGGTGCTCCAGGATGGCCAGCACCTCCACCGCCAATGCCGCTGCGGCGCCCGCGTTGCGGATATACGCCTCGACGGCGCCCCGCCGCTCGTCCTGCGGCAACGACGGCGCGTGCTGCAGCAGGTGGTGCGTCAGCGTGCCGCGTGCCAACGAGCCGCCCCCGCCCGCGAGCGGTGAGGCGGCGTGCGGCACCGGCCCCAGCCCGACGTCGGCGGGCCGGCTCGGCGCCAGCGGGGTGGGCCGCTTCGGCTCGACGGGGGTCGTGTGGGCGCGCCAGTCGGGCGGCTTGCCGGCCCAGGCGGGAAGGGCGGGATGCTCCGCCGCGTCCATCGCCGAGGCCGTCACCGGAGGCGCCAGCTGCTCGGACGCGCAGGTTAGCACGGCGCCTTCCCAGGGCTCGCCGACATGCTCCAGGGGCGTGGCGCCAGCGCCAAGCCGCTCCATTCCGCGCCGGACGGCGGCATACCAGCTCTCGTCGGGCACGGCGCGCCGGGTCTGCCAGCCGCACACCACGAGGCGGTCCTCCGCCCGGGTGAGCGCCACGTAGAGCAGACGGTTGTACTCCTCCAGCCGGGCCCGCTGCGCCGCCGCGCGCAGCCGGTCGACCGCGGCGCAGCGCAGTTCCGCACGCGGCGACCACAGCGGCACACCCCGGTCGGTCCACATCAGCCCACCTGCATCCGGCGGCAGCGACGTGGTGTCCGGGATGATCACCAGCGGCGCTTGCAGCCCCTTCGCGCCGTGCACGGTCATCACGCGCACCGTCCGGCCGCTCTCCTCCGCCTGCCGCTTCACCTCGGCGCCGGACTGCCGCAGCCAGTGGACGAAGCCCTGCAACGACGGCGGATGCGCGGCGGCATGCGCCATGGACGCGCCCAGCAACTCGTCAATCGGCTCGGCCGCCTCCGGGCCCAGCCGGCGCAGCAGCCGCGCGCGGGCGCCCAGCGGGCCCAGCGCCTCCACCAGCAGCGCGTGCGGGCTCACGTAGTCCACGCGGGCGAACAGCGCGTCGATGAACGCCGCCACCCGCTCCCACTCGGGCCGCTCCGCCCGGCGCTCGTGCAGCGCCTCCCACAGCGTGCCGGTGCGGCCGATCGCCAGCGCCATCAGGTCGTCGTCGTCCAGCTCGCCGAGCGGGCTGGTCAGCACGCAGGCCAGCGACAGGTCGTCGCCGGGCAGCAGCAGCGTGTCGCACAGCGCCAGCAGGTCCTGCACCGCCGGCTGCTGGGTGAGGTACAGCCGGTCCAGCCCCGCGACCGGCACGCCCAGCCCCTTCAACCGCCGAACCAGCGCGCGAGCGAAATCGTCGCGCCGGCGCACCAGCACCAGCACGTCCCCGGCCTGCAGCGTCCGCCCGCGGCTGGGCAGCTCCGCCGTGCCGACCTGCGCGGCGATCCAGTGCGCCAGCGCGTCTGCCAGCCGCTGCGGCGCGGTGACCAGGCCGAGATTGCGGTCCGCCACCGCCCACGGCGCCGGCGGCTCGTGCGGCGGCAGCGGCGTCAGCGGCCACAGCTCCACCGTGCCGGCGTGCCCGGCGCGGTCCGGCTCGTGGCGCAGCGTCTCACCCGGGGGCGCGACGCCGGCGGCGGCGAGCGGGTCGGCGAACACGGCATCCACCAGGGCCAGCACCGGCGCGGTCGAGCGGAACGACACGTCCAGCACGGTGTCGCGGAACACGCCGCCCGACCGGGTCACGCGGTCGCCCATGCGGTGGCGCCAGGTGTCGAAGCCGGCCGGGTCGGCGCCCTGGAACGAGTAGATGGACTGCTTGCGGTCGCCCACCGCGAACACGGTGCGGGCGCCGTCGTGCGCCGCCTCGCCGGCGAAGAACTCGGCGGTGAGCGCGCCCGCGATCTCCCACTGGGTCGGTGCGGTGTCCTGCACCTCGTCCAGCAGCAGGTGGTCCAGCCCGCCGTCCAGCTTGAACAGCACCCACGCCGTCCCTGGGTCCAGCAGCAGCTCGGCGGTGCGCCCGATCAGGTCGTCGTAGTCCACCAGGCTGCCCAGCCGCTTGCGCCGGGCGAACCCGGCCAGCACGGGCGCGGCTAGGGTGAGCAGCGCGTCGGTGGCGGCGGCGACTTTCAGCGCGCGGCGGTCGTCCTCCACCGCGGCGGCGCGCGCGGCTTCCGCCTCGAATGCGGCCACCAGCGACGGTTCGGACTTGGACCACTTCCCTTTCAGGACTTTCCGGGGGCTGCCGTCCTTCGTGAGGATCAGCTTCAGCCATTCGTCCCAATGCTCGATGCGCAGCCCGGCCGGGCAGTTCAGCCAGCCGAACAGGTTGTCGGCCGTGGTCCGCTCACTCGGCGTGCCTTGGGTCTTCAACAGCGCGATGGCGGATCGCAGGTCGGCGTCGGGCCACTCGACGCCCGCGCGCAACACGGCTTCGTCGTCGCCCGTCACCCCCACCGCGCGCTGCAAAGCTGCGAGCCTCGTGTCGCCCGGCAGCAGCAGGAACGGCCGCAACCGGTCGGCGTGCCGCTGCAACTCGGCGATCAGGAGGCCGAAATCCATCTCCCGCAGCAGGCCGGCGATAGTGGCCAGCGCGGCCGGGTCGGCGGTCGCCATCGCGTCCTCCCGCGCGCCGGCCAATTGGGCGTGGCCGTCCACGTCCTCCAGCAGGCGGAAGTGCGGCGGCAGCCTGGCCTCGAGCGGGAAGCGGCGCAGCAGCGACTGGCAGAACGCGTGGATGGTGCCGATCCGCATGCCGCCGGGCAGGTCCAGCACGTGGGCGAACAACGCGCGGGCGCGGGCCAGGGTCTCGGGGGCGGGGGTGACCCGCAGCGCCTTCAGGCGTTCGACCAGGACTGCGTCGTCCAGGGTGACCCACTCGCCCAATCGCCGTTGCAGCCGCAGCGACATTTCGGCGGCGGCGGCCTTGGTGAAGGTGAGGCACAGGATGCGCTCGGGTGCGGCGCCCTTGACCATGAGGCGCAGCAGCCGGTCGATCAGCAGCTTGGTCTTGCCCGACCCGGCCGATGCGGCGACGAAGGCGGACACGTCGGGGTCAGACGCCTCCAACTGTCGCGTGTTCGCCCGGTCGGAGGCGATGGACGATCCCCCGCTCATGGGAACCCTCTCCCGCAGGCGGGAGAGGGAGAAGGTTGGCGGAGGGCGGTCACTCCCCTTCCTCCAGCGCGGCCCACTCGGCGACGCGGGCGAGCTGGGTGTAGTCGGAGAAGCGAGGAGCCTGGCCGGGGTGGGGCTGGGAGAGGTACGGGTGCGCCGGGTCGTCGAAGGCGGCGACCAACGCGGACAGCTTGGCGCGGGCGGTGTCCACCTGGTCGGCGATCCCGTCCGCGTCCTGGCCGAACAGGCTGATCACCTTGCCGGGGACGAAGCCGCCAGTCAGGTGCCAGTACGTCAGCTCGCACGCGCGGCCAGCCATCTCCGGCCCGAACGCGCCGTCGGCGGCCATCGCGGCTTCCAGCAGCAGTTGCGGCGCCAGGCCGGCCTCCACCTGCGTCTCCGAGGGCGGCGTGCCGGTTTTGTAATCCAGAATGGCGATGCCGCCGTCGAACCGCCGCTCGATCCGGTCGGCGCGGCCTCGCAGCGTGAAGTCGGGCGTGACCGGCGCCAACCAGACTCCGTCCCGCTCCGAGGCGATGTGCGACAGCCCGGCGCCTGCCCGCCGGTCCCGCTCGGCCGTGGCCACCCAGGCGGCGATGCGACGCAGCCGGGGGCGCCACCACGCGGCCAGCGCCGGGCGCAGCCCCTGGGCGTCCAGCGCGGCGTCGGTGGCGGCGACCAGGCGGCGCTCCGCGTCGGGCGGGAACGCGGTCCCCGTCTCGCGGAGGAATTGGTGCACCGCCTCGTGCACGACCAAGCCGTAGTCGGACGCGTCCGCCGCCTCCTCCAGCACCGGCAACGCGCGCAGGTCCAGCACGCGGCGGGCGTAGATCGCATAGGGGTCGCGCAGCCAGGTCTCGATCTCCGTCACCCGCAGCGTGCGGGGGCGATGGGCCAGCGCCGGGCGGGGCGCCGGGGGCGGGCGGCGCGGCGGCGGGGCGTTCGGCTGGTCCAGCGCGCGGGCCCATTGGGCGGCGGGGTGCTCCGGCAACGCGCAACCAGCGCCGAGCAGCATCGCGTCCAACCGCTGCAGCCAGCGCGCGGGGACGGCGGGCGCGCCATCCCGTCGTAGCGGGCAGGACAGCACCACCTCCGGCGCGGAGCAGGCGGCCATCAGCCAGTCATGCGCCGCCAGTCCGACCGCCTCCTCCGGCGAGGGCAGTTCGGCGGCGGCCCGCATCGGCCGGCTCATCCATGGCCCAGGGTCGGCGGCGGCGGGCCAGACGCCTTCCGCCAGGCCGCCGAGCACAATCAGGTCGGCGCGCTGCAGCCGGGCTTCGAGCAAGCCCAAAATGAAGATGCGCGGGTGCTCCACCCCGCCGCGGCCCCGCAGGGCACGGCGGCTGCGCACCACGGCGCCGGCGAGGGCTGCATCCAGCAGGCCCGGCAGAGTCGCGACCGGCTGGGCCGGCAGCACGGCCAGCGCGGGCAGCAGCTCGCCCAGCAGCGCCGCCAGCGCCTGCCCGTCCTCGCCGGCCCACAGCCGGATCGAGCCGTCCTGCTCCGGCGCGGCCGCCAGCGCCTCGGCCGCTTCGATCAGCGCGCGCAACGCGTCGGCCGGCGCGGCATCGCCGGCCTTGGCGACCGCGAGCACGCTGGCCAGGCAGGCGCCGACCCGGTCCAAGAACTCGCGGAGGCGGTCGGAGGCGATGCGCCCGGCGATCCCCGCCAGGCCGGGAGGCGGGGCCGGGCCACGCAGTGCGGCCGTCTCCAGTTGTCGGGCTGCGGCGCGGCAGCGTGCGGGGGTTAGTCCGGCGGCGGCCAGCGGATGCTTCAGCAGCGCCAGCAAGGGGACGGGACGCAGCGCCTCGGCCACCGTGGCGGCCAGCAGGCGCAGGAACACGGCGGGCGGGGTGTCGGCCAAGCGCTCGCCGGCGCTGTCGTCGGCCACCACGCCGAAGCGGCCCAGCTCGACCGCCACGCGGCCGGCCAGGTCGCGGTCCGGCGTCACCAGGGCGGCGCGGCGGTTAGGCTGCTCCAACGCGCCACGCAGCACCAGGGCGATGGCGACCGCTTCCTCCTGCTGGTCCGCCGGCGCCAGGCGGTGCATGCCATCGGGGGCGACCGGTCCGGCGGTCCGCCAACTGGCCAGCGCGCCGGCGGGCAGCAACGCGCTGTTCAGCAGAGCGGCGCGCGCGGCCGGGGCCGGTTCCGACGCCGGCATCGGGTCCACGTCGCCGCGCGTGGCGCCGAGTCGGGTCAGCAGGCGGCGCAGCGCGCATTGCGGGTGGCTGTCCTCCAGCGCGTCCCAGGCGGCTTGCGGCATATCCATGTCCAGGCCCGGCAGCACGACCCGCCCGTTCGGCAGCCGCGCCACGACGCCCAGCAGGCGCGCCACCGCCGGGATGCCGCCCGTCGACCCGGCGGCCAGCACGGGCGAAGCGGGCGGTTCCCGCTCCCACGCGGCGGCCTGCGCGCGCAGCAGGGCGACCTGGCGCGCGGCGGGGTTCATCAGCCCGTTCTCGGCGAGCCAGTTGGGCCAGGCCGCCGTCACGATGCGCAGGAACTCGAGCGTGATCCCCCAGTGGCTGGCGTAGTCGCCCTCCGCCAGGCCGGGCAGCACGGCGGCCAGGTCCACCTCCGACCGGTCCGCCTCGTCCATCAGCGCGGCCAGCTCGGCGGCCAGCGGCCAGGCCTGGTCGGCGTTCACGGGAGCGCCGAAGCGGCCGTCCAGCGCCATCACCAGCCGGGTCAGCTGCGCCAGCCGCACCGGCGCGGGGACGGCGGGGGGCAGGGTCAACGCGCCGGCCAGGGCCAGCGGCGCCTCGTCCAGCGCGCCGATCGCGGCGATGCGCGGCAGCAGCAGCGGGCGGCCGTCGGCGGCGTGCAGGAAGGCGTCGGCCAGCGCGCGGGCGGCGCGGCGGGTGGGCAGCAGGATCAGCCCGTCGGCCGCCGCCACCGGGTCGCCGCCGGCGCGGTGCAGCCAGTCCGCCGCCAGCGCGTCCAGGAACGCGCCGTGGGGCGGAATGGTGAACAGGTTCACCGGCTTATCGGCTCTCACCGGTTGCGTTGGCGTGCAGCATCACCTCCGCGTCCGACAGGTCCTGCGGGCGCGAGAGGTGGAACCACAGCCCGTCATGCACCACCGCCCGCATCCGCCCGGCGGCGATCGCGCGGTCCCACAACATGTTCGTGCTGAACGGCGCCGGGGGCGAGTCGGCGAACAGCGCGGGCGTGGCCAATTGCACGCCGGCGAACATGTAGGGCACGATCTCGCGCTCCTTGGGCCGGCGCGGCCAGCCCCAGGGGTCGAGGCTGAAATCGCCGCGGCCCGCCTCGCCCTGCACCTGGAATGTGCGGTGCAGCAGCAGCACGCCGTCCAGCGCCGCCGGGTCGAACGCGTCGGCGACGCGGCCGAGCGTGGCGACGGGGCCGTCCAGCCAGAAGCTGTCGCCGTTGACGATGAAGAACGGCGCGTCGTCCAATGCCCCCGCCTGCAACGCCGCCGCGACGGCGCCGCCGGTGTCCAGCGGCGTGTCCTCGTGGCGCACCACGACGGCCGGCGCGGGTCCGCGGCGCTGCAGGTGGCGCTGCACCAGGCCGGCCTGCCAGTGCGTGTTGACGACGACCTTGGTCACCCCTGCGGCGAGCAGCCGGTCCAGCGCGTGGTCCAGCAACGGGCGGCCGCCCAGCGGCAGCAGCGGCTTGGCCGTGCGCTCGGTCAGCGGGCGCATCCGCAAGCCCAACCCGGCCGCCAGCACCATCGCCTGGCGGATCACAGCGGCCGGCCAGCCCAGCCCGAGACGGTCGCCAACCGCGCGTCGCCGTCGTGCGCGAGGGTGATCTCCAACGCGTCGTCCGGCCGCAGCATGCCCAGCCGATCGGCCCACTCGACCACCACAATGCCGAGTCGCGCGTCGTCCCACCCCAGCTCCACCACGCCGCCGGGGCCGTCCAGCCGCCACAGGTCGAAGTGGAACAGTGGGCCGGCGCGCGTGTCGTACTCCTGCACCAGGGTGTAGGACGGGCTTGGCGCCTCCAGATCCGGCTGTCCGGCGGCGGCGCGGATCAGCGCGCGAGCCAGCGCCGACTTCCCGGCCCCGAGCGGCCCGTGCAGCAGGATCGCGTCGCCCGGACGCAGCAATCGGGCGATGCGCTCGCCCAGCGCCTCCGTCGCCTCGAGGTCGGGCAGGGTCAGCGGGGTCGCGGGATCGGTCGCAAGCATTTGGTGTTCTTACCCGGGAGGGGCGCTGCGTGCCAGCCAGCCTTGCGCGCCGCCGACGCATCGCTAGGTTCCTTCGCATGACCGAGGTAATCGAAACGGACGTCGCCATCGTCGGCGCTGGGCCGGTCGGGCTGTTCGCCGCCTTCGAGTGCGGCATGCTGAAGCTGCGCGCGGTGCTGATCGACGCCCTGGCGGAAGTCGGCGGCCAGTGCTCGGCGCTGTATCCGGAGAAGCCGATCTACGACATCCCGGCGCACCCGGCGATCAACGCGGGCGCCCTGATCGAGCAGCTGGAGCAGCAGATCGCCCCGTTCGCGACCCCCCGCCTGCTGGGCCGCCGGGTGGAGCGGCTGGACGGCGTCCGCGGCGCGTTCGAGCTCCGCACCGACCGCGGCGAGACGGTGCGCGCCTGCGCGGTGCTGCTGGCGGCCGGCGCCGGGGCGTTCGGTCCCAATCGGCCCCCGCTGGAAGGGCTGCCGGCATTCGAGGCGTCGGGCGCCGTGCAATACCTGGTGCGCCGGCGCGACGACTACGCTGGCCGCCGCGTCGTGATCGCCGGCGGCGGCGATAGCGCGGTCGACTGGGCGCTGTCGCTTAAGGATATCGCGGCGAAGGTGTACGTGGTGCACCGCCGCCCCAAGTTCCGCGCCGCGCCCGGGACTGCGGCCCAGCTCGACGCCGCCGCGGCCAAAGGAGAGGTGGAGCTGGTCATCCCGTATCAGCTGCACGCCCTGTCGGGCGACGAGGGGGTTCTGACCGGGGTGGCGGTGGCCAATCTCGACGGTTCCGTCCGCACGCTGGAGGCGGACCGGTTGCTGCCGTTCTTCGGCCTGTCGATGGATCTCGGCCCGATCGCGGGCTGGGGGTTGGACCTGGAGCGCCACCACGTGCAGGTCGACCCGTCCACCTGCCAGACCAGCGTGCCCGGCGTGTTCGCGATCGGCGACGTCGTGACCTACCCGGGCAAGCTGAAGCTCATCCTGCAGGGGTTCAGCGAGGCCGCCATCGCCGCCCACGCCATCCACCCGATCGTCCATCCGGGCGAGGCGCTGCACTTCGAATACTCAACCAGCAAGGGCGTCCCCGCCGGCAGCGAAGCCGCCCCTAGATGACATTCGCCCGCGCAACGCCCATGTTTTCATTCGACCGAGCAGGAATTGCCATGACCCGCCTCTTCGAACCCCGCCTCGACGATGACGACGAGCCCGACGCCCCGGACCAGAACCCAGGCAGCCCCGACGTGCCGGAGCCGATGGGCCCCGAGCCCAAGGAGCCGAGCGACAACCGCACGCTCAGCTCGCCCATCAACGAGCTGGAAACCCGTCTGCTCAAGCAGCGCAAGGTGCTGGTGTTCGGCGCAATCAACGACAAGGTGGCGCGCGACGTGACCGGGCGGTTGCTCGCGCTGGCGAGCGAGGGCAACGGCCCGATCGACGTGTTCATCAACTCGCCGGGCGGCCACGTCGAGAGTGGCGACACCATCCACGACATGATCCGCTACGTGGACGCGGAGGCGCCGGTGCGCATCGTCGGCACCGGGTGGGTCGCGAGCGCCGGCGCGCTGATCTTCTTGGCCGCCCGCAAGGAGAACCGGGTGTGCCTGCCCAACACGCGGTTCCTGCTGCACCAGCCGATGGGCGGCGTGCGCGGCCCGGCGACCGACATCGACATCGAGGCGCGCGAGATCATCAAGATGCGCGAGCGGATCAACCGCATGATCGCGCTGGAGACCGGCCAGACGTACGAGCGGATCTCCAACGACACCGACCGCAACTACTGGATGGGCGCGGACGAGGCGATCGCCTACGGGCTGGTGGACCGTGTGGTGACGAACGCCAAGGGTCTTTGATCCGGGTCGTAAGTCAAAGCTGCACCCCGCGACAGAATGCCGTGATGCCAGGGCTCGATCCTGGCATGACGGTATGGGCAGAGGTGAACGCGTCCGGGACAGTCGGCGCTTCAGCCCTGGATTTGCCCTAAAACGGGCTGACTGCCAAAACGCGTTCTTCCCCGCCATGGGCCGGCCACAGACGGATTGAAGAATGCGTGTTTTGCTGACTGGCGGCTGCGGCTTCATCGGCTCGGCCGTCGTTCGTCACCTGGTCCGCGACCGCGGCGCCAGCGTGGTGAACGTGGACAAGATGTCCTATGCCGCCTCGCTGGACGCGCTGGAGGAGGCGGGCCGCGACCCCCGGCACACCCTGATCCGCGCCGATATCGCGGACGCAAGCGCAATGGCGCAGGTGTTCGCCACACATCAGCCGGACGCGGTGATGCACTTGGCGGCGGAGACCCATGTCGACCGCTCGATCGACGGCCCGGCGCCCTTCGTCCACACCAACGTCGTCGGCACGTTCGTCCTGCTGGAGGCCGCGCGGGTCTACTGGACCGGGCTGGATGCGGCCCGCCGCGCCGCGTTCCGCTTCCACCACGTCTCCACCGACGAGGTGTTCGGCGCGCTGGGCGCCGGCGACCCGCCCTTCACCGAGACGACTCCGTACGACCCGCGCAGCCCCTACTCGGCCAGCAAGGCCGCGTCCGACCACCTGGTGCGCGCCTGGCATCACACCTACGGGCTGCCGACCTTCGTCACCAACACCACGAACAACTACGGGCCTTGGCAATTCCCCGAGAAACTGATCCCGCTCGTCACGCTCAACGCGCTCGAGGGCAAGCCCCTGCCGGTCTATGGCGACGGGTCCAACCAGCGCGACTGGCTGTTCGTCGAGGACCACGCCGAGGCGCTGGTGCTGGCGCTGGAACGAGCCCAGCCGGGCGACACGCTGGCGATCGGCGCGCGGCAACCGCGCAGCAACCTGCAGGTGGTGCGCGCCATCTGCGCCGCGCTCGACAAGGCGCACCCGGACCCGGCCGGCCCCCGCGAGCGGCTGATCCACTTCGTCGCCGACCGGCCCGGCCACGATTTCCGCTACGAGATCGACCCGGCGCGCGCCACCGCCGCATTGGACTGGCGCGCCCCGCATGATTTCGAGCGCGGGCTGGCGCGCACCGTGCAGTGGTACGTGGACAATCGCGCTTG
>CAXTBW010000110.1:0-14352 GCA_964242925.1 uncultured Acetobacteraceae bacterium
GTGGTCAGCCCGGTCACGCTCAACACGTCATCGCGGTTCACGTCGGTGACGCCGGCCAGCAGGCTGATCGCCACGGCGGTCGACGCCTTAGTGGTCGCCGTTTCGGCATGGGCCACCGGCGCCTGGTTCACCCCGGTGACGATGATGGTCGCCGTCGCCGTCGCCGAGGCGCCCTGCCCGTCCGTCACCGTGTAGGTGAAATGGTCGGTGGCCGTCTCGCCTACGCTTAGATACGCGAAGGCGGCCCCAGGCGAATACCACGCTCCATTAACCGCGTTGGCATTCAGCGTGGCGACGCCAAGCGTGCCGGTTAAGTCGAGCGACGATATGCTCATGGCGTAGCCATTGCTGTCCGTGTCGACTGACGTGAGATTCAACCACACGCCGTCCAATGCATCCGTCGAGATTTGATAGTTGCCTGCAATCAAGTTGTTCGAACCATTGCTGCCGGACATGGATCACCTCATTGCGGTAGCCCCCGACCGTCCGCGCCGACACTCAGTCGCATTGCAGCAATGCACCTGATGGAGCCGCCAATGATCCGAAGCAGTGTCTGCAATCTAAAAGACACGTAAGAACGTCCGCTTGCCCCATATGGGTTATTCGCCACTTTTTCATTAACGTCGTGTGATACGTAAATGAGTGTTGCCCAACTCGTGTCGGATACGCTGACTGGCAATGATGTGTAGCGCTTGGTGTCTTCAAAGCGGCCATTGAGCCACTTTGGCTTCTCCGGCCAACTCGGATCAGACTTGGTCTCGATCGCAATTGGCTACAGAGTAATTATCTAATTACTATGTCTTTTGATCAGTGACCACCAGGAGTGGCGCGACAGTCGCCAGCAGGTTCTTCCCGTCGAACGCGACTGCGGTTATCCCGGCAGCCGCGGCGGCCGCCAGGTCGCTCGGTTGGTCGCCGACGAGAACGCAACGGGCGGGGTCCAGCTCCCACCGGGCAATAAGGTCCAGGATCATGCCAGGGGCCGGCTTGCGCCATGGGCTGGCCCGGCGGAACTGTTCCAGCACGGCTTTCTCGTGGAACGGACAGTAGCGAATGTCGTCCACCGTGCCGCCGGCTCGGCGGATCGCCTCCTCCATGGTGGCGTGCAGCGTTGCCAGAGCTGCTTCGTCATACAATCCCCGTGCGATGCCAGACTGGTTGGTGACCACGAAAACGTGCCAACCGGCTTGCGTGGCCGCCGCGATCGCCTCGCGCGCGCCGGGGACCCACTCCCACCGATCCACGGATCCGACCCAGCCGTGGTCGACATTGATGGTGCCGTCCCGGTCCAGCAGCAGCGCCGGGCGATGACAGCGCGCCGGCAGTTCGGTCTGCGCCCGGGCCAAGTCGTCCGGGATGCCGATATCGAGAAAGTATCCGGTCGTCACCGTCGCCGTGAGCTGGCCGGCCGCAGCCAGTGACGGCAACACGTCCGATTCGAGCGAGCAGACAGGACCGAGGTGGTTCAGCAGGCCCCGCTCGACCAGATAGACGCCGGCGTTCACGAGCCCCGCTGTCGGCCGCTCGGCCCGCGGCTGAAAGGCGGTGACCAAATCCCCCTCCACGGTCACGACGCCGTAGCGGTCCGTGTCGCCGACCGCGCGCAGCAGCATGCGGCACAGCGCCGGCCGTGCGCCGGCGTCGCGGAGCAGCAGGGACAGGTTGCAATCAAACACGGAGTCGCCGTTGCAGAGCAGGAACTTGTCGTCCAGCAGCGCGGCTGCGTGGTGCAACGCGCCGCCGGTGCCGGCGCGCATCGGCTCCACCGAGCACGTCACAGTCACCTCGCGGGGCAAGCCGGCCACGATCGACGGTAGCGCCGCCTCGAGCACATGGGCGTGGTGACCGGCCAGCAGCACGAAGTCGGTGATCCCGAAACGGACCAGCTCGCGCATCAGCCAGGCGAGGAACGGGCGGTCTCCGCAGGGCAGGATCGGTTTCGGGATGGTTGCGGTCGCCAAACCAAGACGGCTACCCAGCCCGCCCACCAGGATAGCGGCCTGGCGCACCGACAGAGCGCGGGTCAGTGATTGCGCCATCGCATCCGTCCCGTCTGTAAAAGGCCCGCATCGGGCCACCTTCCCTCTATCGGCGGCAATGACGTGTCAAGAGCACACGGCCGCGTCCGACCGCTTCGATGCAGCGCCGGGCGCCTGCCCGATTAGGCTGAACTTCTGTTTTTCCTGACCGACGAGCGATCGGACGACGCCGCGATGTCAGGATCGATCAAACCTTGGCTGCTGGCCAACATGCGCACGAGTTGCGCCTGGGACCGGGCGCCGACCTTGATCATCCCGCGTTTCAGATGCCCGCGCACCGTCTCCAACGCCACGGTCTGCCGCTCGGCGATCTCCCGCAAATCCATTCCATCGAACAATCCTGCCGCGACCCTCGCCTCGGCTTGGGTCAGCCGGAACACGCGGGTGATCCAAGCAGGATCGATCGCGGCGGGCGTCAGCATGTCGGCGATTCGCACGCTGATCATTGTCGGCAGACCCGGACCGACCAGTTGGCGCAGATGCAGCGCCATGACCGGGCATTGCTGCCTGTTGTGCAGCACCACCATTTCGGCTGGCTGTTCGCCCGTTCCGTCGCTTGCCCGCGCCGCGAACTCGATGGCCAGCCGTAGGGCCAGCCTTTCCTCTCGACGGTTCAGGTGAATCCGCCCGCTGCGCACGTGCAGTATGTTGCTGCGCGCCAGCGCCATGATCGCGGCTGGGTTCGCGTGTCGGATGACGCCATCGGCCGCCAGCAGGACTATGGCTGTCGCCGACTGATCGACGCCGAGAGTCAACGGCGCCCAACCCGGCAGTAATTGCAACGCAGATGCATCAAGCAGCTTCGATACCGCCTCCATTTCCTCCTGCAAGAAAGTCATCGGCAAAGCATCTTGATTACCCGTAAAGCCTATCTTTTGGTAGCAGTAGAAGTATGGTGACCCGATGTGGAACACGCGGACTCGGCATTTGGTTGCCGTTAAAGGGAGAATGGATGCACCGCCGACAATATGATCGTTATTGACTGACACTCTTGGAACGTCTTTTAGTGGCAGGCAACAAAATAAGTATCAAATGTTGATTTGTTACTGAGACAGAAGGAGCATAAAGATGGTTATCTCCTGCAACCGGCGATGGAGTAGAAGGTCCATGCTGGGCATGGTCGCGTCGGCCATCCCGGGTTCTGCCCTCGCGCAGCCCGCTCTGCCCAGTCTCAAAGCTGCCGCCGCGCTCGCCGGATTGCATTTCGGCACTGACAGCGACGTGCGCATCAGCGATGGCATCCCCGGCTATTCGGCGCTTATCACCCAGCAGTGCGATCTTCTGGCGCCCATGCTCTCGTGGCCCTACGTGTCTGGCAAGCTGGGCGACGTGGAGCCTGTTCGCGAGGATCCCAACACGACGTTCGCCCGCAACGCTGGGATGAAGCTGACCGGGGGTCACCTGCTCTGGTATCTACGGATGCCGCCGTGGTTCGCAGGGTTGGATCAGTCCGCGGCGGCGCAGGCCGTCGACCGCCACGTCGCGCAGTTGGCGGGACACTATTCGGGCCAGGTGTATTCCTGGAACGTCGTCAACGAGGCAATCGAAACGCGCCCCGGCCGAGGCGACGCGAACGGCTTGCGTCCAACCATCCTCGGGGAGAAGCTCGGGCCCGACTACATAGTGCGCGCTTTCCATTCCGCACGGACTGCGGACCCGCATGCGCTGCTGTTGTACAACGACGGCCAGTTCGAAATGGCGACCCCTGCGCAGTCCTTGCGGCGAGACGCCTTGATGCGTCTGCTGGACGTTCTACAGCGGGCTGGCGCGCCGATCGACGGCGTTGGCCTGCAGTCGCACATGGTCCTGGACAACGCCAAGTTCGACGCCGGGATCTACCGTCGCTTCCTGCGCGACGTGGCCGGACGCGGCCTCAAGATCGTGCTTACGGAGTTGGACGTGCAGGACAAGCTGGGCGGTCCGGGATTCGCGCAACGAGATGCCGACGTGGCGGCCTGCTACACCGCCCTGCTCGACGCGGCGCTGGATGAGCCGGCGGTGAAGGCCGTGATCGTTTGGGGCCTGTCGGACCGTTACACCTGGCTCACCGCCAGCTATCAGGCCAATCTCGGGCGGCCCGACGGCTTGCCGACCCGTCCGCTGCCGTTCGACGCTGCTCTGGCTCCCAAACCCGCGTTCTACGCGATTGTGGAAGCGCTGCGCCGCGCGCCGAAGCGGGCCGCCTGAGGCGAGCTAAGCGGCGGCCGGCTGCATAGCCGCACGAGCGGACAGCCGACGCCGCACCACTTCAAGCCGGGTCCCGTCGGTTACGCGCGGAGCGAACGAGACCACGTCGGTTGGCTGCTGCAGCCTGGTCTCCATCGGCGCGTCGCCAGCGTTGTCGAACATTGCGCGGTTGTTGTCCTCGGCAAAGGACTCCACCGCGGCGCCGTCGGCCAGGAGTCCAGCGTGCATCGCGAGTTCGATGTGGAAATAGCGCACCTCGCTGGCGTGTTCCTCCTGGACAATCCCGCTTCCGTTGATCAGCAGCCAGGCCGGTATCAACACGCCGTCCAGCAGCAAAGCGTGCAGCGGGGATACCAGCAGGTCACGCATGGGCACGTTGTCCCCCAGCGCTCCGCGGCGAATGCGGACCGGCTGGCGATGGGGCCGTCCGGCCAGCGCCCGGGCGTTGTAGCTGCGGCGGCCAATCCAGACGATCGGCTCGCGCGCGCCATCGACCGTGACGACCAGGTCGCCGGGCGCCAGATCCTCGACCCGGCAATATCCCGCATCCGTCAATATCGTGGTTCCGTTGCAGAAGCACGCGACGGACCCCACGATGTCAAGCACCATTCTATTGTGCGGATCGGTCATGACGGAGAACGTGTCTCCGTCGAAATTCTGCATCGGATCGAATTGCAGGGTCTCTGTGTGTTTACCGCTGCTCGCGGCGACGGCCTATCGACGAAGCGCCGGTTTGCAACATCGCATCGATGGCGCCGTCGATGTCGGCTTCGATCATCCACGAGAAATCGAGAGACTAACCTCGTTGCGCTGAAGCAGACCCGCGGTCGGACGTCCGCCAACCGTTGACCGCCGCGTCTCGCCAAGAACGGTGCTTGCGCAACGCGATGGCAAACGCTGGCTCGATATGCCAAGCGCCGTTGCCCGGCGCGATGCCGATCAGTCGCACGATGGCGGCCTCGAGCGCGACGTCCTCCGGCGCAGCAGCGCCCGCGCTACGCTGCGTCCCAGTCGGCCCGGCCGTCGACCCCGCCGCCGTCGGCCAGCAACGCGTCGATGTCGCTCGACGCCAGGCCCGCCTCGGCCAGCACGCGGGTGGTGGACCAGCCGAGATGCTCCGCGGGCGGTCCAGGGGGCGCGGGGGCGCCGTCGATCAGCAGGCTGGGGCGGATGCTGGTGATGGCGCCCTCCTGCGGGTGGCGTTCCGGCTGCAGCAGGCCGACCGCCGCCAGGTGCTCGTCCGTGGGCAACGTGTCCATGGTGTGGCAGACCATCGCCGGCACGTCGGCCGCGGCCAGCACGCCCAGCCAGTGCGCCGTGGTGTGCTGCCGCATCGCCTCGGCCCGCAAGCCGAACCAGTCGCGGGCATAGCGGAACCGTGTGGCCGAGGTGAGGAACCGCGGGTCGGCGACCAGGTCGGCGTGGCCAATCGCGCGCAGGAAGCCGTGGGCCTGCGCGTCGGTGTTGGACGTCACGCAGATCCAGCCATCCGCCGTGGCCAGGGGGCGGTTGTCCGGGTCGAGCACGCGGGCGTCGCCGGCGGGGCCCAGGGCCGGGTCGAAGCTTTGCGGGCCGAGATGCTCCTGCAGCACGAAGGCGGCCATGGTCTCGAACATCGGAATCTCGATCGCCGCGCCTTGCCCGGTGCGGCTGCGGCCGAACAGGGCGGCGCTGATCGCCCCGGCGGTGATCTCCGCCACCACGTGGTCGGCCAGCAGCAGCGGCGCGAAACGCGGCACGCCGTCACGCTGCAGCGCCAGCCCGGCAACGCCCGACACGCCCTGGATGACGGTGTCGTAGGCCGGCAGCCCACGGTAAACGCCGCCGGGTCCGAACCCGGTGATGCTGCAATGGATCAGCCCCGGTTGCCGGGCGCGGCAAGTGGCGGCATCCAGGCCGAGGCGGGCCAGCGCCTCCGGCCGGACGTTGGACACCAGCACGTCGCAGCCGGCCAGGATGGCCCTAAGCGCGGCCAGCGCCGCCGGGCGCTTCAGGTCCAGGCAGACCGACCGCTTGGCCCGGTTGAAGTGCAAGTACTTGCCGGACATGCGGCCGGAGGGGGACGGCCCGCCGAGCGTGCGCAACAGGTCGCCGCCGGGCGGCTCGATTTTGATGATCTCGGCGCCGAGATCGGCAAGCCGCAGCGTCGCGGCCGGGCCGACGACGATGCTGGTCAGGTCCAGCACGCGGATGCCGTCCAGCGATCGGCTCATCCCGCGACGACGTCCGAATCTATCTGGGAGTGGGTCCGCGTCTCGGTCAGGGTTAGCGTGGTGACCAGCGTGCACAGGATGCACAGGCTGACGTACCAGAAGAACCACGTTTCATGCCCGGCCTGCTTGAAGCGCAGCCCTGCGTACTCCGCCGTGCCGCCGAACAGCGAGATCACGATCGCATAGGGCAGGCCTACGCCCAGAGCGCGCACGTTGGCGGGGAACAGCTCCGCCTTCACCACCGAGTTGACCGAGGTGTAGCCGGACAGGATCACCAGCGCGATCATCAGCAGCCCGAACGCGACCCAGGCGTCGTGGGTCTGCGTCATCGCGGTCATGATGGGCACGGTGCCCAACGTGCCCAGCACGCCGAAGCCGAGCAGCAGCGGCTTGCGGCCGATGCGGTCGGACAGGGCGCCGAACACGGGCTGCAGCAGCATGAACAAGAGCAGCGTGGCGGACGAGACCAGCGTGGTCTGCAGGTTGGTCAGCCCGACCGACAGCTTGAGGAAGCGGTGCATGTAGACGGTGTAGGTGAAGAACGCGACCGTCCCGCCCACCGTCATCCCCGCCACCAGCGCCAGCGCGCGCGGACGGCGCAGCAGCTCGCGGATCGGGCGGCGCTCGCGCACGGTCTGGCGCTGGAATTGCGCGGTCTCCTCAATGCCGCGGCGAATCTGCCAGGCCATCATCGAACCCAGCGCGCCGATCACGAACGGGATGCGCCAACCCCACTCGCTCAACTGCGCCGGCGTCAGCATCCAGCGCTGCAGCACGAGCAGCAGCAACGTCGCCAGCAACTGCCCGAAGATGAGGGTGACGTAGTTGAAGCTGCTGTAGAACCCGCGCCGCCCGGGGGAGGCGATCTCGGTGAGGTAGACCGCGCTGGATGCGTATTCGCCGCCGAGCGACAAGCCTTGGATCATGCGCGCGACCATCAGCAGCGCCGGCGCCCACGCGCCGACCTGGCGGTAGGTGGGGCAGATCGCGATCAGCATCGACCCGGCGCACATCATCGTCACGGTCAACGTTAGGCCGGCGCGGCGGCCGTGGCGGTCGGCGTAGACCCCGAACACCCAGCTGCCGAGCGGGCGAAACAGGAAGCCGAGCGCGAAGATGCCGGCGGTGCTGATGTACTGCACCGTCGGGCTGTCGTCGGGAAAGAACTGCTTGGCGAAGAACAGCGAGAACGCGACGTAGATGTGGAAGTCGAACCACTCGATGAGGTTGCCGACCGAGCCGCCGAGCACGGACCGCAGCCGAGGGTCCAGCCCTGCGCGCGCGGCCGGCGCCATCGCGATCGGGACGACGCGTTGCGACGACGCCATTATGCAGCCGGACGCCCGAGCGAGGCGATCGCCGGCGCGCCCTGCCCGTCCAGCGTGCGCAGCGTGGCGAGCAACGTCTCCGCCGCCGCCTCGCCCGTCACGGGCGCCGCCAACTCCATGAACTTGCCCGCCAGTTCGCGGTCGCTCAGCGGGTCTTCCGGGTCGCCCTTGCGGGTCGGCTGATGGTGCCGCAGGCGGCGGCCGTCGGTCGTCTCGATCTCGACGGTGGCGGAGCGGCGCCCCGGGAAGGCGGCGTCGCACCCGGGGTCGATGGTCATGTCGACGCGCTGCATCAGCGATTGCACCACCGGGTCGGCGAGGCGTTCCGGGGTGAAGGCGTTCAGGCGGACGCTGCCGTGCACCAGGGCGCTGGCGACGGTGAAGGGCGTGCTGAAGCGGCCCTCGAACGGGGTGGACACGTTGTGGCGGCCGGTGACCTCGTAGGCCGCGCGGTAGCTGCCGATGCGGATGCGGGCGATGTCGTCCGCGGCCAGGCCGGCGCCGGCGGCCAGCGCGCCGTCGATCGCCGCGAAGGCGTGGCCGCAGCAACCGTGGTTCTTGAACGTCATCACGGTGATGTTGTAGCGCTCGCCCAGCCCGTCAGTGGCGCGGGACCAGTCGGCGCCCGTGCTCATTGCCGCGCCGAACCCGGCGGCGCCTTCCAGCACGTCCAGCGCGCCGGTGACGCCCTGCGCGGCCGCCATTGCCGCCAGCGCGCCGGCCTCCGCGGCGTGGCCGGCGTGCAGCGGTTTCGACATCGCGTCGGACCGGAACGCCTGCTGCAGCGCGGCCGCCATGGTGCCCGCGCTGGCGATGGCGTGCGCGGTCTGCAAGCCGTCCAGGCGGAGGATGCTGGCCACGGCGGCGGCGGCGCCGAACGTGCCGATGGTCCCCGTGGTGTGCCAGAACCGGTAGTGCGAGGGCTGCACCGCGACGCCGATGCGGGTCGACACCTCGTAGCCCACCACGATGGCGCGCAGCAGGGCAGCGCCGTCCGCGCCATGCGCCTGCGCCGCGGCCAGGGCTGCGGCGATCACCGGGCAACCGGGGTGATAGACGGCGTCGCGGAAGATATCGTCGAACTCGATGGTGTGCGCGGCGGTGGCGTTGATCAGCGCCGCGGTGCGCAACGGCGCGCGCCGGCCGCCGGCATAGACCAGCGCGCGCCCGCCCGTCTCGTCCTCCAGCGCGGCCACCAGCAACGTGGCGGGCGGCAACCGGCTGCCGGGCAGCAGCGAGGCGAAGTAGTCGATCACCGCGCGGCAGGCGTGGTGGCGCACCTCGTCGGGCAAGGCGCCGCGGGTCTCGGCGGCGGCGTAGTCGCCCAGGGTCTCGGCGATGGTGGCCATGCCGGTCAGTCCCGGTATGTCGGGTCGATCCGGTCCAGCTTGCGAAGCAGCGCCGGCCATTCGAGGATGCCGAACGGGCGTCGCACTTCGGGTCGATAGAGGTGGTTGGTCTTGGCGATCACCTCGGCCGGGGGCGTCACCATCTCGTCGCCGGTCGCCATCGCCAGCAGCTGCGCCTTGCAGGCCAGTTCGGCGCGATAGATGTTGCTGAACGCCTGCGGCACGGTGGGGCCCACCACCAGCAGGCCGTGGTTGCGCAGGATCATCAGGTCCGCGTCGCCGAGGTCGGCCACTAGCCGCTCCTGCTCCGCCAGGTCGACCGCGACGCCTTCGAACGCGTGGTAGGCGACGGTGGTGAACCGCATCGAGGTCTGCGTCATCGGCAGCAGGCCGGACTTGATGGAGCTGATCGCCATGCCCGCCGGCGTGTGGGTGTGGATGATGCAGTCCACCTCGTGCCGCGCGCGATGGATGGCGCCGTGGATCACGAACCCGGAGCGGTTGATGCCGTAGTCGAAGTCCGGCTTGTCGATGATATTGCCGTCGAGGTCGATCTTGATGAGGTTGGAGGCGGCGATCTCCTCATACAGCAGGCCGTATGCGTTGATCAGGAAGTGGTTCGGCTCGCCGGGGACGCGGACCGAGATGTGGTTCGCGATCATGTCCGTCATGTCCCACAGCGCCACGAGGCGGTAGCAGGCGGCCAGGTTCACCCGCGCTTCCCACTCCCCCGGGGATACGCGGTCTCGGGCGGACGGCAGGTCCAGGTCGTAGCGCATCGGGCGCTGGCCGGCGGTGATGGACATGGTGTCGCTCCCCTGGTCTTTATGGCCGAACATTGCGGCCGGCGAGTTTTGCGGGCAAGCGCCGCGTGCGTTCGTACCGCGTTAACCCTTCTTCACGTTCCAGAACTTTGGGATGCCGTCCAGCACGCCGGTGAGATTGGCGCGGAACGACGTTGGCTGCAGGATCTGCCCCAGTTGGATGTGCGGCGCGGCATCCAGCACAGCCACCTGCATCTGGCCGCACAGCGCCTGCTGCGCCGCCAGGTCCGGCGCGTCGAACCAGGCCGCGCGGGCCTCCTCCAGGCGGGGGATGGTGGGCCAGCCATACCATGCGTTGGCGCCGTTGCCGCGGGTGAGGAACGACACGGCCGGGTTCAGCGCGTCGGCGCCGCCGACCATGGACGGGAACACGCTCCAGCCGCCCTTCTCCACGCCCTCGCGGTTGGCCCGGCGTTGGAACATGGTGCCGGCGTCCATCGCCTGGATGTCGACGTTCAGGCCGATGCGCTTGAACAGATCGGCGCCGACCTGCGCCATGGCGTTGTTCACCGGGTGGTCGGTCGGCTGCATCACCACGACCCGCTCGCCCTTGTAGCCGGCGGCGGCGATGGCGCGGCTTGCGGCGTCCAGGTCCGGCTTGGCGGGGAAGCGGTCGAAACCGGCGTCGGTCGCCATCGGGGTGCCCGGCGTGAACAGGCCGACCCCCGCGCGCCACTCGTCCGGGTCGCTGCTGAACGCCTCCATGAACTCCCGCTGGCTGGCGGCGGCCAGGGCGGCGGCGCGGACGGCGGGGTTGTCGAAGGGCGGCTGAATCGAGTTGAAGCGCAAGATGGGCACCACGCCGGTTTTGTCCTTCACCGTCGTGACCAGGTTGCGGTCGCGCCGCAGCAGCGGGATAAGGTCCGGCGGGGGCACCTCCCACCAGTCTATCTCGCCGCTCTGCAGCGCCGCCGCCGCGGTGCCCGCCTCGGGCATGGTGATCCATTCGACGCGATCGAAGTTCACCAGCTTGGGCCCGCCGGTGAGCCCGGGCGCGCCGCCGGGTCGCGGGACGTAGCCGGCGAAGCGCTCGTAGACCGCGCGCGAGCCCGGGACGCGCTCGTTCGCAACGAAGCGGAACGGGCCGCTGCCGACCATCTCGGTGATGGGTGTGGTGGCCGGCGTGTTGGCGAGCCGCTCCGGCATGATGCAGGCCATGCTGGGCGCGATCTTGCCGAGCACGTCGGGCAGCAGGCGGTAGGATCGCTTCATGCGGATCCGCACCACGGTGTCGGACGGCGCCGCGATCTCGTCCACCACGCCGAACAGGGCGCGGCCCGCCGGGTCCGCGGCGCCCCAGCGGCGCAGGCTGGCGACCACGTCGCGGGCGAGCACGGGCGTGCCGTCGTGGAACCGCAGGCCGTCGCGCAGGGTGAGGGTCCACAGGCGGTGGTCGTCGTCGACCTGGTGGCCGTCGACCATCTCCGGACGGGCGGCGTAGTTGGCGTCCTGCGCGTAGAGCGTGTCGAACACCAGGTAGCCGTGGGTGCGAGTCTGCGACGCGGTGTTGATGACCGGGTCGAGGATGGCCAGGTCGACATAGGGCACGAAGCGCAGCACGCTGGTCGATTGCGCGCGCGCGATGCGTGGCGCGGCCAAACCGAGCGCTGCGGCCTGCAGCAGGCGGCGGCGGTTAAGCGTCATTGTTGTGTCCTCCCGAGGCGCCTGCGTTGGTCAGGGCGCCATCTTGCACTCCGTCCCGGCTGGGAACGCGGTCGCGGCGGGGATCGTCGCCAGCACCTCGTACCAGGCCTGCGGCTCCGGCAGCTGCTCGGGCGAGCGCACCTTGACGATAGAGAGGTCGTGGATGACGGCGTGATCGCTGGCGCGGAACTCGCCGCCGTGGGCGAACATGTCGTCGAACTTATGCCCGTCCAGCACGCGGGTCACCGCGTCCGCGTCGGTGGACCCGGCGGTGCGCACGGCTTGCAGCCACTGCGTGGTCGCGGAGTAGTCGGCAGCCTGCGCGGCGGTGGGGCGGCGGCCGCCATGCGCGGCGGCGAAGCGGTCGGCCCAGGCGCGGGCGGCCGGGTCCAGGTTCCAGTACCAGGGCACGGCGGCCTGCACGCCCGCGTAGCCATCGCGCATGCGGTCCACGTCCGACAGGTACAGCAGCGCGGTCGTGACGCGGGCGCGCAGCCCGGCCTTGGTCACCGCCGCCACCTCGTAATCGTTGTCGGCGCCGGCGTTGAACACGGCGATCACGTCGGGGTCGATGCCCTTCACCTCCGCCAGGATGGCCGACAGGTCGCGCGTCGTGGGGGGCACGGTGAACGCCTTCACCACCTGGCCGCCGGCCGCCGTGATGATGGGTGTGAAGGTCGCCGCCGCGCCGCGGCCGAACCCGGCATCCGCCACGATGAACACCCATCGCTTGGCGTCCGGCAGGGAGGCCAGGCTGTTGGCGGTCGCCGTCTCGATGGCGGGGGCGTCGAACGAGTAGTGGTAGACGTACCTCGTGCAGGCGCCGCGGGTCAGCGCGGGCACGGCGGCGCCGGTGACGATGGCCAGCCGATGCCGCTCCGTCGCGACCTTGGCCACCGCCATGGCGATCGGCGAGTTCTGCACGTCCATCAGCAGGTCGGCGCCGGCGTCGAAGGCCTGGGTGGCGAGGCCGGGCGCCTCCGCCGGCTTGTTATGGTCGTTCAGCGAGTCGACCACGACCGGGCGGCCCAGCACGGCGCCGCCGAAATCGGCCACGGCCATGCGGGTCGCGTCCACCCCGCCGCGGCCTGCGCGCGCGTCGTAGATGTCGTCATTGAGGTCGGCAATGACAGTGATGCGGACCGGCGCCGGGTCCGCGGCGCGCGCGACACTGGTGAGCGCGCAGGTGGCGAGCAGGCAGAAAACCAGTTTGCGCATCTGTTGATCCATCCGGAAGCGGGCCGTCGCGCTAATAGGCGAAAAGCGGTTGGGCGGAAAGCGAGGCTGGCGGTGGAGGTGCTGCATTCTCAAGCACCGTCATGCCAGGGATCGACCTGGTATTCACGGGGCGCCGCTAGCCGCAGCAGGTGGCGGGCCGGCATCGGGGTCCAGCACGGTGGGCCGGCGGCGTTGGCGGCCCGTGGATACCAGGGTCAAGCCCTGGCATGACGACTTCTGCTACTGCCGGCGGAGGGTGATGGCGTAGCGGAAGCGCCCGGCGGGGTGGATGGTGCGGGACAGCTCCACCAACCGCCGGCCAGCGCCGTAGTAGCGCCGGGTGACAAGCAGCGCGGGACCGTTCGCAGGCGCCTGCAGCCGGGTGGCGGTGGCCTCGTCGAGCAGCATCGCCTCGAACTCCTGCTCGGCCTCGGCGATCGCCTCGCCGTGACGCTGCTCGATCTGGGAGAAGATCGCGGTGGCATGAACGCGCGGTTCGGCCAGGAAGTCGGCGTAACGCGCGTCGACGTAGACGGTCATCGCGCCCAGCGGGGCCGGCGCGCCGGGCTGCTCGCGCACGCCTTCCAGCAGCAGCCAGGGCCGGCCGGCGCGGCACCCCAGCTCGGCGGCGAGCCGGCCGGCGGCGGTGACGCGGGTGGTCCGTTCGACGCGGAACACGGTTTGCTCGGCGTAGCGGAACAGCTCGGTGAGCGACTGGATGGTGTGCTGATAGCCCATCAGCGGCCGCACCGCGTCGACCCGCGTGCCGACGCCCTTGCGCGCGGACAGCAGGGTGCGCGCGCGCAGCTGGGCGATGGCCTGGCGGACCGTTTGCCGGCTGACGCCGAAGCTGGCCGCCAGGTCGATCTCGGTCGGGATCAGCGAGCCGACGGGGTAGACGCCGGTGGTGATCCGTTCCTCGATCGCCTGGGCCACCTGGAGATAGCGGGCGACCGTCAAAGTAGTGCCGCCTTGCTGTCTGCTCGGGGGTGAAGCGTCGCAGGCGAGATGGTGCGCGCGGGCCTCTCACCCAACCCTCTCCCAAAGGGAGAGGGCGTTTAGGCTAGGCTAGACGGAGTAGTACATCTCGAACTCAACCGGGTGCGGCGTGTGCTCGAAACGATAGACCTCGGTCCACTTCAGCTCGATGTAGCTCTCGATCTGGTCGATGGAGAACACGTCCCCGGCGAGCAGGAACTCGTGGTCCGCGGCCAGCGCGCCCAATGCCTCGCGCAGCGACCCGCAGACGGTCGGGATGCCCTTCAGCTCCTCTGGCGGCAGATCGTACAGGTCCTTGTCCATCGGGTCGCCCGGATTGATCTTGTTGCGGATGCCGTCCAGCCCGGCCATCAGCAGCGCGGCGTAGGCGAGGTAGGGGTTGGCGGACGGGTCCGGGAACCGCACCTCGACGCGCTTGCCTTTCGGGCTGGTGGTGTACGGGATGCGGCACGAGGCGGAGCGGTTGCGCGCGGAGTAGGCGAGCAGCACGGGCGCTTCGAAGCCGGGGATCAGCCGCTTGTAGCTGTTGGTGCTGGGGTTGGTGAACGCGT
>CAXTBW010000111.1:0-14348 GCA_964242925.1 uncultured Acetobacteraceae bacterium
AGGAGTGGGAGCATTTCCGCCCGCAGACCGTGTTCGTGAGCGCCACGCCCGGCCCTTGGGAGCTGGAGCGCGTGCAGGGCGTGTTCGCCGAGCAGGTCATCCGTCCGACCGGCCTGATCGACCCGGTGACCGAGATCCGCCCAGTCGAGCACCAGGTGGACGACCTTCTGGCCGAGATTCGCGCCACCGTCGCCATGGGCGCCCGCACCCTGGTCACCACGCTGACCAAACGCATGGCGGAGGACCTGACCGACTACCTGACCGAGCACGGCGTGAAGGTGCGCTACCTGCACTCCGACGTGGACACGCTGGAGCGCATCGAGATCATCCGCGACCTGCGGCTGGGGGTGTTCGACGCGCTGATCGGCATCAACCTGCTGCGCGAGGGGCTGGACATCCCGGAATGCGCGCTGGTGGCGATCCTGGACGCGGACAAGGAAGGCTTCCTGCGCAGCCAGACCAGCCTGACGCAGACCATCGGCCGCGCCGCGCGCAACGTGGACGGCCGGGTGATCCTGTATGCCGACGTGATGACCGACAGCCTGCGCAACGCGCTGGAGGAGACGGCGCGCCGCCGGGCCAAGCAGAACGCGTGGAACGAGGCGCACGGCATTACCCCGACCAGCGTGCGCAAGCAGATCGGCGAGGCGCTGAACAGCGTGTTCGAGCAGGACTACGTGACGGTGTCGCCGATCAAGGACAGCGCGGTCACCGACATGGTCGGCAAGGACCTGGTGCACTCGATCGCCGAGCTGGAGAAGCGCATGCGTGCGGCGGCGGCGGACCTGGAGTTCGAGGAGGCCGCCCGGCTGCGCGACGAGGTGAAGCGGCTGGAGGCGCTGCAGCTGGGCCTGGAGCCGCCGCCGCTGTCGCAACGCATCGGCGCGCCCAAACGGGACCGCACGCCGGAACCGCTCGGGCCTGGCGGTGGCGGGTACGATCCGTCGAAGCGGTCGTTCAAGGGACGCCGGCCCTCGCGGCGCTGACGGCGCCGTTGGCATGCCAATTGCGTCGGCTGCGGGAATACCGGGAGCCAATTGCATGTCAGACGCCGTAAAGCCTGCCGACATCGTCGCCAGCATGATCGAGGCTGGTGCGATGAAGGCTCGTCTCGGCGTTGGCGCGTTGCTGGCCCGCAGCGCGTTGGCGGGCGCCCTGCTGGGGGTTGCCACCACGCTGGCGTTCCTGGCGCTGGCGCAGACCGGCGTGCCGCTGGTCGGCGCGCTGATCTTCCCGGTGGGGTTCTCCATAATCGTGGTGCTCGGGCTGGACCTGATCACCGGCAGCTTCGCCCTGTTGCCAATGGCGGTGATGGCCGGGCGCGCGACCACCGCGCAGATGCTGCGGAACTGGTTCTGGACGTTCGTCGGCAATTTCGCGGGCGCGCTGGTGTATGCGGCGCTGATCTGGATCGTGCTGACCAACGCGGGCACCAACAACGGCGCCGTCATCGGCGACCGGCTTCGCGCCGCGGTCGAGGCGCGCACCGCGGGCTACGAGGCGCTCGGCGGCGCCGGGCTGCTGACCGTGTTCGTCAAGGCGATGCTGTGCAACTGGCTCGTGTGCCTCGGCGTGACGATGGGGCTGTCGTCCGGTTCGGTCGTCGGCAAGGTGCTGGGTTGCTGGTTGCCGATCGTGCTGTTCTTCGCCCAAGGCTTCGAGCACGCCGTCGTCAACATGAGCCTTTTCCCGCTGGGCCTGCTGCTTGGCGCCAAGACCAGCGTCGGGGCTTTCCTGTTGTGGAACGAGCTGCCCGTGACGATCGGCAACCTGGCCGGCGGCTTCCTGTTCACCGGCCTGGCGATGTGGCTGGCGTATGCCCAGTCCTCGCCTGCCACCCGGACAATCGCCGCCGAGTAGCCGGCGCTCCCCGCGCGCCGGCTTCGCCTTCCACGCTGACTTGAGGCATAGTGGCGGCATGGAACCGCATCAACGACTGTCCGAACCGTCCGGACTCGACACGGTGACGCCGTCGTTCCCGGTGCAGGGCGACGTGGTCACGATACGCACCGGGGCCCCGCAAGGGCCGTCGCGGCCGCAGCTGTTCGCCACCTGGGCGCTCGCGATGGCGCTTCTGCTGCTTGGGCTCTACACGCTGGAAGGCTTCCTCAGCGCGCTGGTCTGGGCCGCCATCTTCGCCGTCGCGCTGTGGCCGCTCTACTGCCGCGCGCAAAAGCACTTCCCGCCGGGGAAGCACAACATCCTGTTGCCGGCCGTGTTCACGCTCGCGGTGGCGTTGGTGTTCGTCGTTCCGCTCGGCCTGGTCGGCATGCAGATTGCGAAGGAAGCCCACTCCGCCACCGAGTGGGTGCGCAACGCCCAGGCGAACGGCATCGCGGAACCCGACATGCTGCGCCATCTGCCGTTTGGCCAGTCCGAGGTCGACGGCTGGTGGCAGGCCAACCTGGCCGACCCCGGCAGCGCGAAGGAGCTGGTGCAACGCAGCACCGCCGGGCGGCTGACCAACGTCGGCCGGATGGTCGGCACGCAGGTGGCGCGGCGGCTGACGCTGTTCGTGTTCACGCTGCTGACGCTGTTCTTCCTGTTCAAGGAAGGCCACGTATTGACCAAGCAGATGCGCCGCTTCGGCGCGCGCACGTTCGGGCCGAGCGGCGAGCGGCTGGGCATGCAGATCATCGCGTCCATCCACGGCACCGTGGACGGCCTGGTGCTGGTTGGCCTGGGCGAGGGCTTCCTGCTCGGCATCGTCTACGCGGTCGCCGGCGTGCCGCATCCGACCATCTTTGGCGCGCTCACGGCGGTGGCCGCCATGATCCCGTTTGCCGCCCCCGTGGTGTTTGCAATCTGCTCGTTGCTGCTGCTCGCCAACGGGTCGCTCGGCTGGGCCATCGCGGTGTTCTGCATCGGCATGGCCGTCACTTTCAGCGCCGACCACTTCGTGCGCCCGGTGCTGATCGGCGGCGCGACCAAGTTGCCGTTCATCTGGGTGCTGCTCGGCATCCTCGGCGGGGTCGAGGTGTGGGGGCTGATCGGGCTGTTCGTGGGGCCGGCGATCATGGCGGCGCTCATCATGCTGTGGCGGGAGTGGACGCGCGAGCCGGCGGCCTGAGCACACCCCCGATGACCAAGCGGGAGATCCGCCTAAACGCGTTCGACATGGCCTGCGTCGGCCACATCCAGCAGGGCATGTGGACCCACCCGAGGGACCACTCCGCCGAATACGGCCAGCTGGCGCATTGGACCAGCCTGGCGCGCCTGCTGGAGCGCGGGCTGTTCGACGGGCTGTTCCTGGCCGACGTGCTGGGCGTCTACGACGTGCATGGCGGCACGCCCGACGCGGCGCTGCGCCATGCCGTGCAAGCGCCGCTGCTGGACCCGATGCTGCTGGTGTCGGCCATGGCCGCCGTGACGGGACACCTCGGGTTCGGCGTCACGGTCAACCTCGCCACCGAGCAGCCGTTCACCTTCGCCCGCCGCATGTCGACGCTGGACCAGCTGACCGGCGGGCGCATCGGCTGGAACATCGTCACCGGCTACCTGGACAGCGCGGCCCGGGCGATGGGGTTCACCGCCAAGATGGCGCATGACGATCGCTATGACTTGGCGGAAGAGTTCATGGCCGCAGCCTACGCCTTGTGGGAGCGCAGTTGGGACGACGACGCTGTCCGCCGCGAGCCCGGCTGCTTCACGGCGCCGGATGCGGTCCGCCGCGTGCGACACGAGGGCGCCCAATACCGGTTCGACGCCATGCACCTGGTCGCGCCCACGCCGCAGCGCACCCCCGTGCTGTACCAGGCCGGCAGCAGCGATCGCGGCCGCGCCTTCGCCGGGCGCCATGCGGAATGCGTGTTCGTCAACGGCGGCGACAAGCCCGGCGTCGCGCGCCTGGTGGCCGACCTGCGCGCCCGCGCCGCCCCGCGCCCGATCCGCGTGTTCGTCGGCGCGACGCTCGTCGTCGGCCGCACCGAAGCGGATGCGCAGGCGCTGTTTGCCGAGTATCGCGCGCACTCCAGCGTGGAGGGCGCGTTCGCCCAGTCCAGCGCATCGCTGGGCATCGACTTCGCCGCCTACGACTGGGACGAACCCGTGGACGCCGCGCCGACGGACGCGATCCGCTCCAACGTGGAGGCGATGACGCGGCAGCTGGGCGCGGGCTGGACCAAGCGGATGCTGGCCGACCAATTCGTGCTGGGCAGCCGGCAGTCCCCCATCGTCGGCAGCGCGGGGGAGGTGGCGGACGCCCTGCAGGGCTGGGTGGCGGAGACCGACGTAGATGGGTTCAACCTGTCTCGCACCGTAGCGCCCGAATGCTGGGAGGCGGCGGTGGACCTGCTGGTTCCGGAACTGCAGTCGCGTGGCGTCTACAAGCGGGAGTACGCGCCCGGCGCCTATAGGCACAAGCTGTTCGGCGCCGGGCCGCGCCTGGCGGCGCCGCATCCTGCCGCCCTGGCTTAGCGGGGGTGGGCTTGGCAGGTGTGGGCTCAGCAGGGTGAAAGGCGCTTCGGCGCATGCGCCAACCGCGCGTGGCAGCGCGATGGGCCCACTGTGGATGCTGCTGGCAATATCCGTGCTGGCGCCGTCGCTGCTGTTCGGCGTGGTCTCGTGGCTCAACTTCCGCGAGGCGTTCGTCGCCGCCAACCAGGAATTGCTGCGCAACGCCGAGGTGGCCCGCGAGCACGCCGCCAGGGTCTTCGAGGGCCAAAGTCAGATCACCGACCGGGTCAACGACCTCCTCCGCGGCATGGACTCCTCAGCCGTCATAGGAGCCGAAAAGCAACTGCACGACTCGCTGGACCTGATGATTGCCCGGCTGCCGCAGGTCCAAGGCGTCATCGTCGTCGATCGGGATGGTCGTCCCTTGGTCAGCGCCGCCGGTTACCCCGTGCCGAGAAACCTCAGCCTTGCGGAGGCGGACTACTTCAAGGCCGTGGTCGAGCGCCGCGAGTCCGGACCGTACGTCAGCGGCCTGCAATCCGGCCTCTTCAACAAAACGCCGTTCTTCGGACTGGCGCGGGCCTGGCGGGGCGAGGACGGCGCCGTGCTCGGAGTAATCAACGTCGCCGTGCCGCCGGCGTTTTTCGAGGACTTCTACGACAGCCTCATCGAGGAAGGCGGCCCGGACACTTTGGCTGGCAAGCTCCTGATGCTCATGCGCGAAGATGGGACGATCCTCGCGCGTTATCCCAGTGTCGCCTACACGCCGCCGCATCCCAGGCCGACAGTGTTTCTGGCGTCGATCCGCGCGCACCCGGACGGCGGCGTCTACGAGAGCCCCTCCGCGATCGAGCCTGGCGCGCCGATGCGGCTGTTCGCATACCGTAAACTGGCCGGCTTCCCACTATATGTCGTGGCCGGCCATAATCGCGACAGCGTCGTCGCCGGCTGGCGCGCCACCGTGCTCAGCCATCTCATGTTCGGCGTGCCCGCCACGCTCGCACTTGCCGCCGTGACCGCCACCGCGCTGGTGCGCACCCGGCGCGAACAGCGCGCGCTGGCGCTGGCGAACGAGGAGATCGGGCGGCGTGAACGGGCAGAGGCCGCGCTGCTGCGGTCGCAGCGGCTCGAGGCGGTCGGCCAGATGACGGGCGGGATCGCGCACGACTTCAACAACCTGCTCACCGTCATCCTGGGCAGCGCCGAGCTGCTCGCGAACCGGGCGGACAATCCGGCCCGGGTCAGGCAGTTGTCCGAGCAGATCGTGCTCGCGACGCGGCGAGGCGGGCAGATCACCCAGCAGCTGCTCACCTTCTCCCGGCGGCAGTTCCTTAGTCCGGAGGTGCTGGACCTGAATGCCCTGTTGCACGAGTTCGAGCCCTTGCTGGGCCGCGCGGCAGGGGCCGCCGTGACGGTCGGGCTGGACCTGCAGGCCGGGCTGCATCCGGTGCGGCTGGACCCCGGTCACTTCGAGGCGGCCATCCTGAACCTGGTCGGCAACGCCCGGGACGCGATCAGCGGCGACGGGCGCGTGCTGATCACCACGCGCAACATCGAGCTGGCCGAAGCCGCTTCGACCGACCTGCCACCCGGCGACTACGTGCGCGTGTCGGTGACCGACACCGGGCAAGGCATGGACGCGGCGACGGCGGCCAAGGCGTTCGAGCCATTCTTCACCACCAAGGGCATCGGCAAAGGCACCGGCCTCGGGTTGAGCCAGGTCTACGGTTTCGCCAAGCAGGCGGGCGGCGAGGCCAGGATCATGACCAGCCCGAGCCACGGCGCCACCATCGAACTGCTGCTGCCCCGGGCATCGGAGGGGCTGTCGCCGCCAGAGCCGCCGGACCCGGTCGTTCGACAATCGACGCCCGCCGGCGAACTGGTCGTGCTGGTGGTCGAGGACGACATGGATGTCCGCAACATCGTGGTGGCGAGCGTCCGCGAACTTGGCTATCGCGCGTTGACCGCTTCCAGCGCCGACGAGGCGCTGGCGCTGCTTGCAGGCGACGGCCCGATCGATCTGCTGTTCAGCGACGTGATGATGCCGGGCGGGCTGAATGGCCTGCAACTCGCCGAAGCCGCCCAGCGCCAACGTCCCGGCCTTAGAATACTGCTGACGTCCGGCTACACCGGGGATTTCGATCAGTCGGCGCCGGCCGGCGTGCCATTGCTGTCCAAGCCGTACAACCGCGAACAGCTGCTATCGCATCTGCAGGCGTCGTTCGCGACGGGGTAGGCGGCGGCGCTCCACTCTCGGCCTGGCCGGTGCGTCGTCACGGCAGCGCCACCATCACGGCATCGCCGTCGATGCGAACCGGGTAGGTCCGCAGGTCGGTCTGCACCGGGTCGCCCAATGCCGCCCCGGTTCGCACGTCGAACTGGCCGGCGTGCAGCGGGCATTCGATGATATGGCCATCCAGCCATCCCTCTGTCAGCAGCGCGTAGGCGTGGGTGCAGATGTTGTCGGTGCAGAACCACTCCTCGCCCACGCGGCACAGTGCCAGGCTGAGGCCCATCACCTCCAGGCCCAACGCGTTGCCCGGCGCCACGTCCGCCGTGGACGCGATGCGAATCCAGTTCGCCATTATTGGCCCCCTACGCTGCTGGTCCTAGGGCATCACGCGGCGGCGCTGCAGTCCAGGTTGAATTCGGTCGCCACGGGTGCTCCACTTGCGGCGGCAATGACGCGCCTGGGTCCGACGCCGGGCCAAGGGCGCGCGATACCGGGAGCGTTCGCCATGTCCGTCTCACGCCGAGCCCTGCTTGCGGCCGCCACAGCCGCAACGGTCCTGCCGGCGCGGGCGCAGCCGGGCGAAGTGGTGCGGATCGGCGTCATGACCGATCTCTCGGGCCAATACCGGGACAACTCCGGCCCGACCTCGGTGCTCGCCGCGCACCAGGCGGTGGAGGATTTCGGCCCCGAGGCGCACGGCTTCCAGGTCGAGATCCTGGCGGCGGACCACCAGCAGAAGCCGGACGTTGGCCTGACCCTGGCGCGGCAATGGTTCGACCGCGGGGCGGTGGACGCGGTCGCCGACGTGAACAACACCGCCATCGCGCTGGCGGTCAACGGGGTGGCGCGCGAGAAGGACAAGGCGGTGCTGATGACGGGCGCCGCATCCGCCGACCTGACCGGGAAATATTGCTCGCCGAACTCGGTCCACCTGGCGCCCGACACCTACGGCGACTCGCACTCGACCGGCGACGCCGTGCTCAAGTCCGGCGGCAGCAGCTGGTTCCTGATCGTGTCAGACTACACGTTCGGCCACGCGCTGGAGGCGGAAATCCGCAAGCTCGTGGAGGCCGCTGGTGGAACGGTGGTGGGCGCGGCGGCCTACCCGTTCCCGGGCACGACGGATTTCTCCTCCTACTTGCTGCAAGCGCAGGCGAGCGGCGCCAAGGTGGTCGGCTTCTGCAACACCGGCGGCGACATGGAGAACTGCGTCAAGCAGGCGCAGGAGTTCGGCCTCGGCGCGCAAGGCATGAAGGTCGTGGCGCTGTTCGGCTTCATCACCGAGGTGAAGGCGATGGGCCTGCCGACCGCGCAAGGCCTGCTGGTGTCCGAGACGTTCTACTGGGACCTCAACGAGCGCACCCGCGCCTTCACCAAGCGCTTCGTCGTCAAGTCGCCCACCAACTACCCGAGCAGCCTGCACGCCGCGTGCTACGCCGGGGTGACGCACTACCTGAAGGCGGTGGCGTCGCTGGGCGTGGCGCAGGCCCGTTCGGGCGTCGCCACCATCGCCGCCATGAAGCGGCTGCCCACCGACGACGACTGCTTCGGCGCCGCCAGCTTCCGGGCGGATGGCAGATTCCTTTGCCCGGTCCACCTGTTCCGCGCCAAGGCGCCTGCCGAGAGCCACGGCCCGTGGGACCTGTTCGACCTGGTCGCCACGACACCGGGCGCCACGGCGTTCCGGCCGTTGAGCGAGCGCGCCTGCCCCTTGGTGCAGGGCTGATGCCGGACGGCTTCTCCGGCCCGCCGACGGGCGCCGCGGCGATCCCCGACAGCCGCGGCCTCAACCTGCTGCATGCCGACCCGGGCCTGCTCCGCGTCGCCTCGCTGTACCTGCCGGCCGACCTGCTGGACCATCTGCGCCCGCACCTGGACCGGCTGGGCGCCCTGGCCGGGGGCACGCTCGACGAGCTGGCCGGGCAGGCCGACCGCAACCCGCCGGCGCTGCACCCGCGCACCCGCGCCGGCGAGGACGTCCAGCGCATCGAGAAGCACCCGGCCTACACGGCGATGGAGCGGCTCGCGTTCGGCGAGTTCGGCCTGGCCGCGCTGTCGCATCGCGGCGGCGTGCTGGGCTGGCCGGCGCCGATGCCGCCCGCGGCGAAGTACCTGCTGACCTACCTGTTCGTGCAGGCGGAGTTTGGGCTGCTGTGCCCGGTCAGCATGACGGACAGCCTGACCCGCACCCTGCGCCGCTTCGGCGAGCCGGCCTTGGTCGCCCGCCACCTGCCCGCGCTGACCAGCCAGGACATGGACGCGCTGCACCAGGGCGCGATGTTCATGACCGAGCAGGGCGCCGGCTCCGACGTGGGCGCCACCTCCGTCACCGCGCGGCGCCTGCCGGACGGCAGCTGGGCGCTGACCGGCGACAAGTGGTTCTGCTCCAACCCGGATGCCGGCCTGGCGATGGTGCTGGCCCGGCGGGAGGGCGCGCCGGGCGGGCTGGCCGGCGTTTCGCTGTTCCTGCTGCCGCGCACGTTGCCGGACGGCGCGCCGAACCACTTCCGCATCGTGCGGTTGAAGGACAAGCTCGGCACAAGGTCGATGGCCAGCGGGGAGATCCGGCTGGAGGGCGCGCTGGCCTGGCTGGTCGGCGACCCCGGGGCCGGGTTCAAGCAGATGGCGGACATGGTGAACAACTCGCGCCTCTCGAACGGCGTGCGCGCCGCCGGGCTGATGCGCCGCGCGCTCACCGAGGCGACTTTCGTGGCGGACCGGCGGGTGGCGTTCGGCGCGCGGCTGGCGGACATGCCGCTGATGCAGCGCCAGTTGGCGAAGATGCGGCTGCGGACCGAGCAGGCGCGCAGCATGATGTTCCAGGCCGCCGATGCGCTGCGCCGGTCCGATGCCGGCGAGCCGGGCGCCTACGCCCTGCTGCGGGTGCTGACGCCGCTGCTGAAGTTCCGCGCCTGCCGCGACGCGCGCCGGGTGACCGGGGACGCAATGGAGGTGCGCGGCGGCTGCGGCTACATCGAGGAGTGGCCCGACGCGCGGCTGCTGCGCGATGCGCATCTCGGGTCGATCTGGGAGGGGACCAGCAACATCGTGGCGCTGGACGTGCTGCGGTCGGACCGCCGCGAAGGCTCGTTCGACGCGTTGCGCGGCCACGTCGCCGGGCTGGATTTAGGGGCGGCGCTGCCGGAAGCGGCCGGGTTGCTGGACCGGGCCGTGGCGCTGGCGCGGTCGGGCGACGGCGCGGTGGCGCGGCAGGCGGCGTCGGCGCTCTACCACATCACGTCGGCGGCGGCGCTGGCGTGGGAGGCGCGGCGGTTGGACGACCCCGGCCGGCTGGCGCTCGCGCGCGACGTGCTGCGGCACCGGGTGCTGCCGCGCGATCCGCTGGACGGTTACTCCGGCACCAACGCGGCGATCGCCTGATCCGACGCGTCCGCGCTGGCGCCCAGCCCGGCGATGACCCCGGCGCGATCCTCCGCCGTGCGGTTCTGGCTGACCTTCTGCTTGCCCTCCAGCCGGGTGATCGGGATGCGGACGCCGACGATGCCCTTCAGCTGGGACGCGATGAACGGCGCCGGGGCGTCGGTCACCGCCCATTGCTCGGCGCGGGGGCGTTCATGCTGCTCGGTCAGGCGGCGCACCACGGCGTGCAGGCGGTCGGCATCCTCGAAGAACTCGACCGGGCCGTAGGCGTGCACCGCGACGTAGTTCCAGGTCGGCACCACCCGGCCGTGCTCCCGCTTGCTCGCATACCAGGACGGGGTGACGTAGGCGTCCGGGCCCTGGAAGATCACCAGCGCCTCCTGCCCGGCGCCGGTGCGCCATTGCGGGTTGGCCTTCGCGACATGGGCGTAGAGGGTGCCGAACGCGCCCTCGGCGCTGTCCAGCATCATCGGCAGCGGGGTCGCGACCAGGCCCGCCTCGCTCGAGGTGACCAGGTTGGCGAGCCGCACGGCGCGCATCGCCGCATGGATGTCGGGCAGGTTCTCCACACGGAACTGCGTCGGGATGTACATGCGCTGCGTCCTCTCGGGCCTCGTGTTGCCCCGCCTTGCCGTAGAGCCTGCCAATCAAGTGCAACGTCATGTCGTGCGCAAGGCTCACGCGTCCGCTGGTCGCCGGACAACCGCCAGCGAGGAAGCAGCCTTCGCGACGAGAGATCGCGCCAAACCCTGCTTCGCCAGCGGCGGCGTGACCGCGTGGGTGGCCGAATCAAGTCCGGCCATGACGGTGGTTTAGCGACGGCGGCGTGTCGGGTGGTCTTTGGACGACGGGGGCCTGACGCGGCGCGGGCAATGCCTGTATGAGGTGGCCCCGTGCCGCCCACCTCTCCTGCGCGCAGCGTCACCCGCTCGCTGCTGCCCTTCACCCTCATCGTGTTCCTCGGCTACTGCGCCGTCGGACTGCCGCTCGCGGCGCTGCCGCTGCTGGTGCACACCGTACTGGGCTACGGCACGGTCGTGGTCGGCGTCGTGATCGGGTTGGCGCCGGCCGCGACGCTGATGACCCGGCAGTTTGCCGGCCGCCTGGCGGACCGTCGCGGCCCCAAGCTGGGCGTGCTGCTCGGTCTGGCGACGGCGGCCGCAAGCGGCGTCTGCTACCTCGTCGCCGGTTGGCTGCAAGCGGCGCCGGCTTTGGCGGCTTTGATCGCCGGCCGCGCGCTGCTGGGCCTCGGCGACAGCCTGTTCACCACCGCGATCGCCGCCTGGGCGGTCACGACGGTCGGCTCGCAGCACGCCGGGCGCGCGATGGCGTGGATCGGGATCGCCATGTACGCCGCGTTGGCGATTGGCGCCCCGGTCGGCCTGGCGCTCGGCGGTTGGAGCGGTTTCGGCCTTGTCGCCACAACGATCATCGTGGTGCCGTTGCTGGGCGTGCCGCTGGCGCTGCGCATGACGGATTTGCCGGCCGCCGCGCATCGCCCGGCCTCGCTCGGCTCGGTGGTTCGCGCGATTTGGCCGCCGGGGCTGAGCCTGGTGCTCGCCTCCGGAGGGTTCGGCACCATCGCCGCGTTCCTGTCGTTGCGTTATGCGGCGCTGGGCTGGAGCGGCGCCGGGTTGGCGCTGAGCGCGTTCGGCGCGACGTACATCATCGCCCGCCTGCTGTTCGCCGGCCTGCCGGACCGCGTCGGCGGCATCCAGGTCGCCACCGTGTCCCTGGTGATCGAGGCGGCCGGCCTGGCTCTGATCGCAACCGCCGCCGCGCCCCTCGTCGCCGCCGCGGGCGCTGGCCTGGCCGGGTTGGGTTACTCGCTGGTGTTCCCCAGCCTGGCCGTCGAGGCCGTCCGCCGCGTCCCCGCCGAAAGCCGCGGCATCGCGCTCGCAGCCTTCCTCGCCTGCTTCGATTTCGGCCTGGGCGCTTCGGGTCCGCTGATGGGCCTCGTCGCCAGCGTCAGCAGCTTGCCCATGGCGTTCATCGCCGCGTCCAGTCTGTGCGTCGTCTCGATGCTGCTGATCCGCGCGACGCGGCTGCGCGCCTGATCGGACAGGTCCGCCACCGCGCCATGGGACGCTGCGATCCTGACTCATCCGGCGGCCGCCGCTCTGCCGAAGCTGTTCCAAAATGTTTCCGGCTGTCCTGGACGGCTCTTCGTTTTAAGTCGCGCCATTATAGAGGTCACCGGGATTTTCTGTAGAATTTCCGGTCTGAGACGGCACTACAGCTTATTGCTCCGGGAAATTCTGCTCTTTCAGGGCCTCACAAGCGCCGTCAACGCCAGGGAAAAGTGAGCCAGCCGTGATACCCATGAGTGTTAGCTCGCGCATTGCGACGGCCCGTTCCGTTGCAGGTAGGTCAAAGGCTTCTAGATACGTAGCCTTATTTACCTTCTCCATTCCCTGCAGATAAGTCTCGATATCATCTACATTAGAGAAGGTAGAGATTGCTTGTTGCGGGATCGCCCGTGGATTCCCAACCGCGAGCGCATTCAGAATCGAGACATTAGGCCACATAGGAAATAGTTTGTCGGCCCTGTAAAGCTTTCCCCAAGCTTCGATATCAAATTTGAAAATACGTACATTCCGACTTGTCTGTCCACCATGTTTTGGAAGTCTATGGAAAGCAAAAAAGGCCGCGACGTATGGTGACCATGTCCAATCGAGTAAGGGGGTGGGATAGCCGTGATGTTGAGCGAGATTAAGAAATGCTCCAAATTGACGATCGTCTCTCAAATCAGGCGTTTTGCTAAGCAACCCGCTTAGCATCCTATGTAAATCCGTAATGTCTTGATTTAGATAGCGCTCAAGATTAGACCTGCCTGTTCGATGAAAACTGCTCTGAAGCCTCCAGTCCTTGTTCTCTTGACCGCGATAGATGTAGCGTCGCGTGGGAAGGTGGGTAACTGCTGACTTGAATCCGTCCCACGTTCTCAATCTCTTCGATTTGAGCGTGGACTTCGCTCCTCCCCTGGTTTTTGGTGCTGGTGCCGTCCCTTTGCTGGATGTTCCTAGCGAGGATGTCCACGCGACATGTAGAGTGTCGCCATTCATTTCTAATGAAATGCTCACCGTATCAGGAAAGAGAATGCCCTTCGACTCAAGAGTGTGTTTGGCTTGTGGGGAGATAACGTTTCCAACGTGGTCAACGAGGCTTACAGGCAGACTTTCTACACTCTGCGTCGTGGCCTTTGTTGCCGTCCGGAACCTCAAAACGGCATTCGGAAAGTCTGGCCTGTCGTCCCAACCCATGGCGGTTCCACAATAGGTTTCGCCGAGGTCATCAATATCTATGATGAAGCGGCCCGAATTACTTCCTCCGTAACGACCAATCCATTGACCGCTTAGAGTCTTCATTCAAACCTCGTTACTGGCGCTCAGACAGTCGGAGTTGGTCCACAAAAGAATGTCTGCTTGCTTGGTCCGAGTGTCCAGAAGCAGATCGTTGGCTTTCCACAAAACCTCTACCATCCACCAGGTAGCTTCGTGCGGGTGCTCAATCCGCCATCAACACCGCAACACCGGGCAGCGTCTTACCCTCCAACCACTCCAGAAACGCGCCCCCCGCCGACGACACGTAGGTCAGCCGCTCCATCACCCCCGCGTGGCGCAGCGCCGCCACCGTATCCCCGCCGCCAGCCACGCTGCGCAGCGCGCCGGCATCGGTGGCATCTGCCACCGCATGCGCCAGCGCCACCGTCGCCGCGTCGAACGGCGGCGTCTCGAAGGCACCCAACGGCCCGTTCCACACCAGCGTCTTCCAGCCCAGCAGCCGCTGCTTCAGGTCCTCCACCGTCTCCGGGCCGACATCCAGCATCATGCTGCCGGGCGGGATGGCGGCGACCGGGACCGTCTCGGTGGCCGGGTTGGGCGCGAACTTCTCGGCCACCACCGCGTCCACCGGCAGCACGATCTCGCAGCCGGCCTCCTGCGCGCGGGTGAGGATGGCGCGGGCGGTCAGGTGCATCTCCGCCTCCTGCAGCGACTTGCCGACGTCCACGCCCTGGGCGGCCAGGAACGTGTTGGCCATGGCGCCGCCGATCACCAGCACGTCCACCTTGGTCACCAGGTTGCCCAGCAGCTCCAGCTTGGTGGACACCTTCGAGCCGCCGACGATCGCAGCCACCGGGCGGGCCGGGTTGCCGAGGGCGGCGTCCAGCGCTTCCAGCTCGGCCTGCATCAGGCGGCCGGCATGGGCGGGGAGCAGGCGGCCGACGCCCTCGGTGCTGGCATGCGCACGGTGCGCGGCGGAGAAGGCGTCGTGCACGAACACCTCGGCCAGGGCGGCGAACTCGCGGGCGAGCGCCGGGTCGTTCTCCTCCTCGCCG
>CAXTBW010000112.1:0-14164 GCA_964242925.1 uncultured Acetobacteraceae bacterium
ACGGAAGCCAGGGCTGACGGAAGCCGAAAAACGTGATATGCTTACAACATTGGCGGTAACTGCGAGCACTGCTTTCGAAGTGGCGTGGGGCCGCGCGGTGGACGGGAGGTATGAATGCCAAACGCAGCGTCCGGCGCCCCAGCCTCGCGAAAAACCGGCGACACGTCCGCCAAGCGACCCGTCCCTGCGGAACCCAAGCGCGCCGCAAAGGCCAAGCCTTCCGCTGCAGCCGCGCCAGCCGCTGCGGCAAAACGCCCTTCCCCAGCCGGCAAGGCCGCGAAGAAGACCTTACACCCGATAACGGAGTTGAACACCATCGATACCATCCCGCCCGCCAAGCTGATCACCGACCTCGACGCCGAGCAGGACGAACCCGCTGCGCTCGACGAGGCGGATGCCGTGGAGGGGCAAGTCGTCCGCGACCTTCCGGGTTCGGTCGACGACGCCCCCGGCACGGACGACCCGGTGGCCGACCTGTTGGTCGGCGAGGCGGATATCGATGACGAGATCGCCGCGGTGGCCGATGAGGACCTGGACGCCGTGGCCGCCGCGCCCGAGGAGGAGGACGAGGAGGAGGACGACCTGCCCCCCGTCTCCAACCGGGTCGCGCCGCGCATGCCGGGCCACATGCCGGGCGTGCCGAACCGTCCGATCATGCACGCGCGCATGCCGGCGAAGGCCGAGATCTTCCACGAGGGCGACCACGTCGTCTACCCGACCCACGGCGTGGGCAAGGTGGAGCGGATCGCGACCGAGGAGATCGCCGGGCACAAGCTGGAGCTGATCCACATCACCTTCGAGGAGAACCGCATGACTCTGCGGGTTCCCGTGTCGAAGGCGCGCTCGGCGGGTCTGCGCAAGCTTGCCTCGCGCAAGATGTTCGACGACGCGATGGCGGTGCTGAAGGGTCGTGCGCGGATCAAGCGGACGATGTGGTCGCGTCGCGCGCAGGAATACGAGGCGAAGATCAATAGCGGCGATCCGATCGCGATCGCCGAGGTGGTGCGCGACCTGCACCGCAACGCCGGGCAGCCCGACCAGAGCTTCAGCGAGCGCCAGATCTACGAAGCGGCAATGGACCGTCTGGCGGCTGAACTGGCGGCGTTGGACAAGACGGACAAGCCGGCGGCGGTGGCGAAGCTGGGGGATTTTCTGAAGACGGTGTAGCCCCGAAATCGCCGGCGGGTTGGGTTGGTCGACCGTGACCTGACTCAGGGCCGTCCGGCGCGCGTTGGAGTTGGGTCGGTTCGACTATTGCTGTCATGCCCGGACATGACCCAACTGCTGTCCGGCATAGTTTTGCCGTAGCTGATTACGTAACAAAAGCAACCCAGCCCCGTCATGCCAGGGCTTGACGAGGTTCTTGTCCCGTTGTTGCGAACAACCCATCAAAACCCTGCCGGACAGTCGTGCGTCAAGTCCGGGCATGACGGGAATCAACATGCGTAGAACCTGACCTGGTCCGGTCACGCGGTAAACCGTGAACCCTACGACCGCCCGCGCCCCGTTGGTGGCGGCGGAACCACCACCGTCCGCAGCAGGCTGGCCACTTGATCGGCAAGCTGACCGAGCGACGCGCTCATCGCCGCCACCACGTCCGGCGTGCCCGTGCTGGCGGGCTGCACCGTCAGGCGGAGCGAGCGGGTGGCCGACGGGTCGTGGCTGCGGCCCTGTTCCACCGCGACCTGCACCAGGAGCACCACGGCGCCCGAGGCATCGAGGTCGAAGCGTTGGATGTCGAACTCGGCCGTAGCCGACGGATCGACCGAAATCGTGCCCGCCTCGGTGAAGACGCTGCTGCCGGGCAGCCTCTGCGCCAGGTTCAGCGCCAGCACGCGCGCAACCATGTCGCCCAGCGGTTCGCCCCAACGCTCACCGCTGTTGAGGCTCAAACGATTGGCCGTGCCGTCGCGCACGATCTCCGGCCGATCCAGATAGCCCGCCAGACCCGGTCGCGCGACCTTGATGGCCATGGGCCCGCCACCCAGTGCAGCGCCAGGCACGGCGCGCAGCGTATAGATCGCCGGGTCGGCAGACGCGCACTGCGCCAGCGCCAGCGCCAGCGGGAGCAAAACGAGCCCGCGGCGCCTCACCGTTCGGCCCCCGTGTTGGCGCGGCCTCGGATCAGGGCCTCCGGGTGGCGATCCAGGAAGTCCGCCAGCAATCGGATCGACCGGACGCCATCGTTCAGCTGCGCCATCAACCGCTCCAGGTCCCGCGAAAACTGCGAGTTCGAGCCATAGCCGGCATCCACGGACCCAACCAGGTGATTGGCGCGGGCGAGCGTCTGCTGCAGGTCGCTGGTGACCTCGGGCAGGCGGCGCATCAGCGGCGACAGCCCGGCGTCGGTGCGTTTCACCAACCCTTGCACGTCCACCAGCGTCCCCGACAAGGCGGTCAGCGCGTTCTTCAGCTCCGGACCGCCTACTACCGCACGCACCGCGGACAGCACGCCATTCGCGTTGTCGCCGATCGAGGCGAAAGGGATCGAGTCGATCTTCTGCGAGATGTCCGCCAACGCGGTGGTGATGCCGCCCAAGCCGCCAGCCTGCGTCGGCAGCACGATCGCGTCGCCCTCCTTCGTGACGGTGATGTGCGGCGCATCCTTGGGGAACTCGAACGAGACCGCCATCGAACTGGTGAGATAGCTGAGCGTCGACAGCTCCGCCCGCATGCCGTGGTCCACCAGGCGTTGCGCCGTCGTCAGCGGGTTTTCCGACGGGTCCCCACCAATCGCAACCAACCGCTCGGGTTGTATCTCGATCGCCACGCGGACGCGCGCCGTCGCGTCGGCCGGGTTCAACTCCAGCCTGACGTCGGTCACGTCCCCGATGGTGATGCCGTATAGTTGCACGGGCGATCCCATACCCAGCCCGGCGGTCGAGCTCTGGAAATACAACACGAACGGAACGCGCTGCTTGTAGCCCGCCGCGTTGGCGGCGTCCTCGTCGGGAAACAGCGGAAACTTCGCGTTGGCGGCTGCGACCGGGGCGCCGCGCCCGTCCTCTTGCGTGCCAAACGCCACGCCGCCGGAGATGATCGCCTGCAGCGACTCCAGTTCGACATGCAGCCCCTGCCCGCCCAGCTGAAGCCGCAGGCCGGACGCGTTCCAGAACCGCGTGGATGTCCGTACCCATTTATCATACGGCGCGCGCACGAACAGGTTGACGGTGATGGCGCCATTGCCCTCCGGCAGATGGTAATCGAGCACCTCGCCCACCACGATATCGCGGTAGAACACCGGCGACCCGCTCCCGAGCGACCCGATGCGGGGCGTTTCGACCAAGAACGTGGTTCCGGGTTGGTCCGACCGCACGCCGGGCGGGTTCTCCAATCCGATGAACGACTCCTTCTCCTTGCCGCCCCTTGGGCCTGGGTCCATTTCGATGAAGCCGCCCGAGATCAGCGTCTCGAGCCCGGAGATATTCGCCCCGGACAGCCTCGGCCGCACGACCCAGAATTTCGCTTGGTCGGTGAGGTACGGCACCGCCGCCGCCGTCATACGGACATGTACGATGACGTGGCTCATGTCCTTGGTCAGCTCGATGCTGTTCACCGTGCCCAGGTCGACCGCTTTGTGCCGCACCTTGGTTTGCCCGGCGGTCAGCCCTTCGGCGCTGTTGAAGGCGATGACCACCTCGGGGCCGCGGCTGCTCAGCGTGGTGATCGCCAGATAGCCGCCGATCAACGCGGCGACGATCGGGATCAGCCAGATCACCGAAAACGCCGCCCTGCGCCGGACATGCGCCTCGGGCGGCTCGTTTTCCGGCGCGCCGCGTAGAGGCGCGTCGGGTCGCGAAACTGGGTCGTCGGGCATTCGGTTCTCGGTTATGCCGGCGTGCGTGCCGGGCAGTCAGCTGAAGGCGGCGACGCGAGCGGGCGGGCGGGCGACGCCTGAGCACGTTCAGCATCCCACATCAGCCGAGGGTCGAAGCACGAGACGGCGATCATGGTCAAGACCACGACCAGGCCGAAGCAGATCGCACCCAGCCCCGGCGTAATTGTCGCGATGGCGCCCGCGTGCACCAAGCCCACCAGCGTGGCGAGCATGAAGATGTCGATCATCGACCAACGGCCGATGAATTCCACCACGCGATACAGCTTGGTGCGGTCGTGCAGCCGCCAGGCCGAGCCGCGTCGCGTCGTCGCGAGCATGACAGCGAGGCTGATCAGCTTGAGCACGGGGACCATGATGCTGGCGACGAACACCAGCAGCGCCAAAGGCCACATGCCGGCCTCCAGCAACTCCTGGGCGCCGCCCAGGATGGTGGACGGCGCCCCGCGACCCAGCCGGGTCATGGTCAGCACCGGGTAGACATTGGCCGGCACGTAAAGCATCGCCGAGGTGATCACCAGCGCCGTCGTATTGGCGATGCTGTTCGGCAACCGCACGCGAAGTTTGGCCTGGCACCGCGTGCAACGGTCGCCATCCCGCCCCCAGGTCACGCGGCCGCACACGTTGCAGCCGAGCGGCTTCCCCTTGCCGCTCGGTGTGGGCGGCGGCGGGACGACGCCACGGCGTTCCATGATCTCCCAGATGCCATCGGCGTCCAGATAGTAGTCGGCCAGGATCATGACGATCATCAACGCGGCGACCGCGTAGAGCGCCACCCCCACATCCACGGTCGCGATGGCGCCCAGCCGGGTAAAGGCGACGAACACGCCGAGCAGAAATACCTCGACCATCGCCCAAGGCCCGATGCGGCGATACCACTTGAAGATCTGCGGCAGGATTTTAGGCGGGTTTGCCAGCCGCACCCCAACCATGACCGAAAGCATGACCCCGATCTTGACAAGAGGCGCCACGATGGCGGTCACGCCGACGATGAGAGCGAGCTCCCACGCGCCTTCTTCCAGGAACCCGGCTGGAAGCGACAGCATGGTGGTGGACCGGCGCTGCCCGACGATGTCGACCGTCAGGAACGGCGCCGTGATCGCCACGAGATACAGCACCAGGGCGGCGAGCGTGAGAGCCAGGGCCTTGTTGAGCGAGTCGGGTCGCGCTCGCCGCAGGACGGCATCGCACCGTAGGCAGTCCGCCTCGCCGTTGTTCGCCAACTGGGGCACGCGTTGCAATAGCCCGCAATCCGGGCACTCGCGCTGCGTGCCGGAGGCGGATGGGTAAGCAGGGATGTGGCTCATCGGTGCGCAAACTGGCGGACGGAACGTGGCAGCGCCAGCCTTACGCGCGAGGGTCGCGTGATAGTGTCGCCTATCTGGTTGGCGTTGCAGGATTCGGAGGGGCCCGGTATACCCGGCGCGCTGCCGGCGTAGCTCAGGGGTAGAGCAACTGATTCGTAATCAGTAGGTCCGCGGTTCAATTCCGCGCGCCGGCACCAGTCGATCCTGACCCTATGCCTGGCTGGCGAACTGCGCGATCGCGGCGGCGACCAGTTCCTGTTCGCCCAGCGCCATCACCGCCGTGGCGAACGCCTCGCACGCCCTGAGGTCCGCGGTGCGGATCGCCTGCTTCACCCGCGGGACCGCCGTCGCATTAACCGAGAATGAGCGCAGGCCCAGGCCCAGCAGCAGCGGGATGTTGCGGGCCGCCGCCGCCATCTCGCCGCAGACGGAGACCGGAATGCCGGCGCTGTCCGCCTCCACGACGGTCATACGGACCAGGCGCAGCACAGCCGGGTGCACGGGGTTGTAGATCTCGACCGAGTCCGTCTCCGCGCGGTCGGCGGCAAGCGCGTACATGGTCAGGTCATTGCTGCCGATCGCAAAGAAGTCGGCGGCCGCGGCCAGCGCCTGGGCGCACAAGGCGGCGGCCGGAACCTCCACCATGACGCCCAGCGGCGGCAGGGTGTCGGGCAGGCGCACGCCCTCGCGGCGCAGGCGGTCCGCCACCGCGTGGTAGAGGCGCCGCGTCTCGCGGATCTCGGCGACGTTGGTCACCATAGGCAGCATGACCCGCACCGGACCGGCGGCCGCGGCGCGCAGGATGGCGGCTAGCTGCGTCTCCAGCAGGGCGGGGTAGCGCAGCAACATGCGGATGCCGCGCGCGCCCAACGCCGGGTTGCTGTCGGCGGAGTCGGGCGTCATGCCGGCGCTAGCCAGGGCCTCGATCTCCTTCTCGCCGCCCCAATCCAGCACGCGGATGGTGACCGGGTCGCCGCCCATCGCGTCGACAGCGGCGGTGTAGATGTCCGCCTGCAGCGCCTCGTCCGGCAACTGCTCGCGGTTCATGAACAGGAACTCGCTGCGCAGCAGGCCGACCCCGTGCGCGCCGGACTGCGCGATCAGCGGCAGTTCGGCCGGTATTTCCAGGTTCGCCTGCAGGTCCACCGGCACGCCGCAGCGCGTGATGGCGGGCAGGCGACGCAAGCGGCCCCAACGCTGCCGGCGCTTGGCGAAGGCGAGCACGCCGCGGCGGGCCTGCTGCACCGTGGCCGGGCTCGGGTCCAGAATCACCAGCCCGGCGGAACCGTCCACCACAGCCGTGCCGCCCGGGCGCATGTGCGCCGTCAGCCCGGCGGCGCCCAGCACGGTGGGGATGCCCAGCGCGCGCAGCATCACCGCGGTGTGGCCGTCGGCGCCGCCCTCCTCCGTGGCCACGCCCACCACCCGGGCCGGGTCGATCAGCGCCGCGTCCGCCGGGGTCAGCCACTCGGCCACCAGGATCGCGCCCGGCGGCAGCCCGGCGAACGAGCGGAACGGCGCGCGCGTCAGGTTGCGGACCAGCCGGCGCGCGATCTCGCGCACCTCGTCGGCCCGCCGGTTGCCCGCCGGCAGGTCGTCGGCGTTGGCGGCGGTCAGTGCGGCGGCGATCGCGTCCGCCTCGTCGGTCACGGCCTGCTCGGCCGAGCGGAGCCCCTCGGCGATGCGGGTGCGGGCGCCGCGCAGCAGGCGGGACGGCCCGAGCATCTGGACGTAGGCGTCGAGCAGCGGCGCGATCTCGGACTGGGTGTCCTCCGGCAACACGTGCAGGCGGGCGCGCAGCTTGCCCAGTTGCTTGCGGGACACCAGGACGGCGGTTTCCAACCTCGCGCGTTCGGCCTCAATGTCGGCGGCGGCGATGCGGTGGCGGGTGATGGCGGTGGGCGCCTCCACGGTGCCGAACACGGGGCCGATGGCGATGCCGGGACCGATCGCCAGCCCGCTCAGCCGCCGCTCGAACCCTGCGGCGGCGGCGAGGGCCGCATCAATCCTGTTCATGGAAGCCGGCCTCGACCAACGCGACGAGCGCGGCCAGGGCCTCTGCCACGTCGGGGCCGGCGCCCCGCATCTCGAGTTCCGCGCCCTTCCCGGCGCCCAGCATCATAAGGCCCATGATCGACTGGGCCGACACGGACTGCCCATGCGCCGACACGTCCACCACTGCGGCGAACTGCTCGGCGGTGGTCACGAACTTCGCGGCGGCCCGGGCGTGCAGACCGCGCCGGTTGCGGATGGTCGCGCGGGCGAGAACTGGCGCGTCAGCAGGCCCGTCCATCAATTAGCAGCGCCGTTGACCTTGCCGTCCTTGGTCCGGCAGCCGTGCAGCACATGCGACGCCGCGGCGATGTACTTGCGGCCGGCCACCTGCGCGCAATCCACGCACTCGCCCAGGGACTGGCGCGCGCGCACCTTCGCCAGCTTGACCAGCATCGGCAGGTTCACCCCGGCGATCACCTCCAGCCCGGGTTTGTCCATCAGAGATATCGCGAGGTTGGAGGGCGTGCCGCCGAACATGTCGGTCAGCAGCACCACGCCGTGCCCGTCATCCACGCTGGCGATGCTCGCCTGGATCTCCGCCCGGCGCACCTCCATGTCGTCGTCCGGGCCGATGCACACCGTGGCCACATGCTCTTGCGGGCCGACCACATGCTCCAGGGCGAGGCGCAGTTCCTCCGCAAGCCTGCCGTGGGATACCAGAACAAGGCCGATCATGGTGGTCTCAGGCCTCCTGTGCCTGAAATGACGCTGCAACCGACGACTCTGGCAAGGTGGCGCCCGCCTTTTGCAGTTCCCTGTGAGCAACGGTCACTTGCCATAGGCGCGTGTCAAGACTGGATCGGGGCTCGGCGACCAAGACTCCGCCCGATGGCCGCACAAGCCGGGCGAGCTTCTCGACGATGTGGACGGAGCGATGCCGGCCCCCAGTGCAGCCGACGGCGATGGTCACGTATTTCTTTCCTTCCTGCACGAAGCGCGGCAGGAGCAGATTAAGCATTGCCTCGACCTGGGCGAAGAACTGGCCGAAATCCGGATCGGCTTCGACATAGGCCGCAACATCGGCGTCGAAGCCTGTGCGTGGTCGCAGATGGGTATCGTAGTGTGGATTGCGCAAGAACCGCGCGTCGAATACCAGGTCCGCCTCACGCGGCAGGCCGTGGGGATAGCCGAACGACATCAGCGAGACCGTCAATTGTTGGCCGCAATTGTCGAAGCGACCCTCGATTGTTCGGCGCAACGCAGGCAGCGACAATTCGGTCGTGTCGATCACGAAATCGGCAGCGTCGCGCAACGGCGCAGTCAGCGCCACTTCCTGCGAGATGCCGTCGATCACCGGGCCGCCATCGGCCAACGGATGGCGCCGGCGCGTCTCGGTGTAGCGACGCAGCAACGCCGCTTCATCCGCCAGGGCGAACACCAGCTCGGGGCGCAGCGACTGGCATCGTCGCAGCCGGTCCAGCGTGGCCAACACGAGTTGCGCGTCGAACCCGCGGCTGCGCGCGTCCAGCCCGATGGCGACCGGCCGATCGCCGCGGCTGACCAGTTCCTCGGTCAGGGTGAGCGGCGGATTGTCCACCGCCTCGAACCCGATATCCTCCAGAATCCGCAAGATGGAGCTCCGGCCTGCGCCGGAAAGGCCCGTGACCAGCACCACTTGCCGCGGCGTCATTCGAAGGCGCCGGCCAAGGAGGTCGCACGGCCGAGCGCGCAGTCCAGCGCCAGGGCCACCCGCTGCGCCGCCGACACAGCCGCCGGGTCGATGCGCACGAGCGGCAGGCCGGAAGGGGCGTGGGTGGCGGGCAACGGCAGGCGTTCGCCGGGCGCCCCAAGTTCAACCGCCAGCGCCACATGGGCGGAGGCGAGATGCGGGATTCGGAACAGGCCGAGGCCGCGCACCTCGATCAGTCCCACCAGCGCGGCCGGGGCGGACGCGACGCCATCGGACAGCTCCACCCGGTCATCGGCCACCAGCGCAAAACCACGGTCAAGCAGCCGCAACAACAAGTCGGACTTTCCCGAACCCGGAGGGCCCAGCAACAGCACACCTTGCCCCTCGCGGGCCGCGCAGCTTGCGTGGATTTGCATCGAGACAGGTATGTGAGCCGCCGCCGAACGGAAGGAAAGCGGCTTTTCTCGCGCGTCCAGCGCTCGACCGCTTCATGGGAGCCGGCCGCGTTAACAGGATTACCGCATGATTCAACGACGACAATAGATTGCAGCGCGATGTTGCAGCGGCGAGACAGCATGTCACACTGTGGGATTTATTGCGCTAGCCGTTGCTGGGCCGGCAGTAGGGGCGTAGTTCATCGTTCGTTAAGGGCGCTAACGTACTCTCCAGTTACGCAGTGGTGCTTTGTTATGGCCTCCCCGATCCTCGCAACCCTCAGCCTAACCCCGTGGCGCGCCGACGGGTGATCTTCGCCTCGTTCGAGTTCCTGTTCCTGTTCCTGCCGGTGTTCTTCGCCGTCTACTACCTGACGCCGAACCGGCTGCGGAACTGGCCGATCCTGTTGATGTCGTGGGCGTTTTACGCCTGGTGGCGGGTCGACTTCCTGGGCTTGCTGGTCTGCGTGACGCTCTTCACCTTCCTCACCTCCCGCATGATGGCGCACGCCGGGCTGGGCAGCCGGGTGGGCAAACGGTGGCTCCAGGCGGGGCTAATCGGCAATCTCGGCGTGCTAGGCTACTTCAAATACGCCAATTTCGGCGTCAGCACGCTCAACTCCATCCTGGCGATCGGCGACTCCGACCCGGTCGCCTGGTCCGAGATCGTGCTGCCGGCCGGCCTGTCGTTCTACGTGCTGCAGTCCATCAGCTACCTGCTGGACGTCTGGCGCGGGACTATCCCGGTCAGCCGCTCGCTGCTGAACTACGCCGCCTACAAGGCGATGTTCTCCCAGCTGATCGCCGGGCCGATCGTCCGCTACGCGCAGATCGCCGACGAACTGAAGGGCCGCGTGCACAGCCTGGCGCTGTTCGGCCTGGGGGCGCGGCGGTTCGCCATCGGGTTCTGCATGAAGGTGATCGTCGCCGACACGCTCAGCCCACTGGTGGACGCGATCTTCCGGCTGCCGGCGCCGACGCTGGCCGACAGCTGGCTGGGCGCGGCGGCGTACGCGCTGCAGCTCTATTTCGACTTCGCCGGGTATTCCGCCATGGCGATCGGGCTCGCCCTTATGATCGGCTTCCACTTCCCGGAGAACTTCGACTTTCCCTACCTGTCCGGGTCCATCCAGGCATTCTGGCAACGCTGGCACATCACCCTGTCGTCGTTCCTGCGCGACTACCTCTACATCCCGCTCGGCGGCAACCGCGGCGGCGAGGCCCGGACCTACGTGAACCTGGTCCTCACCATGCTGATCGGCGGGCTGTGGCACGGCGCCAACTGGACGTTCGTCGCGTGGGGGGCGTGGCACGGCGGGATGCTGGCGCTGCACCGGCTCTACCGGTCCCGCTTGGGCGCCATGCCGTGGCTGGCCGGGCACGCGCTGACCGTGCTGGCGGTGGCGCTTGGCTGGGTGGTGTTCCGCGCCGACACCTTCGGCGAGGCGGCCCGCATCTACGCCGGGATGGTCGGGCTGCACGGCGAGGGCGTGTCGGACGACCTCGCGTGGCAGCTGACCCCGGACCGGCTGTGGATGGTGTTCATCGGCATCGCCGTGGTCTACGCGCCGTTGCTGGCCCGGCAAGCCGCCGCGCGCACCGGTCGCATTGGCGCCTCCCTCACGCTGGCCGGGCCGTTCTGCGGCTTCGCCGTGGCGCTGGCGCTGCTGTATAGCCGGGCCGCCGTGCCCTTCCTGTACTTCCAATTCTGATGCTCGAACCCCCGAACCTGCTCGGCCACGTAGGGTGGGCTGCTTGCAGCCCACCAGCCGCCTCGTATGCAGGTTTGCAACAGTTTTGATGCCGACCCCCTCCCCTATGGAGCGCCGCGCGCGCGGGCAGGCCTGGGTGATGCTCGCGGTGCTGGCCGTCGGCTTCGGGCTGGGCGTCGCCACCCTGTCCAGCCCCGGCCCGCGGCTCCGGCTGCGCGAGGCGATGACCCCCGCCGCCTTCCTGAGCGGCCGCACCGCCGCGGCCGTGAACTACGCCATGGCGCACGACCTGCCGATCGGCGGCACGCTGTCGGCGGCGGGCGGCGTGCTGCGCTGGCGGCTGTTCGACTCCGGCGGCCCCTTGGTGACGGTCGGCTGCGGCGGCTGGCTATACCTCACCGAGGAGCTGCGGCCCTGGCCCCGCGGCGACGCCGCTATGGCCGCGCGCGCGCGGGCGTTGCACGAGGTGGCCGCCGGCTTGGCGGCGAAGGGCGTCGCGTTGCAGATCGCGCTGGTCCCCGACAAGGCGCGCATCCAGGCGGCGGGACGCTGCGGCGCGCTCTACTCCGCCCAATCACAGGCCCGCTACACCGCCTTCGCCGCGTTGCTGGGCGGCTTGCGCTGGACCGACATGCGGATCGCCTATGACGGCGTGCGCACCCCGCTCTACTACCGCACCGACACGCACTGGAACCAGGACGGCGCCGCGATCGCCGCCGCGGCGGTCAGCTCCGCCATCGACGCCCCGATCGGCCGCGACCGGCCGTTCCACACTGCATACGGCGCCGAGACGGAGCGCGCCGGGGACCTGCTCCGGCTCATGGGCCTGGACCACGTGCCGGACCTGCTGCGCCCGCTGCCCGACCGCGAGCGCCCCGCCACCACGTCCGAGACCGACCCGGCCCCCGACGCTGGCGGCTTGCTGGACGCCGCACCTGCGCCGGAGGTGGCGCTCATCGGCAGCTCCTACGCCGTCAACGGCAATTTCAGGGGCGCGTTGGAGCAGGCGCTCGCCACGCCTGTGGCTCAGTTCGCGCAGGAAGGCGGCGGCTTCTGGCGCGCCGCACGCGACTATTTCCGTGGCCAAGCGTTCCGGGAGACGCCGCCGAAGCTGGTGGTGTGGGAAATACCGGAGCGCGTCGTGAACCAGCCGATCGGCGATGAGGAGGCGACTTTCCTACACAACTGGCAGGGCGGATGAGCGACGACTTCGACGCCCTGACCGAGGAGGAGGCCGCCGAGGAATTGGCGCGCCTGGCCGCCGAGATCGCCCGCCACGACCGCCTCTACAACACCGAGGACGCGCCCGAGATCGACGACGCCGCCTACGATGCGCTGCGCCGTCGCAACGCCGCGCTCGAGCAACGCTTCCCAGCCCTGGTGCGGTCGGACAGCCCGTCGCGCCGGGTCGGCGCGCAGCCCGCCAGCGGATTCGCCAAGATCACCCATCGCGTGCCGATGCTGAGCCTGGACAACGCGTTCAACCGGGCCGACTTCGACGAGTTCTGCGCCCGCATCCGTCGCTTCCTGGGCTTGAAGGACGAGCCCCTGGCGCTGATCGCCGAACCCAAGATCGACGGCCTGTCCATCTCGCTCACCTACGAGCGCGGCCGCCTGGTGCACGGCGCCACCCGCGGCGACGGAGGCGAGGGGGAGGACGTCACCGCCAACCTGCGCACCATGGCGGCCGTTCCCCAGCAGCTCCACGGCGACGCGCCCGCCCGCATCGAGGTGCGCGGCGAGGTGTTCATGACCAAGGCGGACTTCCTGGAACTGAACGCCGCGCAAACCGCCGCCGGGCTGCGCACCTACGCCAACCCGCGCAACTCCGCCGCCGGCAGCCTGCGCCAGATGGACCCGGCCATCACCGCCGCCCGCGCCCTGTCGCTGTTCGCTTACGCGTTCGGCGAGGCGAGCAAGCCCCCCGCGCCAACCCACTGGGCCTACCTCGAGCGGCTGCGCGGCTGGGGGTTCGCGGTCAATGAGCTGAGCCGGCAGGTGGACCAGGCCGGCGCCGAGGCGTTCCACGCCGACATGGCGGCGCGCCGGGCCGCCCTGCCCTACGACATCGACGGCGTCGTGTACAAGGTCGACGACCTGGCGCTGCAACGCCGCCTCGGCTTCGCCGGCCGCACGCCGCGCTGGGCCACCGCGTGGAAGTTCCCCGCCGAGCAGGCGACCACGCTGCTGGAGGACATCCGCATCCAGGTCGGCCGCACCGGCGCGCTCACCCCCGTGGCCTGGTTGCAGGGCGTGAATGTCGGCGGCGTGCTGGTCACCCGCGCCACCCTGCACAACGAGGACGAGATCGCCCGCAAGGACGTCCGCATCGGCGACACGGTGGCCCTGCAACGCGCCGGCGACGTGATCCCCCAGGTGCTCGGCCCCGTTCCCGGAGCGCCGCGCGGCCCGGCCGCCTTCGTTTTCCCGGATCACTGCCCGGCCTGCGGCAGCCTCGCCGTGCGCGCGCCCGGCGAGGTGGTTCGGCGCTGCACCGGCGGCCTGATCTGCCCGGCGCAGACCATCGAGCGGCTGGCGCATTTCGTCAGCCGCCCCGCCTTCGACATCGAGCATTTGGGCGAGCAGACCATCCGCGCCCTGCACGCCGAGCACCTGATCGACACGCCGGCCGACATCTTCCGGCTGCACCGCCACAAGGACGCCATCGCCGCACGCGAGGGCTGGGGCGCCGCGAGCGCCGCCAACCTGCTGCGCTCCATCGAGTCCCGGCGCAAGATCGGCCTGGCGCGGTTCATCTTCGCGCTTGGCATCCGCCGCATCGGCGAGCAGAACGCCAAGCTGCTCGCCCGCCACTACGGCACGCTGGCGGAGTGGCGCGAGCAGATGCTGGCCGCGCTCATCGTCGGCTCGGACGCGCGGCTGGCGCTGGGCAGCATCATGCGGGTTGGCGGCGCCATCGCCGACGAGCTGGTCGCGTTCTTCGCCGAGCCGCGCAACTTGGCCGTGCTGGACGACCTGGCCGGCGAGTTGGACGTCCGCCCCGAGGCCGCCGCCGCCGAGGGCGCCTTATCGGGCAAGCTGGTGGTGTTCACCGGCGCGCTCGCCACCATGACTCGGCCGGAGGCGAAGGCCCGCGCGGAGGCGATGGGCGCCCGCGTGACGGACAGCGTGTCGAAGAAGACCGACCTGGTGGTGCTGGGCGCCGACGCCGGGTCGAAGGCGAAGAAGGC
>CAXTBW010000113.1:0-14047 GCA_964242925.1 uncultured Acetobacteraceae bacterium
CGGAATCGCCGGTCAAATGGGTCACCGCGGGCGGGCAAGCCGCGATGCTCGACCTCTTCCTGCTGGAAAAGGCCGCTTATGAGATCCGTTACGAGGCGGCCAACCGGCCGACGTGGATCGGCATCCCGCTGAACGGCCTCTACGCCATCGCCGCCCGCCTGCTGAACCTGCCGCCGGAGAGCGCCGATGCTTGATGCCCTGCACGATTTCGGCATTCACCCGGGCGCGGTCGAGTCGCTCGTCAATGCGCGGCATGGCGATCCATTCGCGCTGCTCGGCCCGCACGACGGCAGCGTCCGCACGTTCGCGCCCGGCGCCGACGCGGTCACCGTGATCGATGCGGCGACCGGGTTGGAGGCGGGCGAGCTGCAGCGTCTGCATCCCGCCGGATTCTTCGCCGGCCCGGTGACCACCACCGGCGCCTACCGCCTCCGCATCAGCCAAGGCGCCGCCACCTGGGAGACGGAGGACCCCTACGCGTTCCCGCCGATCCTGGGCGACATCGACATCTACCTGCTGGGCGAGGGCCGCCACCGCGACTTCGGCCACGCCATGGGCGCCCACCCGGCGGAGAGCCTGGGGATCCCCGGCGTCCGTTTCGCCGTCTGGGCGCCGAACGCGCAGCGCGTCTCCGTCGTGGGCGACTTCAACGGCTGGGACGGCCGCCGCCACCCGATGCGCAAGCTGATCGGCGCCGGCGTGTGGGAGCTGTTCATCCCCCGCATCGGAGCCGGCGCGCTGTACAAGTACGAGTTGCTGGGCCCGTCCGGCGAGTTGCTGCCATTGAAGGCCGACCCGGTGGCCTGGGCCGCGCAGATCCCGCCGCAGACCGCCTCCGTGGTGGTCGACGACGCGCCGTATCCCTGGACCGACGCCGCCTATCTCGCCAGCCGCGGCGCCCGGTTGGCGACCAATGCGCCGATCTCGATCTACGAGGTGCATGCCGGATCGTGGTCCCCGGCGGCGCACATGGGGGTCGACGGCTGGGACCGGCTGGCCGACCAGCTCGTGCCGTACGCAGCCGGGATGGGCTTCACCCATATCGAGCTGATGCCGATCATGGAGCACCCGTTCGGCGGCTCGTGGGGCTACCAGCCGCTCGGCCAGTTCGCGCCCTCGTCCCGCCTGGGCGCCCCCGCCACCTTCGCCCGCTTCGTCGACCGCTGCCACGCGGCCGGACTGGGCGTCATCCTGGACTGGGTGCCGGCGCACTTCCCGACCGACGAGTACGGCCTGGCGCGGTTCGACGGCACCGCGCTGTACGAGCACCAGGACCCGCGCGAGGGGTTTCACCGCGACTGGAACACGCTGATCTACAACCTCGGGCGCAACGAGGTGCGCGCCTTCCTCATCGGGTCGGCGCTATTCTGGCTGGAGCAGTATCATTGCGACGGCATCCGCGTGGATGCGGTGGCGTCGATGCTCTACCGCGACTACAGCCGCAACCCCGGGGAGTGGATCCCCAACCAATACGGCGGGCGCGAGAACCTCGAATCCGTTGCCTTCCTGCAGGAGCTGAGCCGCGCCATCGCCGACCGGGCGCCGGGCGCGGCGCTCATCGCCGAGGAGAGCACGGCCTGGCCAGGCGTGACCCGCCCGGCCGCGGAGGGCGGGCTCGGGTTCGACTACAAGTGGAACATGGGCTGGATGCACGACACGCTGCACTACATCGAGGAGCAGGCGGTCTACCGCAAATACCACCACGGCGAGATGACCTTCGGCCTGGTGTACGCCTTCAGCGAGAAGTTCGTCCTCCCCGTCAGCCACGACGAGGTGGTCTACGGCAAGGGTTCGCTGCTCGGGAAGATGCCTGGCGATCACTGGCAGCGCTTCGCCAACATGCGCGCCTATCTCGGCTTCATGTGGACGCATCCGGGCAAGAAGCTGCTGTTCATGGGCAGCGAGTTCGGCCAGGAGCGCGAGTGGAACCACGATCACGGCCTGGACTGGCATCTGTTGGACCAGCCGGAGCACAAGGGCGTGCAGTCCCTCGTGCGCGACCTCAACGCCGCTTATTGCAACAATGCCGCGCTGCACGCGCGCGACTGCGATCCTGATGGCTTCCAGTGGGTCGTCATGGACGACGCCGAGCAGAGCGTCTTCGCCTTCCTCCGGCTCGCGCCGGATGCGCCGCCGGCTCTGGTCGTTTGCAACTTCACGCCTGTGCCGCGTTACGGATATCGCCTGGGCGCACCGCAGGGTGGCGCGTGGCGGGAGGTCTTGAATACGGACGCCGCGGTTTACGGCGGCGGAAACATCGGCAACAGCGGCGGCATCGATGCCGATGACCGGCCGAGCCATAACCAACCCGCCTCGCTGCTGCTGACGCTGCCGCCGCTGGCGACCATCATCCTTGTGGCGGGGTAAAATCCCTGCGGAGCAAACGAATGCCCGAACGGTTCTCCCACGACTTCCCGTTCGGCGCTTCGTTGAAGAACGGTTCAGCGACATTCCGCATCTGGGCGCCATCCGCCGAACGGCTGGAGGTCGAGCTGGACGGCGTCGATCATCCGATGACGCGCGACGACGGCGACTGGCACACCGCCACGCTGCCGGCGCAGGCGGGCGCCCGGTACCGGTTCCGCACCCCGGATGGCATGGCGTTCCCCGATCCGGCGTCACGCCAACAGGACGGCGACGTGCACGATGCAAGCCTGGTGGTCGACCCCACCAGCTACGCCTGGCAGCACCCCGAGTGGACCGGCCGTCCGTGGCACGAGACCGTGATTTACGAGCTGCACACCGGCGCATTCGGCGGCTTCGACGGCGTCCGCGCGCAGCTGCCCCGGCTGGCGGCGCTGGGGGTGACGGCTGTCGAGCTGATGCCCGTGGCGCAGTTCCCCGGTGAGCGCAATTGGGGCTACGACGGGGTGCTGCCGTATGCGCCGCAGTCGTCGTACGGCACGCCGGACCAGCTGAAGGCGCTGGTGGACGCGGCCCACGGGCTGGGCATCCAAATGTTCCTCGACGTCGTCTACAACCATTTCGGTCCGGACGGCGCCTACATCCACGCCTTCGCCAAGACGTTCTTCCGCGACGACCTGCACACGCCGTGGGGTGCCGCCATCGACTTCCGCCGGGAGTCGGTGCGCAACTACTTCGAGCAAAACGCCCTCTATTGGCTGAAGGAATACCGGTTCGACGGGCTGCGGTTCGACGCCGTGCACGCCATCCAGGATCCAGGCTTTCTGGACCATCTGGCCGCCACGATCCGGGCCGGCGTGGAACCGGGCCGCGAAGTGCACTTGGTGATGGAGCACGAAGGAAACGCCGCGCGGCACCTGCGCACCGGTCCGGACGCGCCCGGCTTCGACGCGCAGTGGACCGACGACGTGCATCACGCGCTGCACGTCCTGATGACCGGCGAGACGGAGGGTTACTACGAGGATTTCGCCGATCCGCTGCCGTTGCTCGCGCGGTCGATGGCCGAGGGGTTCGCCTATCAGGGCGAGGTGTCGCCGCACAGCGGCAAGAGCCGCGGCGAGCCCTCCGCCGGGCTGCCGACCACCGCGTTCGTGATCTGCCTGCAGAACCACGACCAGATCGGCAACCGCGCCATGGGCGAGCGGCTGACGACGCTGGCCGACCCGCAGAAGGTGCGTTCGGCGATGCTCCTGCTGCTGCTGTCGCCCTTCATCCCGCTGCTGTTCATGGGCGAGGAGGTCGAGACCCAGACGCCGTTCCAGTTCTTCACCGACCACAACGAGGAGCTGGCGGAACTGGTCCGCGAGGGCCGGCGGTCCGAGTTCAAACACTTCGGCGCCTTCAAGGACCCGGCGCGGCGCGCGCAGATACCGGACCCGAACCATCCGTCGACGTTCGAAGCATCCGTGCCGGATTTCAACGGCGACGACACCTACGTTCGCAAGCTGTTGGAGGTGCGGCGTGAGCGGATCGTGCCCGGCATCCCCGGTTGCCGCAGCGCCGGAGTCACGTTGCTGGGCAAGGCGGCGCTGGTCGCGCGCTGGACGCTGGGAACCGGGGAGACGCTGTCGATCGCGATCAACCTCGGCGACGAGAAGCCGTCGCTGCCGTTGCCGGAGGGCGACACGATCTTCGAGTGTCCGGTCGGCGCATGGGACGCGGCGATGTATGGCACAATGGTGGAGCGATCCGCCGTGGCATGGATCGAGCCGCCCCGGTGAGCCTGCACGCGCTGGCGGAAGCGGCCGGCCTGGCGACGCGCTGGAAGGACGTTCACAACCAGTGGCGCAACGTGGGCGACGAAACGCTTAAGCTGACCTTGGCGGCGCTCGGGCTGCCCGCGAGCAGCCCGGGGGAGGTTGAGAGCAGCCTGGGCTCCCTGGAGCACCCCGACCGGCTTCCGCCTCTGCTGACGGGCGATGCTGGCGGGGAACTGCATCTGCCGGGTCCGCCGGCGGCCTGGGAGATCGCGCTGGAAGATGGCGGCGTTGTCGGCGGCCATGGCGCCGTGCAACTCCCTCCAACACCGGGCTATCACACTCTCCGGGTAGGCGGCGTCGAGGTTGCGCTGGCCGTAGCGCCGCGCCGCTGTTGGACGGTCGGCGATGCGGCGCCTTCTCGGCTATGGGGCCTGGCGGCGCAAATCTACTCGCTGCGGCGACCGGGCGATGGCGGTCTCGGCGATTACGGCGCGCTGAAGGATTTCGTGCGCAATGCCGCCGCCCACGGCGCCGCCGCGGTCGCCATCAGCCCGGCGCACGCGCAATTCGCCGCGACGCAGGACCGGTTCAGTCCGTACTCGCCTTCAAGCCGCACCGCGTTGAACGTGCTGCATTCCACTCTGGACCTGCCACCAGAGGAGGCTGCGCGGCTGGAGGCGCTCGACCTGGTCGACTACCCCGCCTCCACCCAGTTGCGGCTCGGCCGCCTGGACGAGATGTTCGCCCAGGCCGAGAACGGCGGCTCGCTCTGGGAGGAGTTCCAGCGTTTCCGCACGCAGGAAGGCGCGGCCGTCGAGGGCCACGCCAGGTTCGAGGCGCTGCACGCTCACATCTTCGGCAACGGCGGCCCGTGGCACTGGCGCGAATGGCCGAACGATCTGTCGGACGTCTCCAGCGCTGCGGTGGCGCGCTTCACGGCGGAGCACGCGCGCGAGGTGTCGCGCCACGCCTTCCACCAGTTCATTGCGGACCGCAGCCTGGCCGCCGCGCAGGCTGCGGCCAAACAGTCCGGGATGGCGATCGGGCTGGTGTCGGACCTGGCCGTCGGGGTCGATTCAGGCGGCAGCCAGTGCTGGGCCACCCCGGACCAGGTCCTGCTGGGCCTGTCCGTCGGCGCGCCGCCCGATCTGCTGAACACCCGCGGGCAGGGCTGGGGACTGTCCGCCTTCTCCCCGCGCGGTCTGCAGCTGAACGGCTTCGGCGTGTTCATCGACATGCTGCGCAGCGCCATGCGCCACTCCGGCGGCGTAAGGATCGACCACGCGATGGGCCTGGCCCGGCTGTGGGTGCTGCCAGACGGCGCCAGCCCTGCCGACGGCGTCTATCTGCATTTCCCAGTCGTCGATCTGCTGCGGCTGGTCCGGCTCGAATCCACGCGCAACCAGGCGATCGTGCTGGGCGAGGACCTCGGCACCCTGCCCGACGGCTTCCAGGCGCAGATCAGCGACGCCGGCATGCTCGGCATGCGCGTGCTGTGGTTCGAGCGCGCGATGGACCAGGGCTTCACCGCGCCGACCGGCTGGGACCGCGGCGCCGTGTCGATGACGAGCACGCACGACCTGCCGACCGTAGCCGGCTGGTGGAGCGGCCAGGACACCGGTTGGCGGCGCCGCATCGGCTTGCTGGACGACGACGGCGTGTCGCGCGAGAGCAGCGAACGCCACCGCGACCGCCATTTGCTGTGGTCCGCCATGCTCGCCAGCGGCGCCGCGCACAGCGATCCGCCGCCGCCGGACGTGACCGGCGAGGTGGTGAACGCCGCCATCCGCCACGTGGGCCTGGCTGCGTGCGACCTGACCATCGTGCCGGCGGAGGACGTGCTGGGCCTGCTGGAGCAGCCGAACCTGCCCGGCACGCTCGACGAACACCCGAACTGGCGGCGGCGCATGCCCGGCCCCGCCGCCACCCTGCTGGACGACCCGGCCGCCGCCGCCCGTCTTCGCGACCTCGAGGCTGCCAGGAACCCACGATGACGCCTTTCACCGCGACCGCCCGCTTGCAGTTCCACAAGGATTTCACGATGGACGCGGCGGCGGCGCTGGTGCCGTACTACGCCAAGCTGGGCATCTCCCACCTGTACGCCTCGCCGCTGCTCAAGTCCCGGCCAGGATCCACCCACGGCTACGACATCGTGGACCACAACCAGGTGGATCCGGAGCTGGGCGGCGAGGAGGCGTTGCGCCGCCTGGTCGCCGAGTTGCGCCGGCACGACATGGGCCTGGTGCTCGACATCGTGCCCAATCACATGGGCGTCGGCGGCGCGGACAACGCCTGGTGGCTGGACGTGCTGGAGTGGGGCCGGGCGAGCGCCTACGCCGAGTATTTCGACATCGACTGGGACCCGCCGGACGCCTCCCTGCGCGGCCGCATGCTGGCGCCGTTCCTGGGCTCGCCGTACGGCGACTGCCTGGCCAACAAAGAGCTGACTCTGCAGTTCGACCCGGCGGATGGGCGGCTGTTCGTCGGCTATTACACGCATCGCTTCCCGATCAACCCGCGCGACTACCCTTCCGTGCTGCTTACCGAGGGCGGCCCCCTGGAGGAGCCCGCCCGCGCGTTCGGCGAGCTGTCCACCACCAACCGCGAAGCGATGCGGAACGACGCCGCTGTCGCGCGCGAGGCGTTGCGCTCGCCCGACTACGCTCAGGCCATCGCCGAGTGCCTGCGCGCCTACGACCCGGCGACCGAGGCCGGGCGCGACAAGTTGAACCGCCTGCTGGAGCGGCAGAGCTTCCGCCTGGCGTGGTGGCGCGCCGCCACCGACGAGATCAACTGGCGCCGCTTCTTCGACGTGAACGGCCTGGCCGGCGTGCGCGCCGAGGTGCCGGCGGTGTTCGACGACACCCACCGCACCATCCTGCGCCTTTATGCGGAGGGCTTGATCGACGCCGTGCGCATCGACCACGTGGATGGCCTGGCGGACCCGCACGGCTACTGCCGCAAGCTGCGCCGCCAGTTGGACGCGGCGCAGGCGCACCGCCCGGAGGAGCTGCGGTCGCAGCGCGCCGGGCTGTGGATCGAGAAGATTTTGGCGCCGCAGGAATCGCTGGCCGCCGCCTGGCTGACGGACGGCACGACCGGCTACGACTACATGAACGAGGTGTCGGGCGTGCTGCACGACCCCGCTGGCGAGGCGCCGCTCACCGCGCTGTGGACGGGCCTGACTGGCCGGCCCGCCGCCTTCGAGGTCGAGGCGGAGGCGGCGCGCCGCCAGATCCTGCGCGAAAGCCTGTCGAGCGAGCTGTTCGCCACCGCCGCGGCGATCCACCGCATCGCCCGGCGGGACCTGTCGACGCGCGACTACACGCTGACCGCCGTGCGCCGCACGCTGGTCGAGATCCTCGTGCACTTCCACGTCTACCGCATCTACGCCGGGCTCGGCGGCATCTCCGAGACCGACAAGCGGGAGATGGACTGGGCCATGGCCGGCGCCCGCCGCACCGTGCGCGCGACCGACCGCGGCCTGCTCGAGATGATGGCCGGCTGGCTGTCGGGCGACGGCATCCGCCAGGTTCCGGCGGGCAGCCGCCGCCAGGAACGGCTGCGCGCGATGGTGAAGTTTCAGCAGCTCTCGGCGCCCACTGCGGCCAAGTCGGTCGAGGACACCTCGTTCTACCGCTACGGACGGCTGATCTCGCGCAACGAGGTCGGCACCGAGCCGTCGCAATTCGCGATCTCCCCGGCCGCATACCACGCCGGGATGCGGGAGCGCCGCAAGCGCATGCCGGGCGCCCTGCTCGCCACCGCCACGCACGACCACAAGCGCGGCGAGGACACCCGGGCGCGGCTGGCCGTGATCAGCGAGTTGCCAGGCGAGTGGGAGGCGGCGCTTAATCGCTGGACCCGGCTGAACGCGCCGCTGAAGAAGGATGTCGGCGGCCCCGCGCCCGACATGTGCGACGAGGTGATGCTGTACGAGAGCCTGGTCGGCGCGTGGCCCCTGGGCTTGTCCGCCAGCGATGCGGTCGGCGTCGAAGCGCTGCGGGAGCGGCTGGCCGCGTGGCAGGAGAAGGCGTTGCGCGAGGGCAAGCGCCACACCGGCTGGGCCGTTCCGAACGAAGCGTACGAGGCGGCCTGCCGCGACTTCCTGCACCAGGTGCTGGCGCCTGACCGCGCCTCCCAGTTGTTGCAGGAGATCGCCGACTTCGTGGAACGCATCGCCAGCCCGGGCGCCATCAACGGCCTGTCGCAAGCGCTGCTGCGGATCACCTCGCCCGGGGTGCCCGACCTCTACCAGGGAACCGAATACTGGGATTTCAGCCTGGTGGACCCCGATAATCGCCGCCCGGTCGACTTCGCCGCGCGCGAGGCCTCGCTCGAAGCCGGGGAAAGCCCGGCCGCGCTGCTGCCGCACTGGCGCGATGGCCGGGTCAAGCAGGCGATGATCGCGCGGGCGCTGCGATTCCGGGCCAACTCGGACGGATTGCTGACCCAGGGCTCCTACACCCCGGTCCGCGTCGAGGGGCCGCAGGCGGACCACGTGCTCGCGTTCATCCGCCAGCACGAGGAGCGCGCCTGCCTGACGGTGGTGACCCGGCTGCCTGCGGCGCTCACCGCGACCGGCGCCTTGCCCTTGGTTGATCCTGCAAGCTGGTCGGCAACCTTCCTCAACATCCCGCGTAACATTTCGACACGCCACGTTATTGACGTATTGGCAGGTGATGAATCGGTCGGTAGGGAGATGACGGGACGCCTACCAGTAGGTGAAATTCTGGCCACATTCCCGGTGGCTTTGCTGGAGGTTCGATGAATCGTCTGGTCGTCGTTTCCAACCGCGTTCCGACACCTGGGTCCGGCACCCAGGCCGGAGGTTTGGCGGTGGCGTTGGCCGGCCTCATGGCGCAGCGCGGCGGTCTTTGGTTTGGCTGGAGCGGCGCGATCTCCGATGACCACGGGGTGAAGTCCTGCCAAGAGGGCGGCGTTCAATACGCCACCATCGACCTGTCCGCCACCGAGCACGACCGGTATTATAATGAGTTTTCAAACAGCACGTTGTGGCCGTTGCTTCACTCCATGCCGGAGCTGATGAGCTTCGACCGCCGCAACGCCCAGGTCTACCACGCGGTCAACGAACGCATGGCCGCGTCGCTCGCGCCGATGCTGCGATCGAACGACATGCTGTGGATCCATGATTACCACCTCATGGCGATGCCCGCGATGCTGCGCGCGCGCGGCGTGACCGCGCCGATCGGCTTCTTCCTGCACATCCCGTTTCCGTCCGCCGACATGCTGGCCAGCGTGCCCGAGGCAGGCGCGCTGATCCGCGAATTGGTGTCGGCCGACCTGATCGGCTTCCAGACCCAGAACGACGTGGAGAATTTCGCCGACGCCGCCCATCGCCTCGCCGGCGCGACTCGGCTGACCGGGGGGTGGCTGCACGTCGATGGCCGCCGCGTGCGCCTGGGCGCCTTTCCGGTGGAGATCGAGGCGCGGGAATTCGCCGTCACCGCCGAGAATGCCTGCCGCGGCGCGGCCACGGAACGCCTCCGCCGCAGCTTGCAGGGCCAGAAGCTCGTGCTGGGCGTGGACCGGCTGGACCCGACGAAGGGCCTGTTGCAACGGCTTGCCGGCTTCCGCCGGTTGCTCGAGACCCGGCCGGACTGGCGCCGCCGGGTTACGATGCTGCAAGTGGCGGCCGAGAGCCGCAAGGACGTGGCCGCCTATCGCACCCTGCGCGAGGGCCTGGACCGCGAGGGTGGCGCGATCAACAGCGAGTGGAGCGAGCCGGACTGGACGCCCCTGCGCATCACCGCTCGCGCTGCCGCCCGCGCCACCATGGGCGGCTACATGCGGGAGGCTCGGGTCGGGTTCGTCACGCCATTGCGCGACGGCATGAACCTGGTCGCGAAGGAATACATCGCCGCGCAAGACCCGCAGGACCCCGGCGTGCTCGTGCTGTCCCGCTTCGCCGGCGCAGCCCGGCAACTCGGCGCCGCGCTGATCGTGAACCCGCACGACTCGGACGAACTGGCCGATGCGTTGGACCAAGCGCTGCGCATGGGCCTCGCGGAGCGGCAGGACCGCTGGCAGACGTGCTGGCGCGCGATCGACGGCGCCACCCCCGCCCTGTGGGGCCGCACCTTCCTAGCGACGCTGCTGCGCGTCGGCAGCGGCGTCCCCGCCAACGCCGTTGCGACGTTGCCGGGGACCGCTCGTCAGGCCGGGGTCAGCACAGGCTGATCACGCCGCCTGCAGAATGAGGCGGCCGGTGACCTTGCCGTCCCTCAACCGCATCAGCGCCGCGTTCGCTTGCGCCATCGGCACTGCCTCGACCGGCAGCGCCTCCAGCGTCCCCGCCGCAGCTAGCGCCACCAATTCGCGCAGTTCCTTCGGGTTGCCGACGTAGCTGCCGCCGACGGTCAGCTCGCGCATTGCCATCACCGGCAGCATCAGCGTCATGTCGCCGCCGAACAGCCCGACCTGAACCAGCCGGCCGCCCTTGGTCAGCGCGGCCATGGCGAAACGTGCTGTGGCCGTGCCGTTCACCAAGTCGATCACCGCGCGCACCGGCCCACCCGCCGCCGCCATGATGGCCTCGGCGACGCCCTCGCCGGTTCCGTCCACCACCGCGGTCGCGCCGGCTGCGGTGGCGGCCGCGCGCTTGGCCTCGCTGACGTCGACCGAGATGATGTTGCGGTGGCCCATCGCCTTCAGCACCGCGATGGCGTTGAGGCCTAGCCCGCCGGCGCCGACCAGCACGATCGGCATGTCCGGCGGCAGCGGCATCACTTTCTTGATCGCTGAATACACCGTGATACCGCTGCACGCGTAGGTCGCCGCGACGGCCGGGTCGACCGTGCCGGGGTCGATCAGGTGCCGCGGCTCCATCGCCAGCACGTGCGTCGCGTAGCCGCCGTTCTGAAACACGCCGAGCGCCTTGCCGGTGAGGCACATGTTGTCCTCCTCCGCCAGGCAACGGTCGCAATGGCCGCAGCCGACCCAAGGGAATACGATGCGCAGGTCGCCGACTTTGACGCCGGTGGCCTCCGGCCCGAGCTTCACCACCCGGCCGACGATCTCGTGTCCCATGGCGAGCGGCAGCACGACGCCGCGGTCCGCCAGCGACATCCGCTTGCCGCTGCCGATGTCGTAATAGCCTTCCCAGATGTGCAGGTCGGAGTGGCAGACGCCGCAATGGGTGACCTCGAGCAGCACCTGCTTCCCGGTCGGCTCCGGCGTCGGCCACTCGAGTTGCTGCAGGTCTTTCCCGTTCTCGACCACGGCCCAAGCTTGCATGTCGCGCTCCCTATCTCGTTTGGCGGATGACACACCGGGCCACGCCCCCGGTCAACGGCGTCTCGGGTCCAACGCGTCGCGCAGTCCGTCGCCGACCAGGTTGAAGGCGAGCACGGTCAGGAAGATCGCCGCGCCCGGGAACACCGCCAGCCACGGCGCCTGTGTGAGGAACCGCTGCGCCGCGTTCAGCATGGAGCCCCAGGACGGCTCCGGCGGCTGCTGCCCCAGGCCGAGAAAGGACAGGCTCGCCTCGGCGATGATGGCCGCCGCGATGGCCAGCGTCGCCTGCACCAGCACCGGCGGCAGGATGTTGGGCAGCACGTGGCGCACCGCGACGCGCCACGGCGGGTTGCCGAGCGCGCGGGCGGCCTCGACGTAGTCGTATGCGGCCGCGTCGATGGTGGCGGCGCGGGCGACCCGCACGAAGATCGGCGTGGCGGTGATGCCGATCGCGATCATGGCGTTGGTCAGCGACGGGCCGAGGAACGCGGCCAGCGCGATCGCCAGGATCAGGAACGGGCAGGCCAGCATTGCGTCCGTCACCCGGCCGATCACCGCGTCCGCCCAGCCGCCCGCGAACCCGGCCAGCAGGCCCAGCGGCACGCCCACCCCGGTCGCGATCGTGACGGACACCAGCCCGGCCAGCAGCGTCGCGCGGGCGCCGAACATCACCCGCGCCAGCTCGTCGCGCCCGTTCTCGTCGGTGCCGAACCAGTGCAGCGCGGACGGCGCCTTGCGGATGACGGAATACGATTGGCGGACCGGGTCATACGGCGCGATCAAGGGCGCTGCGGCAGCGATGGCCACGAACAGCACGATCACGAGCAGCCCGAACACCGCCGCCCGGCGCTGCGCGAATCGACCCGCCGCCAGCACCACCGGCGCAGTCTTCACGCCACGCGCAGCCGCGGATTGAGCGCCACGTAAAGCACGTCCGCCGCCAGGTTCAGCAGGATGTAGAGCGTCGCCGTCACCATCACCACGCCCTGCACCACGGGGTAGTCGCGGGTGAACACCGCGTCCACCACCAGCTTTCCGAAGCCGGGGATGCTGAACACCTGCTCCGTCAGCACCGCGCCGGAGAACAGCGTGCCCAGCTCAAGCGCGCCCAGCGTCACCACGGGGACCAGCGCGTTGCGCAGCGCGTGGCGGATCACCACCCGGCGCTCCGTCAGGCCCTTGGCGCGCGCGGTGCGCACGTAGTCCTGGTCCAGCGTGGTCAGCATGGCGCTGCGCACGTGGCGCATCAGCACCGCCGCGGTGGCGTTGCCCAGCACGAAGGCCGGCATCACCGTGGTGGCGAGCGACTGCAGCGGGTCCGTGGCCAGCGGGACGTAGCCCGACGGCGGCAGCCAGCCGAGCTGCACCGACACCAGCAGGATCAGCATGATCCCGAGCCAGAAGTTCGGCGTCGACAGGCCGGCCAGGCCGACCAGGTTGGCGACATGGTCCCACGCCGTGCCGCGCTTCACCGCCGACAGCACGCCGGCCGGCACGCCGATCAACAACGCGAACGCGAACGCCATCGCGCCGAGCTGCAGCGTCACCGGCAGCTTCGCCGCGACCAGCGCCGCCACCGTCTGGTGCGTCCGCCACGAGTAGCCGAGGTCGCCGTGCAGCAGCCCCCACAGCCAATGCGCGTATTGCACCACCAGCGGGCGGTCCAACAGCAACTCGGCGCGGATTTGCGCCAGCACCTGCGGGTTGCCGCCTTCCTCGCCGGCCAGCACCAGCGCCGGGTCGCCGGGCATCAGCTGCTGCAGGCCGAACACCAGCACGCTGACCAGCAGCAGCGTCGGGATCAGCTGCAGGAGGCGGGTGCGCAGCCGGCCGTTCATCGGGCCAGGTTCATCATGGGGCCAGGCTGATGCCCTGCAGCCGGATCATCCCGTCCGCCACCGGCTTGAACCCGCTCACCTTCGCCGACACGCCGTTGAAGTAGCGCGTCGTGAAGAGGTACGAGATCGGCAGGTCGGTCTGCGACAACACCGCGATCCGGCCATACAGCGCGACGCGTTTCGCCGTGTCCGTCTCCAGCCGCGCATCGTCGAGCAGCTTGTCCATCTCGGGGCTGGCGTACTTGCCGTAGTTCTGCGTCCCGGTCGTGGCGTGCAGGAAGGAATACAAATTGCCGTCCGGATCGACCCGGCCGGACCAGGCGAGCATGTAGGCCTCGAACGCCCCGTGCTCCGCGTTGTCCAGCGAGGCCGCGAACTCCATCGCGGTGATCTTCACGTCGAACCCGGCCTCGGACGCCATGGACTGGATCACCTCCGCCATCTGCCGCTGGTCCGGGCTGTTCGGCACGATCAGGCTGACCGGGACCGGCGGCGTGACGCCCGCCTGCTTCAGCAGCGCCTTCGCTTTTTCAACGTCGCGCGCGACGGGCTTCACCGCCGGGTCGAAGAACGGGCTCTCGGGCGGCACGGCCTGCGCGGTGGCGGGATACATGCCGTTGTAGACCACCTGCAGCAGCGCATCGCGGTCTATCGACATGTCGAACGCCTGCCGCACCAGCGCGCTGCGCCCGATTGGGGCGTTGGCGCCAGCGCCGTTGCCGACATTGTAGGTGATGCCCTGGTAGCCGAGCCCGTCATACAGCACCACACGCAGCTTCGGATTGCGCTTCACCGTGTCGATGTCGCTGGGCACGATGAACTCGACCA
>CAXTBW010000114.1:0-13908 GCA_964242925.1 uncultured Acetobacteraceae bacterium
GACTGGCGGCGGTGGCCGGAACGCCGGCGCCGGTGGCCGCGGCGCCGAAGCCGGCGGGCGGAACGCGGGCTGCGGCGGACGGTAGGCCGGCTGCACTGGACGCACCACGGGCGGCGGCCGGAACGCCGGCGCTCGCGGCGGCTGGAATGCTGCCGGCGGCCGGCCCTGGAGACCCGGTGCGGCGCCTTGCGGACGCAGTGCTGGGGCCACGCGCTCGGGCGCCGGCGTGACAGGGCGCACGACCAGCGGTGTTGCCGCACCCGGCCGCACGGGTTCGGCGGGACGCAGTTCGAGCGCGCCCGCGCCAGGGCGCACGCCTTCGGGCGCCGGTGGCCGGCCCGGTTCGCCCGGCCGGGGCACGGCCGCTTCCGGCGTGACGCCCACGGGGCGCAGCGGCGCGGCGAACGGCCGACCTCCTGGCCCGGCGCGCAAAAGTGCGGGATTGATGGCCGGCCCTGCGGTTGCCGTAGCCGGCCGCGCCGGCGGCACGAAGTTGAACTGCCGCGCGACCGCCGGCGTCACCCCCACGGTCGCCGCCGTGGGCGAGACCGGCGCGCGGAAGGCGGCCGCGGCGGCGACCTGACCCGGCGGCAAACCACGCGCGACCGGCCCGATCGGCGACGATTGGACCATGGCGGCCGCCGGCGCGACCGTCACCGCGCCGCGGTTGACGAAGTTGTTCACCGTGGAGCGGTTGTTGATCGTCACGTTGGTGATGTTGGTTTGCACGTTCTGGACGTTCGTCGCGTTCAGCCGCCGGATATAACGCAGGTCGCGGCTGTAGGGCGGGTAGTAAGGCTCCCTCGGGCCGAGCGGCAGCCAGCCGACCGACCGGCCCGCCGCATAGCCGATCGCGCCGCCGATCGCCGCGGCTGCGCCGATGTCGACGAAGCTGACCAGCGCCGGCGAGTAGGCCGGGACGGCGTACTCGCCCGCGCCGCCCTCGTAGCCGCCCGGCGATACCGGGATCCAGCCCCAGCGATTGTCGATTTCGGCCCACCGTCCATAATGGAACGGCGCGAACCCCCAAGGCGCCTCGTCCACCCAAGTCCAGCCATACGGCGCCGCGTAGGACCAGCGGCCGTTGCGGTACGGCACCCACCCGGCATCGACCGGCGGATACCAGACGCTGCCGTATTGCGGCGTTTGCTGCCAGGCGCCCTGGGCGTCGACGTCCTCGCACCCGGTCATCTGCTGCACGATCCCCGGCACCGGCGTGGCCGCGCGGGCGGCGGGCCGCTCCTCCGCCAGCATTGCGGTGAGGAACGCGTCCTGCGCGATCAGGCCGACGCTGCCCTGCAAGGCATCCGCGCCGGTGATGGTGGCGGTCTGCCGCGGGCCGACCTGGAGCGACAGGTTGTTGCCGGTGACCTGGGCCGCGCCATCCACGACGGTGACCAGGGTGGGGCGGTCGCTATCGCCGGCGACAACTTCGTAGCGGCCCACGCCGGTGATCTGCACCGTGCCTCGCGGCGTCTGCACCGCATAGCTGTCGCCGGCCGGCACGGCGCGCAAGGTGATGTAGGTCGCGCCCTGCGGCTCCGAGGCGGCCAGCGCATGGTCGTCCAGGGTCACCACGTCCAGCTCGGTGGAGGGCGCCAGGGTGATGCGGTTGGCGGCGACCTGCAGGTCCGCGCGCGCGCCGGGTTCGGTCCAGAACGCGTTGCCGTTGGTGATGGGGAAGTTGAGCGTCGCCTGGCTCCACTGGTCCGCGTCCGCGGTGTGGAACGAGACCGTGCCGGTGATGCGCGCCAGGCGGCCGACGCGGCCAGGCGGGACGACGCTGACCGGGACGATCGGCGGCGGGGCGGCCCAGCCTGGCGCGGCCACTCCGAGGGCCAGCGCCGAGGCGGTCGCCAGCGCGGTGCAGCGGCGCGTGGATCGTTGGGCGAACATGGTGTGCGTCTCCGCAGGCGATGCCGGCTCTGTGGGCGCAGAGCGTGGCGAAATAACGTTGCACCTGTAACGCATGGTGACACGAGATGTCGCAGGGGTATGCGGCGCCGGCGCTAGGCACTGCGGCCGAGCCGCCGAAGCTCTCACCGCGCCAACATCGTCATCGCGAGGAGCGCTTGCGACGAAGCGATCCAGCCGCCAGCACCGTATGCGCCGTCCTGGATCGCCACGCCGCCAAGCGCGGCTCGCGATGACGGGTCGTAAGCGGGGCTCGTGATGACGGGTGGTTGTTTTGCCGGGTGGTTAGTTCAGGCTCACCGCGGTCAGGTCCAGGAACCAGCTCTGCACGGGCACGAACCCGTGCACCCGCTTGTCGAACGCCCGCGGGTTCAGGTCGTGCACCACGTACAGCCACGGCGGATCGTCCACCAACCGCTCGTGCGCGTGCTGGTAGGCGGTCGCGATCGCCGCCGGGTCGGTCGCCTCGGCCAGGGTGGTCATCGCGGCCTCGAACTGGTCGTCTTTCCAGTGCTCCCAGTTGAAGCCGGCGGGCGACCAGCTCGTCGCCAGGAAGTAGCGCGCCAATATCCCCGGGTCCGACGAGGGGGAGCTGGGGTTGATCGCCACCGCGCCCTGCAACGACGGGCTGTCCGGCGCCTGGCGGCTGGCGGTCAACAGCACCTGCCACTCCACCACGCTGAACTCGACCTTCACGCCGCACGCGGAGGCCAGGTTCTCCTGCAGGAACTCGTTCATCGGCAATGGGACCATCTGCCCGCTGCCGCTGTTGCTGATCATCACCTTGAAGCTCAGTGGCTTGGCGGCGGTGAACCCGGCCTCCGCCAGCAGCGCCTTGCCCCTCGCCGGGTCGAAGCCGTAGTGGTTCTGCGGGTGGCCGAAATTCGGGTCGGACGGTTTCAGCCAGCCAACCGCGGGCTCCGCCGTGCCGTTCAGCAGGCTGACCAGGCCGTCGCGGTCGACGCAGTAGTTCAGACCTTGCCGCACCCGGATGTCCTTCAGCGGGCTGTTCTCGCCCAGCCCGTAGAACCACGGCCACACATGCGGGTACGACCCGGTCGTCACCGTGTAGCCGGCCTGCTTCAACGACGGGATGCCGTCCGGCGGGGGCACCTCAATCCAGTCCACCTGGCCGTTGCGCAGCGCCGCCAGGCGGGTGTTGGCTTCAGGGATCGGCAGCAGCAGCACGTGCGACACCTTCGCCATGTGCGCGGGGTCCCAGTACTTGTCCCACCGCGCCAGGGTCACCGACTGGCGCGGCACCACCTGCTCGATACGGAACGGCCCGGTGCCGGCGGCGGGCAGCACGGCGACGCGGCCCCAATCGTGCCCGGCCTTCTCCCAGGACTGCGGCGAGGTGAACAGGATGTACACGGCCTGGTAGGGGAAGTAGGAAGCGGCGAACTTGGTGGTGATCGCCACCGTCATGTCGTCGACCTTGCGGTACGTGCCCATCGTCGGCACGCGGGCGCGCATCAGACCGGACCCTGCCGGCTCGAATTGCGGGCTGTCGGTCTTGAAGAAACGGTCCAGGTTCCACACCACCGCATCCGCATCCAGCTTCACGCCGTCGTGGAACAGCACATTGGGCCGCAGGTGGAACGTCCAGGTGAGCTTGTCCTCCGACTGCTCCCAGCTGGTGGCCAGCCCCGGCCGCAGCACGGCGGGCTTGCCGGTGGGCGAAAGGTCCCATAGCACCAAGCCCTCGAACTCGGGGAAGCCGAGGAAGCGCACGCCCTCGAACCCGTTGTTCGGCGCGCCCGTGGTGGTCGGCACGTCGGACGCCGTCATCGCGATGCGCAGCGTGTCGTCCGCCGCGTGCGCGGCGGGTGGCAGCAGGGCGAGGGCGAGGCAAAGCGGGACAAAACGGCGAAACGACATGCATGCCTCGTGACGGTGGACCCGCACATAGCAGCAAGAAATGCGCCAGTAGAGCGCCAGTCTGGTAAGGTATGGCATTCGTCCGCGAGGCCCGCTACGTCAAGGCGTCACGCCGGAGGCCGCTATGAGCTACACCCGCCTGGACCTCGAGGACCGCAGCGACGCCGAACGACGGCCGGTGCTGCTGCCGACGATCGCCCGGCTGGCGCAGGTGACGGTGTGGTCGGTCATCAACGCCGTCTTGGTGTTCGGCGAGCACCTGGCCGAGTTCCTGGCGCCACTTTGCCTGTTCGCCGGCGCGATCTGGTGGACCATCCCGAAAGGGCTGGATGCGCTGACGCTTGAAGGCCCGGCCAACGACATGCTGCAGCTGGTGCGCAGCCGGGTGCCGCATCAGGTCTACTACGATGGCAGCTATTACTCGGCGCACGTGCTGATCATGGACGGCATCTGGCTTATCGGCGTCGTGGCGATCTGCCGCACGCTGTCGATGGCGCTCACCGCCCTGCTGCTTGACCGCCGTTGAGCCCGGCTTTGGCGCCGCACGTCACGCAGCACTGGTCGGTCGCCAAGCCGGCCGCGACCGGCCGGCGCGGCATGGTGGTGTCGCAGTCGCGCGACGCGGCGCTCGCGGGCGTTTCCGTGCTGGATGCGGGCGGCAACGCGGTGGACGCGGCGGTGGCGACCGCGTTGGCCCTGGCCGCCGTCGAGCCGTGGAACTCCGGCCTCGGCGGCATCGGCTTCGCCCTGGTGCACCGCGCCGGGCAGCAGGCGGCGGAGGTGGTCGATTTCGGCCCCGTCGCCCCGGCGGGCCTGCGCCCGGACGCCTTCAAGCTGACCGGCCGCATGAAGCAGGACCTGTTCGCCTGGCCGGAGGTGGAGGATGACGCCAACATCCACGGCCCGCTGTCCTTCGCCATCCCGTCCGCGGTCGCCGGCTACGCCCACATGCACGGGCGCTGGGGCGTGCTGCCCCTGTCGGAGGTGATCGGCCCGGCCATCGCACTCGGCCGCCGCGGCCTGCCGCAGGACTGGTTCACCACGCTCAAGGTCGCCAGCTCCGCCGCCGTGCTGCGACGCTACCCCGAGAGCGCGCGCATCTACCTGCCCGGCGGCCTGCCTCCCGTGTCGCCGTATCAGGGCGCGCCCGGCTTCTTCCAGCTCGGACAGCTGCCGGCCACGCTCGAGCACCTGGCGCATGCCGGGCTGCGGGATTTCTACGAGGGCGACGTCGCCGCCACCCTGGCCGCCGACTTCGCCGGCGTCGGCAGCCTGCTGACGCGCGAGGACCTGCGCCGCTGCGAGGCCCGCATCCTGCCCGCCGCCACGGTGGAGTGGGGCGGCGCCACCATCCAGCTCGCGGGCGGGCTGACCGCCGGCCCGACCCTCACCGCGGTCCTGGAGGCGATGCGGGAGGTTCCGCGCGGCCCCGCGCCCGACGCGGCCTGGTTCGCCGCCCTGGCGCAGGCGATGCGCACGGCCTACGCCGACCGCCTCGAGGGGCTTGGGGAAGTGAAGGTGGGCGAGACCTGCACCACGCACCTGACGGTCTGCGACGAGGCCGGCACGACGGTGGCGATGACCACCACGCTGCTGTCGTCTATGGGCAGCCGCGTGGTGCTGCCGGGCTCCGGCGTGCTGATGAACAACGGCGTCATGTGGTTCGACCCGCAACCGGGCAAGCCGAACTCCGCCGCGCCCGGCAAGCGACCGCTGACCAACATGTGCCCGGTGATCGTCAGCGAGCACGGCGCCCCCGTGCTCGCCGCCGGCGCTTCGGGCGGGCGGCGGATCATGGCCGCCGTTGCGCAAATGCTCGCCTTCACGCTGGATTTCGGCATGGACCCGGTGGCCGCCGCCCACCATCCGCGCATCGACGTGTCCGACCCGGGCTGGGTCAACGCCGACGCTCGCCTGCCCGCCGCCACGCTGGGCGCGCTGCGCGCCGGCGGGCCGGTCGAGGTGGTCGAGCACGGCGTGATGCCGATCAACTTCGCCTGCCCGAACCTGATCCGGTTCCGAGACGGCGAGCGGACGGGGATCAGCGACGTCATGTCGCCGTGGTCCGCCGCGGTGGCGCAGTGAGGCGGTTTCTTCTCCTGGCGCTGGCGCTGGCCGGGTGCGCGACCCAGCCGAAGCTGGTGATGATCAACCCGCGCACCGGCGCCACCGTCGCCTGTCAGTCGCCCGACCCGCGGGCCGACTCCGGCGCCTTCCTGGTGTCGGCCTCGCGCGTCTGCGTGTCCGCCTGCCAGGCGCACGGCTTCCGGCCGGCCCCGGGTATCGAGGCGACCGGGGCCGGGCCCGACATCCCGACCGCGTGCACCAACTGACCGACCCGGCGCTGATGCCGGCGACCGTGCTGCTGGCGCACTTCCGCCGCGGCGCGCTCAGCCCGGTCGAGGCGCTGCAGGCCGTGAGCGAGCGGATCGCCCGCTTCAATCCGCGCATCAACGCGTTCGCCGTGCTCAATCCACGCGCGCTGGAGGCCGCCGGGCAGAGCGCCGCCCGTTGGCGCGCCGGCCGCCCGCTGGGCCCGCTGGACGGTGTGCCGTGCACGGTTAAGGACCTGCTGGACCTGGCCGGCTTCCCAACCCGCCGCGGCAGCCGGATCACGTCCGCCGCGCCCGTAACGGACGACGCCCCCGCCGTGCTCGCGCTGAAGAACGCCGGCGCGGTGATCGTCGGCAAGACCACCACCACCGAGTACGGCTGGAAGACGCCCGGCGACTGCCCGCTGCACGGCATCACACGCAACCCGTGGGACGTCTCGCGCACCACCGGCGGCTCCTCGAGCGGCGCGGGGGCAGCAGGGGCGGCTTGCTTCGGCCCGCTGCATGTCGGCACCGACGCGGGGGGCTCCGTACGTATCCCCGCGGCCTGGTGCGGGCTGGTCGGGCTGAAGCCGACGTTCGGGCGCGTCCCGCAATGGCCGCTCGGCGCGTTCGCCAACGTCGCTTGCGCCGGGCCGATGACGCGCACCGTGGCCGACTGCGCGCTGATGCTGACGGTGCTGGCCCGTCATGACCGGCGCGACCCGTTCTGCCTGCCCGACGACGCCCGCGATTGGTCCGCCGGCCTGTCGCAGGGCGTGACGGGCCTGCGCGTCGGCGTCCTGCGCCGCCCGGGGTTCGACGCCCCGGTGGATGGGGACGCCATCGAAGCGGTGGAGCTGGCCGCCGGGCTGCTCGCCGAGGCCGGCGCCACGGTGGAGGACGCCGCGCCCGCGCTGCCGGACGTCCGCGCCGTGTTCGGCCGCGTATGGGGGGTGGCGCTGGCCCGCCTGGTCGCCACCACGCCCGAGGCGGACCGCGCCAAGCTCGATCCGGGCCTGCTGGAGGTCGCGGCGGCCGAGGGCGGGATGCTGGCCACCGACTTCATCGCCGCCGAGGCGCTCCGCGTCCAGGCCGCCCACGCAATGGCGCAGTTGCACGCCGACTTCGACCTGGTGCTGAGCCCGACCGTGCCCGCCGGCGCCTCGCCCGTCGATGCCCCCACCGTCGACCCGGTCGCCGCGCTGTGGACGCAGTGGGCGCCGTGGACCTTCCTCTACAACCTGTCGCGTCAGCCGGCCGTCACCGTGCCGATGGCGGCCGGCGCCGACGGCATGCCGCGCTCGGTGCAACTGGCCGGCCCGCTCTACCGCGACGACCTGGTCCTGCGCGCCGCCTGGTCGATCGAGCAGGCCGGCGCGTTCCCGCTGGCGCCGCTGGGCTAGAACGCTGCCGCGCGTCTCCCTGTCGGCTGAGGGCTTTGCCGGATGACCCGAGACGGCAACGCCTGATATCGAGTGCCAAAATGAGCCGTCATCGCGAGCCGCGCTTGGCGGCGGGGCGATCCAGGACGGCGCGCATGGTGCTGCCCGCTGGATTGCTTCGTCGCGAGCGCTCCTCGCGATGACGGTGTTGATGCGGCGGCAGGCATAAGCGGCTACCCACTGCGCCAAATCGGCGCGATGATCGCCCGGCAAGCGGGGGATGGGTCATGGTCGGGGTGGTGTGGGTTACCGGCGCGGGCAGCGGCATCGGGCGCGCGACCGCCATCGCGTTCGCCAAGATGGGCGCCCGCGTTGCGCTGACCGGCCGCCGGATGGACGCGCTGGAGGAGACGGCCGCGCTGGTGGGCCCCGCTGCGTTCGTCCACGCGGCGGACCTCACGGTGGCCGCCGAGGTCACCCGAGCGCACGAGGCGGTGGTGGCGGCGCTCGGGCCGGTCGAGGTGCTGGTGAACAACGCCGGCGGCAACACCAGGCAGCGCTACTGGCATGAACTGACGGTCGAGGGCGTCGCGACCGTGCTGGGGGTGAACCTGGCGGCGCCATTCATGTGCTCGCTGGCGGTGCTGCCGGGGATGCGGGCGAAACGCTCCGGCACGCTGATCCATATCGCGTCGGTGTCGGGCGTGGCGCTGTTCCCGGCGTCCGGCTCGGCGTACGGCGCGTCCAAGGCGGGGGTGCACATGATGAGCGCCCACATCAACGCGGAGGAAGGCGCCGGGGGCATCCGCTCCATCTGCATCAGTCCCGGGGAGGTCGCGACCGACATCCTGGACAAGCGCCCCGTGCCGCCTTCGGCCGCCGACCGCGCGCTGATGCTGCAGGCGGAGGACGTGGCGGCGGCCGCGGTGTTCGCCGCGTTCTTGCCAGGCCGGGCGACGGTCGCAGATATGACGATCTTGCCGACCGACAACCAGTTCTGGCGGCCGTTCGCCCAATCCGTGCACAAGGAATAGAGCCGCATCATGGCCGACCTGCCGACCACCACCGTTCCCGTCGCGACCCTCCACTCGTTCATCGCCAGCATCTTCGCCAAGGCGGGGACCAGCGAGGAGGAGGGCGCGCGGATCGCCCACCACCTGATCGGCGCCAACCTGGCCGGGCATGATAGCCACGGCGTGATCCGGGTGCCGCGCTACGTATTCTGGCTGCAGCAGGGTTCGGTCGTGGCGGGCGGCACGCTGGAGATCGTGACCGAAGGCGCCAGCCACGCCGTGATCGACGGCGGCTACGGGTTTGGCCAGACGATCGGGCCGCTGGCGGTCGATTTCGGCATCGCCAAGGCGAAGGCCACCGGGATGGCGGTGATTGCGCTGCGCAACTCCGGCCATATCGGCCGCATCGGCGACTGGGCGGAGCGGGCCGCGCGGGCCGGGCTGGTTTCGATCCATTTCGTCAACGTGTCGATGGGCGAGCTGGTGGCGCCGTTCGGCGGCGTGGACCGGCGGTTCTCCACCAACCCGATGTGCATCGGCGCGCCGCAGCCGGAGGGCGACCCGCTGCTGCTGGATTTCGCGACCTCCACCGTGGCGGAGGGCAAGGTGCTGGTGGCGTCCAACGGCGGCAAGCCGGTGCCCGCGGGCGCGTTGATCGCGCCGGACGGCACGCTGTCGACCGACCCGGAACTGCTTTACGGGCCGCTGGCCGGAACGTCGGTGCGGGACTCCTCGCAGGGCCCCGGCGCGTTGCGGGCGTTCGGCGACCACAAGGGCTCGGGCATCGCGTTCATGTGCGAGATCCTGGCCGGCTGCCTCAGCGGCGGCGCGACATCGGGGCCGATCCCGGGCGGCAAGCGCGGGCGCATCGCCAACTGCATGCTGTCGATCTATCTCGACCCGGGCCATTTCGGCGCGCAGCACTTCGCCCAGACCGCCCGCGAGTACGCGCTCTACGTGAAGGCGTCCCGCCCGGCCACGCCCGGCGGCGAGGTGCTGGTCCCAGGCGAGCCGGAGTCGCGGACCCGCGCGGCCCGGCAGCGCGATGGCATCCCGCTGCAGGTGGACACCTGGGCTGCGATCAAGGAGACGGCGAAGGCTTTGGGCCTGGAGCCGCCCGCGATTTGATCCTGCTTGCGGCGGCGTGGGCCTGGCTCGCGGCGCCGCTGCCCTCGCTAGGGCCGGGCATTCCGCCGATGACGATCAGCTATCTCGCCCGGCCCGGCTCGCATCGCGGGCCGCGACCGGACGGCATCGCCGGGATGGCCATCACGGCGCCGGGCAGCGCGGAGGCGATCCAGTTCAGCGGCGGGTTCGACATCGGCGCCACCGCCGCGATGGAGCAAGCGGTGGCGGCGGCGCCGTTGGCTCGCCTGGTGGCGTTCGACAGCCCGGGTGGCCGGCCATTGGCGGCGGAGGGCGTGGCGGAGGTGATCCGCGCGCATCATCTGGACACCACGGTCAGCCGCAGTTGCGCGTCTGCGTGCACCATCGCGTACGTCGCGGGCGCGGTCCGGACGGCAGCGCCGGATGCGCATTTCGCGTTCCATCTCGGCACCGGGCCGGTGATGGCGTCGTTCAGCGCCACGGTCGTGCTGCAGATCGAGCGGCGCTGGTTCGTGCGGGGCGGCGCCTCGCTCAGCTTCGCGGAACGGGCGCTGCATGCGCCGAACCCGGAGCCTTACCTGGCGCCGATCGACGAGCTGATGGCGGCCGGCTACGTGCACCATGCGACGGGTGCGGCGCTGACGGCGCCCGGTCGCGGCGGCCCCGTCACGCAGGCGGTGGCAACGATCGAGAAACTGACGGGCGGCGCCTTGCTGTGGGGCCAGGCGCGGCGGGTGCGGGACGGCATGGCGCCGGCGCGTTCGGCCGCGATTGCGGAACAGCGCGCCGGGCTGGTGGCGGACCGTTGGCTGTCCCGCAGCTCCGACCAGGCGGCGCTCGGCTTGGTGGACGCGATGTTGGCGGTGCTGACGGATTTGCGGGCGCGGGACCCGGCAGCCTGCATGCGCTGGCAAGTCGGGCTGGAGGACCAGGATCAGGCGGCGTCCCTGATCGACCCGGCGCTGCACGCGCGGCTCGCGGCGGCGCAGATTATGGTGCTGACCGACGCGAACGCCTACCCCGCGCCGACGCCGCAGGATGATGGCAGCCTGTCCGCCGCCGACCTTGCGGTGCGGCGCGCTATTGCGGAGGCGTTTGGCGCGCGAGCCCTGGTGGACGCCGGGTCGCGCGAGCACGGCTTCGACGACCCGGCGCGCAGTTGTTCGGTGAGCATCGCGTACCTGCGCGGGCTGCGACAGGCGCCGAACGCGGCGCGGCTGCTGCGCTGGGCGCTCGCCGCTGGGTAGTCGCGTCGCTTCACGTTCCCCGAGCCGTCATGCCCGGGCTTGACCCGGGCACTCGCGGCGCCCCATCTCCGACGTATCTGCCGCGTTGGCATCATTGCTGCCCACGGCTGTTTCTCCGGCGCGTGGGCGCCCGGGTCAAGCCCGGGCATGACGGTAACGGGTTGGGTCTAGCCTAATTCGACGAGGCGACGCTCAGTGGCCGCCGCCGCCGCCTTTCGCCTTCACGCCGGAGAAGAAGAACGCGAACGGCACGACGCAGAACGCGGCGATGGAGCAGAAGTAGAACACGTCCGAGTAGGCCATCACCTGCGCCTGGGTGCGCAGCTGCTGGTACATCTGCCCTGTCGCCGTGTCCAACGTGGTCGCCGCAGCGTGCCCCATGCCGATCAGCGTCTGCTGGTAGCGCGCAATCGTCTGCGTATACGCCTGGTTGAACGGGTTGAGGTGGATGGAGAGGTGCGCGGTGCGGACCTGGGTTCGCTCCGTCACCATCGCGGTGGACAGGCTGATGCCGATCGATCCGGACACGTTGCGGAACATCGTATAGAGCGCGGCGGCGTCGCCGTTCAGCTCCTTGGGCAAGGTGATGTAGGCCAGCGTGCTGATCGGCACGAACAGCAACGCGATGCCGAAGGACTGCGCGGTGCGCATCTTGGCCAGCGTGTCGTAGTCGATGTCCGGGACCAGCCCGGTGGAGTACAGCAGCCCCGACCCGATGACCGTGAACCCGGCCGCCACGATGTATTTCGCCGGCACGATCAGCATCACGCGCTGCACGACGGGGATGGTGAAGCACACCAGCACCGCGCCCGGCGACAGCACCAGGCCGGCCAGGGTGGAGTTGTAGTTCAGCACCTCCTGCGACAGCTGCGGGATCAGCACGGCCGACGAGTAGACGATCGCGAACAGCATGAATGTGCAGAAGCACCCGAGCGCGAAGTTGCGGTCCGCCATCACCCGAAGGCTCACGATGGGCTTCTTGTTGGTCAGCAGCCAGCCTATGGCGCCGAAGATGCCGACCGCCGCGGCGATCGCCATCCCGACGATGAAGTTGGAGCCGAACCAGTCGTCGTCCTCGCCGCGGTCCATGACGACCTGCAGGCACCCGAGGCCGAGCGCGATCAGACCGAGGCCGATCGTGTCGATGCTCCGCTTCGGCTGGTTGGCGACCCAGGGCGGGTCCTCCACCATGGCGCTGACGGCGAAGAAGGTGAATGTCGCGACGGGGATGTTGATGAAGAAGATCCACCGCCACGTGTAGTTGTCGGTGATCCACCCGCCCAGCACCGGGCCCAGCACGGGCGCCACGATGGTGGCGACCGCGGTGATGGAGAACGCCATGCCGCGCTTCTCGGGCGGGAAGGTGTCCAGGATGATCGCCTGCTGGTTCGGCTGCAGCCCGCCGCCGAAGAAGCCCTGCGCCAAGCGGAACATGATCAATTGGGGCAAGCTGCTGGCGATGCCGCACAGGAACGAGAACACGCCGAACATGCCGATGCAGATCAGGAAGTAGCGCTTGCGGCCCAGCCGGTTGCCGAAGAAGCCGGAGATCGGCAGCACGATGCCGTTGGCCACCAGGTAGGAGGTGAGCGTCCAGGTCGCCTCGTCGTTCGAAGACGACAGCGCGCCGGCGATGTGCGGCAGCGCGACGTTGACGATGGTGGTGTCCAGGATCTCCATGAACGCCGCCAAGGTCACCACCAGCGCGATGAGCCAGGGGTTCGCCTTGGGTTTCCACTCTTGCGCGCCGCTCATGCCGTCAGTGACCTCCGCCCGCACGGCCCCCGCGGCTGGTGCGCGGCTCGAACAGGAACGTGATGGGGACGATGCAGAACGCCGCAATGGCGCAATAGGCGAACACGTCGCGATAGGCGAGCACCGCGGCCTGCTGCTGCAACATCTGGAAGGCGCGGCCCATCGCCTGCGCGTTCACGTCCGCCGCGGCGCGTCCCATGCCGAGCAGGGCGTGGGACGTGCTGGCGATGTAGTCGTTGAAGGCCGGGTTGAACGGGTTGAGGTTCTCGGAGAGATACGATTGGCGGACCTGCGTGCGTTGCGTGATCCCCGCCGTGGCCAGCGATATGCCGATCGACCCGGCCACGTTGCGCAGCATGACGTACAGCGAACTGGCATCGCCGTTCAGCCGCCGCGGCATGGTCGCGTAGCTGATCGTGCTGGTGGGCACGAACAGGAACGCCAGCCCGAGCGTCTGCGTCACGCGCATCAACGCGAGCGTGCCGAAGGTGGCGTCCGGCGTGATGCCGTGTGCGTACACGTAGGCCCCACCTAACGTGAAGAAGCCGAACCCGATGATGTAGCGCGTCTGCACGTAGGGCAGGATCCGGCCGACGATCGGGATCAGCACCAGGATGAGCAGACCCCCGGGCGACAGCACCATGCCGGCGAGGGTTGCGGTGTAGCCGAGCCGCTGCTGCGCCAGTTGCGGGATGAGCACGGCGCCGGAGTACAGGATGGCGCCGATGGCGAAGATCATCACGGAGCCGACGGCGAAGTTCCGGTCTGCGAAAACGCGCAGGTTGACGATCGGCTTCTTGGCCGTCAGCAGCCAGCCGATCGCGCCGATGATGCCCGTGGCGCCCAGCACGCCGCAGGTCACGATGAGGGGGGAGCTGAACCAGTCGTCGTCCTCGCCGCGGTCGAGCATGATCTGCAGCGCGCCAAGGCCCAATGCGATCAGGCCCAGTCCGATGTAGTCGAAATCGATCAGCTTGGCCCGCGTCCGCTTGACCCAGGGCGGGTCCTCGACGAGGGCGGTGACGGCGAAGAAGGCGAAGATGCCGACAGGGATGTTGATGAAGAACACCCAGCGCCACGAGTAGTTGTCGGTGATCCAACCGCCCAGCGTCGGGCCGATGATCGGCGCGAAGATGGTGGCGATGGCCACCACGCCGAATGCCTTGCCACGCTGCGCCGGCTCGAACGTGTCGAGGATGATGGATTGCTGGTTCGGCTGCAGCCCGCCGCCAAAGAAGCCCTGCAGCAGGCGGTAGACGATCAGCTGGCCGAGACTGGTGCTGGTGCCGCACAG
>CAXTBW010000115.1:0-13728 GCA_964242925.1 uncultured Acetobacteraceae bacterium
ACCGCTACGTGATGGAGCGGATGCGGGCCGACGGGCTGAACCTCGGCGGCGAGCAGTCCGGCCACATGATCCTGGCCGACTACTCGACCACCGGCGACGGCCTGGTCGCGGCCTTGCAAGTGCTGGCGTGCCTGGTGGAGCAGGGCGGACCGGCCAGCCGCACCTGCCGCCCGTTCGAGCCGTTGCCGCAACGCCTGCGCAGCGTGCGGTTCACCGGCGGGTCCCCGTTGGCGGACCCCGGCGTGCGCACGGCGATCGAGCGGGCGGAGCGGGCCTTGGCCAGGACGGGGCGGCTGCTGCTGCGGGAGAGCGGGACCGAGCCGGTGGTGCGCGTCATGGCGGAGGCCGAGGACGAGGCGCTGGTGACCCAGGTGGTCGACGAGCTATGCGCCGCCATCATCGCAACGCAGGCCCGCGCCGCAGCATGATCCCGCGCGTGCTGGTGATCGCTGGGTCCGATTCGGGCGGGGGCGCCGGCATCCAGGCGGATATCAAGACCGCTATGGCGCTGGGCGGCTACGCCAGCACGGCGATCACCGCGCTCACCGCGCAGGACACCCACGGCGTGCGCGGGGTGCATCCGGTCCCGCCCGCGTTCATCCGCCAGCAGATCGCCATGGCGCTGGCCGATCCGGGGGCCGACGCGGTGAAGACGGGCATGCTGGGCGACACCGTTACAATCGAGGCGGTGGCCGCGTCGCTCGCGGAGTGCGGGCTGCCGCTGGTGGTGGACCCGGTGATGGTCGCCAAGGGCGGCGCCACCTTGCTCGAACCTTCCGCCGTGGAGGCGCTGAAGCGTGCGCTGTTGCCGCTCGCCACGCTGATCACGCCCAACATCCCGGAGGCGGAGGCGCTATGCGGCGTCCCGGTGCAGGGCAGGGACGGGATGGCTCGCGCCGCCACCCTGCTGCTGGCGCTCGGCGCGCCGGCCGTGCTGCTGAAGGGCGGTCATGGCGAGGGCGCCGTGGTCACCGACCTGCTCGCCACGGCCGACGGCGTCGTGGTGTTTGAGCGCCCCCGGCTGGCCACCCGGCACACCCACGGCACCGGCTGCACGCTGGCCACCGCCATCGCGGTCGGGCTCGCGGCGGGGATGGCGCTGCCGGACGCGGTGAATCGCGCGCGCGACTACGTGCAGGCGGCGATCGCGGCTGCGCCCGGCATCGGCGCCGGGCATGGACCGTTAGGGCACTTGGTCCCCGGCTGATGTTCCTGGACCGCATCACCCGCAGACCGGGTCATGTCGGCGAGGGCTTCCCCTGGACCGTGAGGCTGATCGCCGGGTTGCGCGACCTGCGACTGACCGCTGCGGTGACGTTCCTGGTGGGCGAGAACGGCAGCGGCAAGTCGACCTTGTTGGAAGGCATGGCGTTCGGGGCCGAGGCGACCGCGATCGGCAGCCACCACCTGGGGACCGACCCCACGCTGGCCAGCGCCCACCGTTTCCTCGAGGGGTTCGTGTTCAGCCGCAACGCGAAGGCGTACACGCGCCTATTCCTGCGGGCGGAGGACGTGTTCGGCTTCACCAACCGCGTGACCGGCGATATTGCCGGGCTACGTCAGGCGGCGACCGATCTGGAGCGGGCGATGCCGCCGGGCGTAGGCCGGGACCGCGCCGCCGGGGTGAACCGCCGCGAAGCCAGGCTGCTGGAGCGGACCTACGGCGAGAACCCGGACGCCCGGTCCCATGGCGAGACGTTCCTGCATCTGCTCGAAGCCCGGCTGAAGCCGGACGGCCTGTACTTCCTGGACGAGCCGGAGACGCCGCTGTCGCCCAGCCGTGTGCTGGCGCTGATCCTGATCATCCAGGACATGGTGGCGAAGGGCAGCCAGTTCGTCATCGCCACCCACTCGCCGATCCTGCTGGCGTTGCCGGGCGCGTCGATTCTGCGTGTCGACGACGGCGTTGTCGCGCCGGCGGATTGGGACAATTTGGAGCACGTCCGGGTCACCCGCGCCTTCCTCAACGACCCCGCCGCCGTGCTGCGGCGGTTGAGCGAGTAGGTCGTGGCCTACGCCCGCCAGCCGCCCTATACCGGACCCGTGATGCCCCGCCCCGAAATCCGGCCCGCCAACCCGTGCTTCTCCTCCGGCCCCTGCGCCAAGCGCCCGGGCTGGAGCGCCGCCGCGCTCGACGCGGGCCTGCTCGGCCGCAGCCACCGCGCACCCGCCGCCAAGGCGCAGCTCGTCGAGGTCGCGACCCGGTCCGCCGCCCTGCTCGGCATCCCGGCAGGCTGGCTGGTCGGCATCGTCCCCGCATCGGACACGGGCGCGGTGGAGATGGCGATGTGGTCGCTGCTCGGCCCCCGACCGGTGGACGTGATGGCGTTCGAGAGCTTCTCCGCTCAGTGGGCCGCCGACGCCGCGGACCAACTGAAGCTGCCGCACCTGCGCACCCTGCGCGCCGAGTACGGCGCCGTGCCCGACCTGTCCGCCCTCGACCCGGCGCATGACTTGGTGCTCGCCTGGAACGGCACCACCTCCGGCGTCCGGCTGCTGGACGGCGACTGGCTGCGTCGGGGCGAGGGACTGGTGATCTGCGACGCCACCTCCGCCGCGTTCGCGATGGAGCTGCCGTGGGACCGGCTGGATGTGGTGACCTGGTCGTGGCAGAAGGCGCTCGGCGGCGAGGCGGCGCACGGCATGCTCGCCATATCGCCGCGCGCGATGGCTCGGCTGGCGACGCAAACGCCGGCCTGGCCGATGCCGAAGATATTCCGCATCACGCCGGGCCTGTTCCAGGGCGACACCATCAATACGCCGTCCATGCTGTGCGTGGCGGACGCGCTGGACGGATTGCGCTGGGCCGAGCGCCAGGGCGGCCTGCCGGCGTTGAAAGCCCAGTCGGAAGCCAACCTCGCCGCGGTCGCCGCCTGGGTGGCGCGCACGCCCTGGGCCTCGTTCCTGGCGGCGGACCCGGCGCACCGTTCGCCCACCTCGATCTGCCTGCGCGCCGACAAGGGGGCGGCGATCGCCCGCTTGCTGGACGCGGAAGGCGTGGCGTTCGACATCGCCGCCTATCGCGACGCGCCGCCCGGCCTGCGCATCTGGGGCGGCGCCACGGTCGAGACGGCCGACATTGCCGCCCTGCTGCCCTGGCTGGACTGGGCGCACGCTTCTGTCGCTGTCCCCGCGATGGTATAGCGGCGCGTCATGCCAGATTCCCTGACCGAGCTGCCCGCCAACCCGGCCCTGCTGCCCGCCGGGCTGCGCGACATGCTGCCGCCCGAGGCGGAGACGGAGGCCGCGGCGGTCGAGGCGGTGATGGCGGTGTTCGCCTCGCACGGCTACGAGCGCATCAAGCCGCCCATGATGGAGTTCGAGGACGGGCTGCTGACCGGCTCGGGCGCCGCCATGGCGGACCAGGTGTTCCGCCTGATGGACCCGGATTCGCACCGCATGATGGGCCTGCGCGCGGATATCACGCCGCAGGTCGCCCGCATCGCCGCCACCCGCCTGTCCGGCGCGCCGCGGCCGCTGCGCCTGGCCTATGCCGGCCACTGCCTGCGCGTGCGCGGCAGCCAGATCGCGCCGGACCGCCAGGTCGCCCAGGCCGGCATCGAGCTGATCGGCTGCGACAGCCTGGCCGCCGACGCCGAGATGGTGCTGGTCGGCGCCGAGGCGTTGGCCGCGCTGGGCCTCACGCGCATCAGTTTCGACCTGACGCTGCCCCGCCTCGCGCCGACCCTGCTGGAGGAGGCCGGGTTCACCGGCCCGGCCCGCCAGCTGCTGCTGCGCGCCCTGGACCGCAAGGACGTCGCGTCCGTCGTGCAGCATGGCGGCCGCCTCGCCGACACGCTGAGCACGCTGCTGCTTATCGCCGGGCTTGCCGAAACCGCGGTCCCCCGGCTCGAGGCGTTGACGCTGCCGCCGCGTTCGGCCGAGCTTTGCCGCCGGCTGATCGACACCGTGCGCGCCATCCAGTCCCGCGCCCCCGGCCTGAAGCTGACCATCGACCCGGCGGAATTCCGCGATCTGCCATACCACACCGGCGTCTGCCTGGCGGTCTACGCTCCCGGCCATCACGAGACGCTGGCCCGCGGCGGCCGTTACCTGGCCGGCGAGGACGAGCCGGCAACCGGGCTCACGTTGTACCCAGACGCCGTGCTGCGCGCCTGCGCCCCGCCGGCGCCGCGCCCACGCCTGTTCGTGCCGGTCGGCCACGACCACCAGGCCGCCGCCCGCCTGCGCCTGGAGGGCTACGCCACCGTCGCCGCGCTCGACCCGGTCGACGATCCGCCGGGGGAGGCCCGCCGCCTCCGCTGCACCCACATCCTGCGCGACGCATGCGCCGTCGCACTTTGAACTGAGGCCTCCATGGCGAACGTGACGGTGATCGGCGCCCAGTGGGGAGACGAGGGCAAGGGCAAGGTGGTGGACTGGCTGGCCAGCCGCGCCGATATCGTGGTGCGGTTCCAGGGCGGCCATAACGCCGGGCACACGCTGATGGTGGGCAACGAGACCTACAAGCTCAGCCTGCTGCCGTCGGGCGTGGTGCGCGGCAAGATGGGCGTGATCGGCAATGGCGTCGTGGTGGACCCGGTGGCGCTGCTGGCCGAGATAGACCGCGTGCGCGCGCAGGGGCTGGACGTCTCGCCGGCGAACCTGCGGGTGGCCGACAACGCCCCGTTGATCCTGCCGCTGCACGCTGCGCTCGACCGGGCGCGGGAGGCGGCGCGCGGCGACCGCAAGATCGGCACCACCGGTCGCGGCATCGGGCCGGCCTACGAGGACAAGGTCGCCCGCCGCGCCATCCGCATGTGCGACTTGGCGGAGCCGGAGACGCTGTCGGACAAGCTGGACGAGCTGCTGCTGCACCATAACACGCTGTTGCGCGGGCTGGGCGCCGAGACGTTCGAGAAGCAGGCGCTGCTGGACGACCTGCTCGCGCTGGCGCCGCGCATCCTGCCGTTCGTGGAGCCGGTCTGGCAGCGGCTCCACGAGGCGCGCCGGGCGGGCCAGCGCATCCTGTTCGAGGGGGCGCAGGCCGTCATGCTGGACGTGGACCACGGCACCTACCCGTTCGTGACGAGCAGCAACACCGTCGCTGCCTCCGCCGCCGGCGGGTCGGGCATGCCGCCGGGCGCGGTCGGGTTCGTGCTGGGCATCGCCAAGGCGTATTGCACCCGGGTCGGCAGCGGCCCGTTCCCGACCGAGCTGCTGGACGAGACCGGCCGCATGCTGGGGGAGCGAGGGCGGGAGTTCGGCGTCGTCACGGGGCGGCCGCGGCGCTGCGGCTGGTTCGACGCGGCGATGGTGCGCCAGGCCATCAAGGTCGGCGGCATCAGCGGGCTGGCGTTGACCAAGCTGGACGTGCTCGACGGCATGCCCGAGCTGCTGGTCTGCACCGGCTACGAGATTGGCGGCCGGACCGTGCCCTACCTGCCAGCCGCGCCGGCTGCGCAGGCGATGGCTCGCCCAGTCTACGAGCGGATCGAGGGCTGGACCGACTCGACGCGGGGCGCGCGGTCGTGGGGCGAACTGCCGGCGCAGGCGATCAAGTATGTCCGCCGTATCGAGGAACTGGTGGAGGCGCCGGTGACGCTGCTGTCCACCAGCCCGGAGCGCGACGACACGATCCTGATGCGGGATCCCTTCGAGGGCTAAGCGCGGCAACACTCGGTTAACCCTTGGCCGGTAAACTGGGCGGGTAACCGTGGGACGCCAGAATGGCACTTCTGCCGGCGCCGGACACCGGAAGTGACGCGGCTGAGCTGGTCGGTGGCCTTTACGGCGTCGACTTTTCTCAGCCGCTTACAGAAGTGGCGCCGCCTATGACCGCCTATGCGGCGACTCGAGGCGGGCAACCCGGGCACATGGCGGTGGCCGTTGCCCGAGGCTGGCCTGCCCGTCCCCGCCCGCTCGCCGCACTCGCGGCGATCATCAGCCCGGCCATGCTGGTCCCCGTCGCGCACGGCAGGGTGCGCACACCGTCCGGGGATACCGGCTATTTCATCATCTGCCCGGTCCCGCCCGGCCCCTCCCTGGCGGCAGCTTTGCGCCCCTGGGGCGAGGCGGAGTTGCTGGAGCATCTTCTCCAACCCGCCGTCCAGGCGCTTGCACTTCTCCATGCGCGCAACCTGACGCACCGCGCGATCCGTCCGGACAACATGTTCCAAGCCGGCCCGCGGACGCCAGTCGCACTTGGTTGCGCCTGGGCCGCGCCGCCCGCCTGCCACCAGCCGGCCTGGATGGAGCCGCCGTCCAGCGCCGCCTGCATGCCGACCGGCCGCGGCGACGGGTCCATCGCGGACGACGTCTACGCGCTGGGCGCCCTGATGGTCATGCTGGCGCTCGGGGTCGATCCTGTTGCAGGCGTTCCGGAGGACGAGCTGTTGCGGCGTAAGTTGGACGTTGGCAGCTATGCCGCGATCGTAGGGACGCATCGCCTTCCCACGGGAATAGCGGATCTAGTGCGCGGCATGCTGGCGGACGACGCGGAGCATCGGCCGTCCCCTGCTTTGCTGGCCAACCCCGCGGCCGCCCGGGCTCGTCGCATTGCCGGTCGACCGGTCCGCCGCGCCCAGCGTCCGCTCACGCTGGGCATGCGCCAGGCGTGGACGGCGCGCACATTGGCCCACGTCATGCAAGCCGAGCCCGCCGACGGCGTCGCCCAGCTGCGAGCCGGCGTGGTAGGGCAGTGGCTCCGCCGCGGTCTCGGCGACAGCGTGACCGCCGGGCAGATCGACGCAATCGTGCAGTTGCGGGATGCGGAGGCCGCCGCTGGCAACGACGCGGCTGACCCGCTGCTCGTCACGCGCGCCATCGCCACGCTCGATCCGGCCGCGCCGCTGGTGTGGCGCTCGGTCTGCCTTTGGCTGGATGGCCTCGGCCCGGCGCTGGACCACGCGCTGCGCAATGCGCCGGAGCAGGTCGGCGTGTTGACCGAGGTTATCGTCGCACGCGTCGCTGTCGCCTGGGCGGAGCACCGGGAGGCTGACAGCGGCGACGCCGGTTCGCAAGTGCGCAAGATTGACATGCGAAGCTGGTCGTTGGCCGGCAAGGGACCGACGGGACCGCTGCGCCTGTCCTACAGCCTCAACCCGCTTACGCCTTGCGCATCGCCCGCCACTGCGCGCGGCTGGGTTATCCGGTTGGCGGACCTGCTGCCGGCGCTCGAGGCGGATTGCGCCCGGCCGTTGCAACCAGGCCAGCGCCTGGTGGATGCGGATGTCGCCGCCTTCATCGAGGCTCGGCGAGACGAGCGCCTCGATGCAGACGTCAACCGTTTGGCTGCTGCGATGAAGCCTGCTGATCCGCTGTCGGAAGTGCGCTTGCTGGCGCGGCTGCAGGCCAAGCTGTCCTCGGCGAGCCTTCCGAACCTCAGCCTGCGGTCGGCCGAACTGCTGCGCCCGTTGTTGGACCGTTATCATAGCCGCACGCGACGCGAGGAAACGGCGGTTCGCATGGCCGCGCTGGCGCAGTCGGGCCAGCTTCCCCTTTTCGTGGCTCTGATGGACGACCCGACGGAACGGGCCAGCGACGAGTCAGGGTTCGCGGCCTATCAGGACCGGATGACGGCGCTAGACCTGTTGCTGGCAACATCCATGAAGGGGCGACCTGATCGCGCGCGGCGTGTCAGCCACGAGATCGTCGAAGGGCTTGGCTTGCTTGCCTGCGCCGTCGCGATCGGCCTCGCGGTATTGACCTGATGCGTTCTGCGGCTGCCAGCAAAAAGCCGACGAGGTCATGGACCTGGCTTCAAGGCATCATCTGCGGCGCCGTGGTTGCAATCGCTCCTGGCACGACCACGCTGCTCGCGGTTCTCGTGGCGCCTGCACTCGGCATGCTCGCGACCTCAAGCCCTAAGCACGCTGCGCCAATCCGGGCCATGCTGCTGGCAGGCGCCGCGTCTACTTTCATGCCGCTGCGCCTGCTTTGGGAGCAGGGTGGCACGCTCACTTCGGCGTTGGATTTGCTTACCGACCCAAGCCGGCCACTATTGTCTTGGATCGCTTGTGGTCTGGCATGGCTGGGTTGCTACGTCATTGAAGCAGTCATGTGCTTCGTTGACCAAATGCGAACCAGCGCATTCGCGAAATCTCTGAGCCAAGAGAAAGAAAGCCTACTGCGAGAATGGTCCAATCCGTAGTGTGACCGGGGCTGCCGAAGCAGCCCCGGTTTAACTTCAAGCTGCAATCGGGATAGCGAGCCGCTGCTCGACGACCTGCTGCTTCATCGACTTCTGCAGCTTCTCGAATGCCCTCACTTCGATTTGCCGCACGCGCTCGCGTGAGATCGAGTATTGCTGCGACAACTCCTCGAGCGTTGTCGGATTGTCCTTCAGCCGACGCTCGATCAGAATGTGCCGCTCGCGCTCATTCAGTGTCCGCAACGCATTGCCGAGCAACGCCTTGCGACCCGTCAACTCTTCCCTGTCGGCCAGTTCGGCTTCCTGGCTTTGGCCTTCGTCGACCAGCCAATCCTGCCACTCGCCCTCACTGTCGGCGCGCACCGGCGCGTTCAGGCTGTGATCCGGCGCCGCGAGGCGACGGTTCATGCTGACCACGTCCTGCTCCGGCACCTGCAACACGCGCGAAATCTTCGCGACATGCTCGGGCTTGAGGTCGCCATCCTCGATCGCTTGCATCTGGCCCTTGAGCCTACGCAGGTTGAAGAAGAGTTTCTTCTGCGCGGCCGTGGTGCCCATCTTCACGAGCGACCAGCTATGCAGGATGTATTCCTGAATCGCTGCGCGGATCCACCACATGGCGTACGTCGCCAGACGGAAGCCGCGGTCCGGGTCGAACCGCTTGACCGCCTGCATCATGCCGACGTTGCCCTCGCTGATCAGTTCGCCAACCGGCAAACCGTATCCGCGGTAACCCATAGCGATTTTTGCAACGAGGCGCAGATGAGATGTGACGAGCTTGTGCGCCGCGTCCATGTCCTCGTTATCGCGCCATGCCTTGGACAGCGCCAACTCTTCGTCGGGCGCCAACATTGGAAACTTACGAATTTCCTGGAGGTAGCGGGACAGATTGCCCTCAGGCGCGACATTCACAACAGCAGCCACCATGACTCTGGCTCCTCCGTCCCGAAAGCAGGATACCCACCCAATACGGCGTAGGCTGATCTCAGTTGCTTAGCGGGACAAGCATTGATGCAACACGACGCCTCAAGTCCTGGCGAGCGTCCCTAATCAATAGGCAACGCCGCCAGGATGGCGACATCCCGTGCATCGCGGGAATGGCGCGTTCATACCGGACTACATAGGTCCTGTCAAGCTTTTTGGGACGGACGCTCCCGCCCGGCTGCGTCCAGGTGGCGGACCAGCTCCGCGAAATCCGCCGGCAGTGGAGTCTCGAACCGCAGCGCCGCGCCGGTTATGGGATGGCGGAACCCGAGCACGGCCGCGTGCAGCGCCTGTCGCGGGAAATCCAGCAGCGCTCCCCGCAAGCCCGGTTCCAGCCCGCGGGAAGCGGCCGGGATGCGCCGCAAATAGGCCGGGTCGCCCACGATCGGGTGCCCGGCGGTCGCGAGATGGACGCGGATCTGGTGCGTGCGCCCGGTTGCCAAACGGCAGTCCAGCAGGCTCGCCGCCGCCTGCCAGGACTGACGAAGCTGATACCGGGTGAGCGCAGCCTTGCCGCCGCGCGGAACGACGGCCATGCGCTTGCGATCCCGCGGGTCCCGCCCGATCGCGCCCGACAACTCGCCTTGCGACGGCGACGGCACGCCCCAGCACAGGGCGATGTAGCTGCGTTCCAGGTCGCGAGTGGCGAAGGCGTGGCCCAGCGCCGCCATCGCGGTCTCCGATTTTGCGACAACCATGACGCCCGACGTGTCCTTGTCGAGGCGGTGCACGATGCCGGGGCGTTTCTCGCCGCCGATGCCCGGCAGGGTGTCGCCGCAATGCGCCAGCAACGCGTTCACCAGCGTGCCGTCCAGGTTGCCCGGGGCCGGATGAACGACCAGGCCCGCCGGTTTGTCCAGCACCAGCAGGTCGGCATCTTCGAACAGGATGGTCAATGGAATCGCCTGCGCCACCGGGCTGGCGGGCAAGGCGGGGGGCGCCCGCAGAGAATATTGCACGCCGGGCAGCACGGACGAAGCCGGGTCTGCAGCCACTGCGGCGCCCGCAGTCGCGTGTCCGTCCTCGACAAGACTCTTGACGCGGGTGCGGGACATGGTCCCGATCCGCTGCGCGAGGAAGCGGTCGAGCCGGGTCCCGGCGTCGTTCGGCCCGGCGACGAAGCGCCAGGCGCCGTCGGGCAGGTCGCTCATGCGTTCGGCATAGCGTGATTGCGGCGGCAAGGGGAGGCTTAGGAACCGGCATGCGCGCTATGATGGCCTTGGTGATTGGAATGGGCGTGCTGATCGTGGCGGGCGTGGCGACGCTTGGAGTGACGATTGCGCGCCGGCTGTCCAACTCGTCCGTCGCGGCCGCGATCGTGATGAACGAGCCTCCCGGCACCCGGATCGTCTCGATGGCGCCGGCTGCCGACCGCCTGGCGGTGCTGCTGCAGGGCGGCGGCCCCGATCGCATCGTGCTGCTGGACCCGCGCTCGGGCGCCGTGGCCGGCCGGATCGGGCTGTCGCCATGAAGAAAGGGGAACTGCCGTCCAAGCCGTGCGCCGCCTGCGGCCGGCCATTCGAATGGCGCCGCAAATGGGCGCGAAGCTGGGACGATGTCCGCTTCTGCTCGGACGCCTGCCGCACCGGCCGCCGCGCGGCAGTTGTTCCGCGCGAGACTCCACGCGTTGGTCTTGCGAAGCGGCCCGGTTCGGATTAGGTCACCCTCCGGCTACGTCCTGTTCGTCTAGAGGCCTAGGACACCGCCCTCTCACGGCGGTAACAGGGGTTCGAATCCCCTACGGGACGCCAGCACTCTGCCTTTTCCTTTGATTATTGGTCCAGTCGTCCTTGACGAGGAGGCGGATGCATCGATGGCAAGGAAAAAGAGAAAGAGTTGGACCGGCCACAAGGAAACCGCTTCCCCCAGGGCGTTTCCTGCCGAGGAGACAAGCAATACCGGCGAGAGAGAGCTGGTTTGGCCTGCCGCGTGCTGATGCGGCCGGCGCTGTCCGTGCGGCTGGGGAACACGTAATCCTGCAGCCCGCCCTCACGATGCTTGAGCCAGGCGATCAGGCTCTCCCGCGTTTGGTCGGTAAGCTTGAATTGCACCGGCTTGTGGGTCCTCTGCTGCACGATCGTGGCGCGGCGCCGAACCGCGGCGTTCATAACGAGCTGAGCGATGCGAAGTTGAACCAGGTTACACCCACGGAGCTTGCTGTCGACGGCAAGGTCGAACAAAGCAAAATCCCGGATCCGCTTTTCTGGCGGAAGACTGAGCCGGATAGACCAGACCTGCTTGGGTTTCAGCAGTGGTTAGGCCCGACGAAGGCTCCCTTGTTCCAGGGCGCCACGGGGTGATCGTTCGACGACAAACTTCCTAACGGTGTGCGCTTCACGACACGTCTGATGAGCCGCGGAATGACAGCTATGACGACGTGGGATTGGTGAGCAAGACTGCTGCACCGAGACCGGACTCTCCGCGATGGAGCGCGCGGTGCAGGAAAGCGGACGTAGATCAGCTGCACACCCGCTCTCAAGGACTAAACGACGGCGGCATCGTCCATGGAGGGGTGCTGTGCTCTAGAACCGCATCAAGGTGAGCCTTCTCCCTTTTGCGACCGCGTCGGTCTATGGTTGGACAACGCCGTAACAAGGGGGAGAGCGCGATGCGTTTGGCAAGCTTCACGGCCGGTGGAGGTGCGACGTTCGGCGTCGTTGTCCGGGATGGCGTCGTGGACGCGCGGCGCTGGCTCGGCGGTCGCTTTGAAACCTTGCGCGCGGTGCTAGAAGCGCCGGACGGGCTCTCGGCGCTGCGGCCCCTCGCGGACCGTCCCGCCGACCACACGCTGTCCGACGTCACTTGGCTGCCGGTCATTCCGCATCCCGGCGCCATCTGGTGCATCGGCATCAACTACCGGGCGCATTCCGAGGAGACCGGCTTGGCCGCGCAGAAGAACCCGGTGACTTTCCTCCGGGCGGACCGAACGCTGCTCGGCGCCGGACAGCCGCTACGGCGGCCCAAGGTGTCCGACAACTTCGACTACGAGGGTGAGCTCGCCGTCATCATGGGCAGGGCTGGGCGTCATATTCCGGCCGAACGGGCGCTGGAGTATGTCGCAGGATATTCCATGTTCAACGACGCCAGCGTACGGGATTTCCAACTCCGCGACTCCGTCAACGCTGGCAAGAACTTCGACGACACTGGACCGTTCGGCCCCTGGATGGTGACGGCCGACGAAATCCCGGATCCGGCGAAGTTGACGCTGTCCACACGCCTGAACGGCCAGCAGGTGCAACATGCGAATACGGATACTCTGATTCACGATGTCCCGGCGCTGATCGCCTACATCTCCGAGATCACCGAATTCAAGCCTGGAGACGTAATCTCCACCGGCACGCCGGCCGGTGTGGGGCTGGGCCGCAAGCCGCCGCTCTGGATGAAGGCGGGAGACACGGTGGAGGTCGAAATCACCGGCATCGGCGTGCTGCGAAGCCCTGTGGAAGAGGAGGCATAATTGCAATGACGACACAAACACGGCGTGGTGCGTTGCTGGCTGCCATTGCGACCTCATCGGGCCTTGCGAGGCCGGTCACGGCGGCGACGCGAATGGGAAAACAGCGCGGCAAGGAGGATTACGCGCGGCAAATCGCCGAGGCTTGGTTCGTGTCGTCCATCGCAGGGAAGCTTGACCCGCGGACACATCCCAGCGTCGTTCTAGTGTTGCATGGCAACGGCGCCGGACTGGACGGCGTCGCCGAGCGCTTCGAGGGCCATGACGCCGTTGCGGCCGTCCTAGCGGGCATGGGCCCGGCACGCTGCAAATTTGAGGAGACGCTGGCCGACGAGGATCGCGTTGCCCTACGCGGCACTATCTACTTCCATTACGGCCGCGCTGCCGCGTTCGCCGCGTTCGTGACGCTTCGCGACGGCCAAGTGGTGGAGGTGCAGCGGCACCTCGACCGCATCCTGCGGGAGACATAAAGCGTATTTGCTTGCATGCGTTAATGCTGAGCACCGAGCCTGTTCGCAATCCACGCTCAGCACCGGTGCGCGCCGCCCTGGCTGGCGCCGGTAGCTGACTGTCCGGTTCGGAGAAATCGGCCGAAGAAAATGGACGAGTCGCCGCAGCTGCGCAGCGGGCCACCATCGGAAACTTCATTGGCGAAGTGTGGCTACTGGCAGGTGGCCCGGCGCCTCCACGACAGCCGCCCTCCGACTACTCGGCTTGGACCTGAACGAGACTTCCGGAAGCGGCCTGTCCGCTGGCGACGATGACCAGGTAGCGGCGGCTACTGTTCGTCACTCCCTGCGCGATTGACCGTAGCGGTCCGAGCGCGTTCACGATCGCTGACCCTGCCGGTTGGTGACGAAGCCGGCGAGCGGCTCAAGCAGCCTACTCCCCAAGGCCTGCTCCGCGAGCGCTAGGACGTAAGGCTGGGATTGAGGCTACCCCGTTCTCGTAAACGGTTTGTGGACTTGGGGGCTAGGTGTCGGCCTCGGCTGTTTGCATGCTTGCTTCGTAGGCCATGGGCGAGCGGTATCCCAGGGCCGAGTGTAGCCTGACCGGATTGTACCATCCCTCGATGTAGCTGAAGCAGGCCATCTTGGCCTCTGCCTGGGACTCAAACCGGCGGCGGCTCAGCAACTTGGCTTCCAGGGTCGAAAAGAAGCTCTCCGCCATCGCATTGTCGTAGGCGTCGCCAACCGAT
>CAXTBW010000116.1:0-13597 GCA_964242925.1 uncultured Acetobacteraceae bacterium
ACGCCTGCACGTAGCGGACGCGGCTGAACGCGGCGGCGTAGTTCGCCAGCGTCCAGCCGCCGCCGCGCGCCGCCGTCACGCTGCTGAGCAGCAGGCGCGCCACCGGGTTGAGCACCAGCAGCGCCAGCACCGCGGCCAACACCAGCGCCGCGATCAGCCACGGGTCGACGATCAGCCGCCGGCTGGTCTTGCGCGCGAGCGGCAGGATGGGCGCGCTATCCACCGAGCGTATCGCGCCAGCGTTCGGTTACCGCGGGGATGCCCGCCACGATCTCGGCCACGGTGGGCCTTCGGGTCTTTATATCGGCCAGCGCGGGCTGGTCGGTGGCGTGCGGCGCCTCCGCGTTGATCGGGACGCCGCCCTGGCGCACCAGCAGGGTGGAGTTCTCGGGCCCCAACAACCAGTCCATGAACAGCTTCGCCGCGGCCGGGTGCGGCGCGTCCGCCATGATGCCGGCGGGGGAGACCATCAGCAGCGCGCCGTCGGTCGGGTAGTTGACGGCGACGGGGTTGCCGCGCCGGCCGCTCTCGATGGCGACGTAGGCGGGGGCTGCGGCGACGATGCGTTCGGCCGCGTTCAGCTGGGTGACGGCGTCGTTGGCGGAACGGCCGACCAGCGGGTTGTTGGCGGCGAACTTGTCGAAGAACGCGTCGCCGTAGAGTTGCTGCATCAGCAACGCCCAGGTGCCGGCGTAACCGCTGAAGCCGGGGTGGCCGACGGCGATCTTGTCTTTCCAGCGCGGGTTCAGCAGGTCCGTCCAGTTTGTTGGCGCGTCGGCGGCGGTGACGCGCTGGGTGTTATAGGCCAGCGCCATCATCGAGATCAGCGCCGGGTAGTACTGGCCGTCCACGAAGAGGCTCTTGCCGCGCAACGCCGGGTCGATGCGGGCGGCGTGGGCGGGGGTGTAGGCCAGCAGCCGCTTCTCGCGCATCAGGTCGTCGAAGTGGGAGATGTCGCTGCTGCTGTAGACGTCGCAGTTGCGCAGCCCGGCCTGCTGGTCCTGCCGCAGCCGCTGGAACGCGACCTGCGATGTGCTGCGGATGGTGACGAGGCGAACGCCTGGGTAGGCGGCCTGGAAGCGGGCGACCATGTCCTGCGCCACGGTGTCGCCGATGTAGCCGTTGTACCAGGTGAGCGTGCCGTCCTTCCCGGCGGCGGCGACCAGGTCGTCCTGCGCGTGGGCGCCGCCCGGCAGCGTCGCGGCAAGTCCGGCGGCGAGCAGGGTGCGACGGCGCATCGGGCCGGTGTGGGACATGGGTTTCCTCGGATGCGGCCTCTGAAGCATGGACCGCTGCGCCGGTTGCCACATTGGAAGGCCGGGGGTGGAGTGGTCAAGCGCGGTCGGGCAGGATGAGGGCGGGCAGAAGGCCTCCCCGCAGGCGGTGGAGGGAGAAGCAAGGCCAGACGTAAGGCGCTTTGGTTGACAGCTGGGCCAGCCGTGCGGCTGGATCGCGGCCAAGAACATCAAGGGAGTGGACGCTATGACCGACGGTGCAAATCTCGGCCGGCGCGCCGTGTTGGTCGCGGCGGCCTCGTGCGTCGCGCTGGCCAGCCGGGCGCAAGGGGTGGAACCGACGGTCGAGGTCACCGGCGGCAAGCTGCGCGGCGCCAGCGCAGGCGACGTCAGCAGCTTCAAGGGCATCCCGTATGCCGCCTCCACCGCCGGCGCCAACCGCTTCCGCCCGCCCGTGGCGCCGGCGCCCTGGGCCGGGGTGCGAGACGCCACGCAATTCGGCGCCTCCGCCCCGCAGCCGGACGCGACGACGGACCCGCTGAGCGCCTGGTATGGCGCGCTGCAGCCGACCAGCGAGGACTGCCTTTCGCTCAACGTCTGGACGCCGGGGCCAACCGGCGCCAAGCGCCCGGTGATGGTGTGGCTGCATGGCGGCGCATGGGGCAGCTGCGCCGGGTCAGCCCCGGGGTTCGACGGCGCGGCGCTCGCCCACGGCGGCGACGTGGTGGTCGTCACCGTCAACCACCGGCTGAACCTGTTCGGCTACATCCAACTGGACGATGCCGACGAGCGCTTCGCCCGCTCGGGCAACGCCGGCGCGCTCGACCTGGTCGCGGCGCTCACCTGGGTGCGCGACAACGCGGCGTCGTTCGGCGGCGACCCCGGCAACGTCACGATCTTCGGCCAGTCCGGCGGCGGCGCGAAGGTCAGCGCGCTGTTGGCGATGCCGGCCGCGCGCGGGCTGTTCCACAAGGCGATCGCGCAAAGCTGCTCCGGCAGCCTGCGCCTGACCGCGCCGGAGGACGCCGCCCGCCTCAGCCACGGCCTGGCCGCCACGCTCGGGCTGCCGCGCGCCACCGGCGAGGCGCTGCAGGCCGTCCCCGCGGACCAGCTGGTGAAAGCGCTGCAAACTCAGCCGCCGATGTTCCGCCCGGTGCGCGACGGCGCCGTGTTCCCCGCCAACCCGTTCGACCCGGCGGCGCCCGCCTCCGCCGCCGGCATCCCCGTGATGTTCGGCAATGCCGCCACCGAGGCCACGCTCTATATGGCCGCCGACATGCGCAACTTCTCGCTCGACGCGGCGGAGGTGCAGCGGCGGCTGTCCCGCTTTCTGCAAACCAGCCCGGCCGACACCGCGCGCATTATGGACGCCTACCATGCCGCCCTGCCCGAGCCGTCGCCCAGCGACATCATGGCCGCCGTCGCCACCGACTACACCTACCGCCGCAACACCACGCGGGAGGCCTTCCTGCACGCCGCGCAAGGTGGCCCGGCCTACGCCTACGTGTTCGACTGGCGCACCCCCGTCCGCGGCGGCGTGCTGCGGACGCCGCACACCAACGAGGTGCCGTTCGTGTTCGGCACCACGGCCGCCGCCGCCGCGCTGGTCGGCGACGGGCCGGACCTCGCGCCGCTCACCGCCACGATGATCGCGACCTGGTCCGCCTTCGCCCGCACCGGCAACCCGGACAATCCCGGCATCCCGCACTGGCCGCGCTACGACGCGGCGCAACGCGGCACGATGCTGCTGAGCATGACCAGCACCGTCGCCAGCGACCCTGGCGGCGAGGCGCGACGAGCCCTGGATGCGCTGCCCGTCTTCGAATACAGCATGCCCGTCAACTACCCGAAGGCCTGACCTATGCCGATCTACGCGCTCGACGACCGCATCCCCGAGCTGCCGGACGCCGGCGAGTTCTGGGTGGCGCCCGGTGCGCACGTGATCGGCCGAGTGCGGCTGGCGCCCGGCGTCGGCATCTGGTTCGGCGCCGTGCTGCGCGGCGACAACGAGCTGATCGACATCGGCGAGGGCAGCAACGTGCAGGAGGGCGCGATGCTGCACACGGACATGGGCTTCCCGATGAGCATCGGCGCGGACGTGACGGTCGGGCACCACGCCATCCTGCACGGCTGCACCATCGGCGCGTGCACGCTGATCGGCATGGGCGCCACGGTGATGAACGGCGCGCGGATCGGCGCCAACTGCCTGGTCGGCGCCGGCGCGCTGGTGACGGAGGGCAAATCGTTCCCGGACGGCTCGCTGATCGTCGGCTCCCCCGCCAAGGCGGTCCGCGCGTTGGACGAGGCGTCGATGGCGGGGTTGCGCGCCTCGGCCCGGAACTACGCCGCGAACTGGCGGCGTCACCGCGATGGGATGCGCCGGCTGGACTGAGCGTCTGGGTGCTTGCCGGGATTGACCACATAGGGAACGGCCGCTCCCACACCGACATGCCAGGGCTTGACCCCGGCATCCACGGCGTCCCAGCCAGGCTGGCGCATCCAGGTTGCGATCGAGAGCGCCAACGAGGCCGATGTCATTGACCGCAGCCCGTAGATGCCAGGGTCAAGCCCTGGCATGATGAGCTCTACGTCCCGCTACTGCACATCGGGCGCTTCAAACTGCCCCTACAACGCGTCAGCCGACGCGAGTCGCTCAGCCGCCTGCGCCGCGACGACTCCCCCCTGGGAAGGCTTCTGCAACAACCGCCAGATCGCGGCATCGCGGTTGTAAAAATCCGGGCGGAACTGCAACATCCCGTCGGTGTCGACGAACGCGGTCTGGTAGACCACGAACACCGGCACCGGCGTCCCCAGATCGTTCCGGGTGGTGCTCCCCGTCGCGATCCCCTGGTTAACCGCTTCGAGCGGCTGGTCCGTGAGCAGGGCGGCGAACTCGCGCGGGTTCTGCACCCGGATGCAGCCATGGCTGATGCGGCGGTTGTCGCGGCTGAAGATATTTCGATCCGGCGTGTCGTGCAGGTAGACGTCGAACCGGTTCGGCATGTCGAACATGATCAGCCCGAGTCCCGCGTCGGGTCCCGGCAGTTGCTCGACCTCGCCATTGGCCAGCAGGACCATTTTGTTCCGCGTCAGGTAATCCGGGTCGCGCGTAAGCTTCGGCAGGATCTCCGCCTTCGCGATGTCGGCCGGGATAACCCATGGCGGGTTGTAGAAACTGGCGTCGATCGTGGCGCGGAATTCGGGGCTCTGATTGCGCTCGACGTCCTCGCCGACAACGACGCGCGTCGAGAAAACCGGCTCGCTGGCGCGATACAGCACCAACCGTTCGTCGGCCACGTTGACCCAGGCCCGGTCCGCCGGCAACTGCCGCGGCAGCCAGCGCTGGCGTTCGAGGTTCACCTCGACCGCGCGCAGCCGGTTCGCCGAAGCCTTGTTGCCCGCCGGGGCGCCCGAGCGATATTGCTGCAGGGCTTGACGCAGCGCCTGGTAGGTCGGCGTCGTGGGCGCCAGCGCCTCGATCACCGAAGCTGGCTCGGGACTGTGGGCGGCATCGTCGAGCACGGCGGCCACATCGATTGGCTCGGGCGCTAGCACTTGACTATCTCGTCGGCGCTCGACCGGCACGGCGCCGCGGGCCAGCGCGTCGGCATACGACAGGAAAGCGTCGGACAGCAGCAATTCACGCTCTAGCGGCGACGATATCGCTCCACGCCGCAACGGGGATGCGTGAAACAGCTCAGGATCGAGACCCTGGTCGCGGGCGCGCAGCACGGAGCCGACAAGCGAATCCGCCTGTGCTTGCCGGGTCGTCCACACCGGCTCATAGCCGTTGCGTGCGTAGAAGCGCTTCAGCAAACCGACGTTCAGGTGGTCGCCGGAGACGACCAACTCGGGTGCGCCGTCGATCAGGTTGCGAAGGTCCGTGCTCGCATCCGGCGCTGCCGCGCTAAACGTTTCGGGCATCGGGTCTTCGCTGCACGCAGCCAACGCGAGTGCCGCGGCGAGGGCGATGGTTCCGCTGGCCATTGCGCCGCGTCGGGACAGGTGCGCCCCCGCGACAGGCAATGCCTGCCGGCGACCGAAACCGTCTTTACGCCACGGCGATCGCACCCATGCCACTCCTCGATCTTCACCAACCCCGTCGATTGGCAGTTTGACTCTTTGTTAAGAAGAGCCTTTAGCCTTTACGTTGTCTACGTGCATCTAAACGCAAGGAGGAATGGATGATCGCCGTGTCTGGAACAGTTTTCCGTCATAAGTTAATCCGCGCTGCCGTGGTGGTTGCCGTCATGGGCCCCATCGCGCTTCTCGCGGCGTGCGCTCAGCCGGCGCCGCCTGCGCCGGTGGTCGTCCAGCCAGCGCCGCCGCCGCCGCCCCCGCCGCCTATGGTTCCGCCCGCTCGGGGCTAGACGTCCGGTCCCAGGCCTTGAAAGTGCGATCCTGTCACGCGAGTGACAGGACGCGCGAAAGGCCCGATTGCCACGGCTGCGCCACGATCAGGCGCGCATCGGCCCGTTCGGCGCGTCCGCGGCGCCCAGGGCGGGCAGGTCGCCGCGTCCTGGCAAGTGATAGTGCCACCATTCGGGGTCGTAACGCTCCCAACCGCTTGCCGTCATGATCCCCAGCAAAAGCGCCCGGTTGCGCACCGCCTCGGGCGCCAAACCGTCCAGCGCGCAATGCGCCGCCTTTGGGGTAAACGCGTCGAAGCCGGTTCCCATGTCCAGTTCCACGCCGCTGGCCGCGTTCACCAGCGTCAGGTCGACGGCAATGCCGCGCGGGTGCGTGCCGCCGCCAGCCGGGTCGGCAACGAAGGTTTTGTCCACCGTCGCCTCGTAGAATAGCCGCTGCGCCTCGATCGGGCGAAACGCGTCGAACACCTTGAATGCCAGCCCGATGACCCGGGCGCGGCGCGCGGCGTCCATCAGCCGGGCATGGGCATCCGGATGCAGCAACGCCACCGCCCGATCATACACCGGCCGGCCGAGCAGGTTGTTCGAGGTCGCGTAGCGCAGGTCGAGCGCGACGCCGTCCGCCGCGGTCAGCAGGACCAGCGTCGTCACGGCGGCATGCGGCGGCTGAGCGCCAAATCGTAAAGCGGGTTGCGGAACAGGCTCTCGCTGTAGCGGTTGAACGACAACGTGACCGGCGACCAGCCCTCCGGCGCAGGGCCGAACCGCGCCACGATCAACCCGTCGCCGCTGAACGACTCGTGCACGTCGTGCTCCGCCTCTATCGCAGCGCCCGCTTGGATCACCGTCGCCAGGCAGCGTTGGTGAATAAGTGCGTCGCCGGAGATCACCTCTGCGTGGGTGGAGACGAAAAGCCAACGGATGCGCCCTTGCGCGAACAGCTCGGCGCAGCTCTCCAGCACGTCAAGCTCGCCGCCTTGAATGTCGCAGTGCAGGATGTCCAGCCTCGGCAGCCCCCGCTCGCGCATGATCTGTTCGACCGTGTAGCAAGGCAGCGCCAACTCGCCGTGCTGCTCCGAGGCGAAGGCGCGCGCGACGGCGGGGGCGGCGCCAGCCATGCCCTGGATGAACGCCGGCGCAAGGCCGTTCAGCTCGGCATTGGCGCGGCCGAGCGCCAGGTTCTTCGGGTCCGGCTCGAGCACCACGGCGCGCCGCCGCTTGTCCCCCTGCAGGAACCACAGGCTGTAATACGTCCAGTAACCGCCAAGCTCGAGCATCGTGGCGTCGGGCGGCATGAAGCGCAGCACCTCGTGGAACATGCGTTCCTCCTGCGCCTCGTGATGCCCGCGGCACAGCTCGATCAGCCGCGTCATCCAGGCGCCGCCGTAGCCGTCGGCCACCACCCGCAGGCCGTTGTGCATGAGCTGGACCCGGCGGCCGTTCTCAACGCGCACCTCGCCGGCGCCCGCAACCTTGGGCACCGAGTCGCAATCGCGCGGCCGGGTGGCCATGGCGACCCGGTCATCGTCGGTCAGGCAGGGCGGGACGGCGTCTTCCAAGCGTCGCGGGTCGACCATGGCGCTACTCCCCTACTCAGGCGATCGGCCAAGCAAAATGCGGAGGGTGCGCCCGGGTCTCCGCAGCGCGCGCAAGGGACGCGTCACCCGCCACGACGTGGAACGCAGCATCAGCCCCAACTCCTGCCGGTTCTCGTGGAAGATCGACGTCGCCGCGTCCTTTTCCTGGGCCAGCCGGGCGTGGACCTTAGCCGTCTCGGCCCGGCTGTGATCGAGCGCGCCGACCGTGGCGGCGACGCGGTCCAAGGCCGCGTCAAGCTCGTGCGCGAGCGCCGACGAACGCTCGCGCATGGCGACCAGTTCGGCGCTGGCGCGGGAGAGGTCGGTCGACTGCGCCTCGGAAAGCTGCTGCAGTCGCCGCCGGTCCTTTGTGCTCGCGTCCAACGCCGCCTGCAACGAAAGGGCGTACGCCTGCGCCTTGGCCCGGTCGTCGTTCAGGGCGGCAGCGGCCGCGTCCAACGCCGCCTGCAACGCGTGGGAGTTGGCTTCCAAATGGCCCCGCTCCGCCTCCAGGGAGGCGACCTTGCTCACCAGAAAGTCGCGCGCGTTGGTCAGTTCCACTTCCGCCAGCGGCTGGAAACGGTCGAAGATGTTCACCGGGCGGTCAAACGCATCCGGCGGCGGCTCAAAGCCCTGTTCGGTGAAGTAGTCGTTCAACCCGTCGAAGAACACTCGCCGATAGCCTTGCGACTCGAGATAGGGCGTGACCACGTCGGGCCGCCGGACCGGGGTGTCGGGAAACGTCGCCTCCACCAGAACAAGATGGGGCCGGAACCGCGTCCAGTCGTTTGATTGCAACACCTTGAGCTCGAACCCTTCCACGTCGACCTTGAGCAGATCGATCGCGTTCGGCGCCGCCTCGTCCAGGATGTGGCGCAGCGTGTCGGCCGCGACCCGACGCTCCGCCACCGCGTGGCCCCGCTCGCGCGCCCTGCCCGCCTCGCCGGAATCCGCCGTCGACAGGCCGGTCCCGACAACCTGGTGAAAGGCAAGCTCGCCGGGCTCGTCGGACACCGCCAGGCGCAGGTTGCGGTCCCGCGGCCGCGCCTCCGCCAGCAGGCCGAAGAACTCCTCGTTCGGCTCGATGTTGATGCCGCTCCAGCCGCGTTCGTACAAGGCGAGGGTATCGTTCTCGTACATCGGGTGCGCCGCCCCTACGTCGACGTAGAAGCCCGTCGGCTGCGCGGCGAACACCCGGTTGAGGTAAACGTCTTCCCGGTTGGCGCTGTAGGAAACGAACGGCTTGGGCGCAGCAGGCTTGCTCATTGCATTCCAATGGCCCGCAGGCGGCGGCGCTGCAACAGCCCGACCGCTGCCCGGCTGTGATTGTCCGCCATGAAAGCCCGCGCCCGCGCCACCAACGCATCCGCCTGCGCCGGGTCCTGTTGCAGGCGGCGCATCAGCCAGGCGGCGTGCGTCACGTCCGGTTCCGCCCATAGCTGCCCGGCGGAAAACGGGTAGTCGCCGTCGCGCACGGGGACCAGGCTGAACCCGACGGGGTAGCCGGTCTGCGGGGTCAGCATCTCGCGCGCCGCGGAGTAGCCGGTGGCGATGACCGGCTTGCCCAGCAGCATCGCCTCTGCGATCAGCAGGCCGAGCCCCTCGCTGCGGTGCAACGACAGCACGGCGTCGCTCGCGGCCAGCAGGCGCAGCGTGTCCGCCCGGCTGAGCGTAGCGTCCAGCAGCACGATGTCCGGATGGCCGCCAATCGCCTCCTGCAGGGCGGCAAGCGCCGCGGGCGTCAGCGCGCCGTTCATCGACTTCAACACCAGGGCGGCCTCTCCGCGCTGCGGGAAAGCCTTGCGGAAGGCGGCGATGGCGGCGCGCGGGTTCTTGCGTTCGACGAAGGAGAGAAAGTCGAACGCGAAGAAGAACAGGAACCGGTCGTCCGGCAAGCCGAACCGGCTGCGCGGCGCCGGCGCCACCGGGCCGAGCTCGAGCGCGACCGGCATGTGGATCACCGGCGACGCGACCCGGCCGGCGAGCGCCGTCTGGATGAAGCGGCTGGGGGCCCAGACTTCGTCCACCAGGTCGAACGCCGGCAGCCACGCGTCCGGGAAGCGGCCCAGCTCCCAGAACGGGATGCTGATGCGGAACCCGTCGCCGGGCAGGTGGTCCGCGAGCGCCGCCGCGACCACGGGCAATTGGTCGGCGTTGACGTTGAACACCTGAACGGGGGCCGTGCCGCGCGGCGCCAGCAAGTCATCCGCGCTCGCGTCGTCGCGCTGCGCAGCCACGCCCAGCGCCACGTCCAGGCCTTCGGCGCGCAGCCCCGCGCCGGCCAGCGACCGCAGGGTTTGCCGGCCAGCCTCGCCGACGCCGCTGGCGGTGCGCAGGTAGCCCACGACCGTCACCTCGGCGGCGCCATGCACCGGGGCTGCCGGCGCGCGCCGGGGCCGCCGCATGCCCAGGCGCGCCGCCGCGGGCTCGATCAGCTTCAGGTCGATCCGCAACTCGTTGGCGGCGTGCGTCACGAACCACGAGACTAGTTCGGCCACGTGCGCGGGCTTGGTCAGGTCCAAACGGTTCTTCAGGCTGGGAGCGCCGTCGTAGAGGAACTTCATGAAGTTCGTGACCACGAGCGTTGGCTCCGCTCGGGACGCGCCGGGCCAGGGTTCGTGCAGGAATGCCTCGTAGGTCTCGAACGGGTTCTGCGGCCAGAACTGGTGCCATTCGCGAAACATCTTCCGCACCAGGGTATGGATGGCGGCGCCGGAGGCGAAGCGGCCATAGACGTAGGTCGCGCCGGAGATGGCGCTGGCGGCGCCTGCATTCAGCCGGTCGGCATAGTGCGCGGTCAGCTCGGCCAAAGGCGGCGCCATGTTGGCGGCGAAACGGGCGTCGTGCTTGGACAGCTTGCCTGGCTGCTTCGGGTCGAACCCGCTGAAATGGAAGAACGTGAGCGGCGCGCCATCGACCGTCCAACCGGACTCGTCGCGCGCCAGGCGCCGCTGCTGCAGGTTCCAGTACGCCACGTTCAGCGTCGTGTCGTGCAGGATGCGGGTGTGCGGCGCGAAGCTCGGCGTCAGGTCCATGAACTTCTGGTCGACGAAGATGCCGCGCTGCTGCTCGTTCACGCACTCGTACCGCAGCCGGCGCGCCCACCAGGCCAGCACGCGGCTGGTCTCCTCCCCGCGCGACGCTCCCAGGAAGCCCAGGTTGTAGACCCCGGCGCGCATGATGGTGAGGTCGTTCGGCTCGGCCCCGTCCTCGCACGGGTCGCACATGTGCGGCGTGAGCGTGAAGGAGGCGCCGCCCGCCAGGTGCTGGACGATTGTCTCGAGCGGGCGGAACACCTCGATATCCGGATCGAAATACAGCGCTGCGTCGTAATCGAGCGTCTCGAGCAGATGCTGGAACACAAACGGTTTGACCGCCGTGTTCAACTCCATGATGTCGTAGCGGAAGGCGAAGCTGGTGAAGTCCTGGATCGGCAGGCTCTGCGCTTCGACCACCGTCCAGTCATCATCATACAGGCCTGGACTATCCAGCTTGTGGTCCGCTAGGCAAAGGAACAGGTCTGCATTGGGCTGATGACTACGGACGCTGTCCAGCAGGATGCGGGCGAACGAAATGTAATTATTCGAGCAGATCGTGAACACGGCGAGTCTCTTCACGGCGTTCATGCGATGCTTGTTCCGGTTGCCACTCCTGCGCGGCCGAGCGAGGACCGTTGCGGGATGCCGAAGCAAGGCGTGAAAGTCAAATCCCGCGCGCCCTGGATGACGACGGCGTGGCGCGCTACCTTGCGCGGCTCGGCAGATCAGGCAGGACCATGGCAGTGCGCATCACCGACATCTGCGAGGTCACCCAGCCGATCGCCTCGCCGATCCGCAACGCCTACATCGACTTCTCCAAGATGACGACCAGTCTGGTCGCCGTCGTGACCGACGTGGTGCGCGACGGCTGCCGCGTGGTGGGCTACGGCTTCAACTCCAACGGCCGCTACGGCCAGGGCGGGCTGATCCGCGAGCGGTTCGCCCCCCGCCTGCGCGAGGCCGACCCGGCGAGCCTGCTGGATGCGACGGGCGACAACCTGGACCCGGACCGCGTCTGGGCGTGCCTGATGCAGAACGAGAAACCCGGCGGCCACGGCGAGCGCTCGGTCGCGGTCGGCACGATCGACATGGCGGTGTGGGACGCGGTGGCCAAGATCGCCGGGCAGCCGCTGTTCCGCCTGCTCGCCGCGCGCCACGGCGTGGCGGCCGACCCGCGCGTGTTCGTCTACGCGGCCGGCGGCTACTACTACCCCGGCAGGGGACTGGAGGGGCTGCGGGCGGAGATGCGCAGCTACCTGGACCGCGGCTACACGGTCGTGAAGATGAAAATCGGCGGCGCCGACTTGGCGGAGGACCAGCGGCGCATCGAGGCGGTGCTGGCGGAGATCGGCGGCGCTGCGCGGCTGGCGGTGGACGCCAACGGCCGGTTCGGGCTCGAGACCGCGATCGCCTACGCCCGTGCGCTGCGCCAGTACGACCTGTTCTGGTACGAGGAGGCCGGCGACCCGCTGGACTACCAGCTGCAGGCCGCGCTGGCCGAGTTCTACCCCGGCGCGATGGCGACCGGCGAGAACCTGTTCAGCTGCCTCGACGCCCGCAACCTGCTCCGCTACGGCGGCATGCGGCCGGATCGGGACTGGCTGCAGTTCGACTGCGCGCTGTCCTACGGCCTGTGCGAGTATCAGCGCACGCTGGACGTGGTGCGGGCGGCTGGCTGGTCTCCGGCGCGCTGCATCCCGCATGGCGGGCACCAGATGTCGCTCAACATCGCGGCCGGGCTCGGGCTTGGCGGCAATGAAAGCTACCCGGATTTGTTCCAGCCCTATGGCGGGTTCCCCGACGAGGTTCGGGTGGAGGACGGTCACATCGCGATGCCGGAACTGCCGGGCATCGGATTCGAGGGCAAGACGGATTTGATTCGAGTGATGCGGGCGCTTGCCGAGTAGGCCTCCGCCTCACTTTCGTCTTGTCCTCCCTGACCAAGCGCCGTCTTGGCCGGACTTGATCCGGCCATCCACGGCGCGCCGGCGACACCGGTCTGAGGAGCAGGCAAAGGTCGCGCCAACCCAGCATCGACGGCGGCGGCGTGACGCCGTGGGTGGCCGGATCAAGTCCGGCCGTGACGGTCGTGGCGTCAGCTCCTCACCCTGGGGCAGCGTGCGTCACGATTGCATCGACGGTGCGCGCCAGCGACGGCTGCCAGGCGGGCAGCGCCACGCCGAACACGCGCGCCAGCTTGGCGCAGTCCAGCCGCGAGTTGGCCGGCCGGCGCGCAGGGGTCGGGTAATCCGCCGTGGCGATCGCGCTCACCGTGGGAGCTGGGCGACCGTGCCGCGTCGCCTCGTCGAAGATCGCCCGGGCGAAGCCGTGCCAGGTGGCGCTGCCTGCGCCGCAGGCGTGGAACACGCCGCCATAGGCTGGCTGCCACCCGGCCTGCATCCGCGCCGCCACGGCGAGGATGGCGTCCGCCAGATCCCCGGCATGCGTCGGGCAGCCCTGCTGGTCCGCCACCACGCGCAACTGGTTGGTTTTCAGCGCCGCGCCGAGCATCGTGCGGACAAAGTTCTTGCCGGTCGCGTTGTACACCCAGGCGGTCCGTAGAACGGCCGCGCGAGCGCCCGACTCCAGCACAGCATGTTCCCCGGCCAGTTTGCTGGCGCCGTAGACCCCGGTGGGCGCCGTCGCGTCATCCTCGACATACGGCGCCGGCTTGGCCCCGTCGAACACGTAGTCGGTCGAGATGTGGATCAACGGAACCCCGTCGCGGGCGCACAGGGCGGCCAGCCCCGCCGGGCCGTCGCGGTTGGCGCGGTAGGCGGCTTCCGGCTCCTTCTCCGCCGCGTCGACCGCGGTCCAGGCGGCGGCGTTCACCACCAGCGACGGCTGCGCCCGATCAAACGCCGCCGCAATCGAGTCCGGCCGGTCGAAGTCGAACTCCGGCCGTCCAACCAGGATGACGGGCGCCCGCGCGGCCAGCTCGGTGGCGACCTGGCCGGCGCCGCCGGTGACCAGGATGCCGCTCAAACGCGGAACCAGATGGGCATCTCCGCCCAGGACGGCAGCACCTTGTCCTTGTCCGACAGCTGCACGTCCCTTACCGGCCAATCGATGCCGAGGTCAGGATCGTTCCACATCACGCCGCGCTCCGACTCGCGGTCGTAGTAGCCGGTGGTCTTGTAAACCACCTCGCTGTCCGGCTCGAGCGTGACGAACCCGTGCAGGAACCCGGGCGGAACCCATAGCTGACTCCAATTCGCCGCGCTCAGCTCGACCCCGATATGCCGCCCAAACGTGCGCGAGCCATGGCGCGCGTCCACCGCGACGTCCCAGATGGCGCCGCGCACCACGCGGATAAGCTTGCCCTGCGCATGCGGGTCCAACTGGCAGTGCAGGCCGCGCAGCACGCCGCGCGCCTG
>CAXTBW010000117.1:0-12878 GCA_964242925.1 uncultured Acetobacteraceae bacterium
AGCCTCGAGCCGTTCGGCTCGTGCCGCATGTGCCTGGTGGAGATCGCGGGCCGCCGCGGCACCCCGGCCTCGTGCACCACTCCGGCCGAGAACGGCATGGTGGTGACGACGCAGACGCCGAACCTGGCCAAGTTGCGCCGCGGCGTGATGGAGCTGTACATCTCCGACCACCCGCTCGACTGCCTGACCTGCGCGGCGAACGGCGATTGCGAGCTGCAGGACGTGGCCGGCGCGGTGGGTTTGCGGGACGTGCGCTACGGCATGGACGGCGCCAACCACCTCGGCCTGGCGAAGGACGAGAGCAACCCGTATTTCACCTTCGACACCTCCAAGTGCATCGTGTGCAACCGCTGCGTCCGCGCGTGCGAGGAGGTGCAGGGCACGTTCGCGCTCACCATCGAGGGCCGCGGCTTCGACAGCCGCGTCGCGCCCGGCCCGACCGACTTCATGGGCAGCGAGTGCGTCTCGTGCGGCGCCTGCGTGCAGGCCTGCCCGACCGCGACGCTGACCGAGAAGAGCGTCATCGAGATGGGCCAGCCGGAGCACTCCGTCGTCACCACCTGCGCCTATTGCGGCGTAGGCTGCTCCTTCAAGGCGGAGATGCAGGGCACGACCGTGGTGCGCATGGTCCCGAACAAGGACGGCCACGCGAATGCCGGGCACTCGTGCGTCAAGGGGCGGTTCGCGTTCGGCTACGCGACGCACAAGGACCGCATCACCAAGCCGATGATCCGCGCCGCCATCACCGACCCGTGGCGCGAGGTGAGCTGGGCCGAGGCGATCGGGCACGCCGCGTCCGAGTTCAAGCGCATCCAGGCGCGCTATGGGCGTGATGCCGTCGGCGGGATCACGTCGTCGCGCTGCACCAACGAAGATACGTATCTCGTGCAGAAGCTGGTGCGCGGCGCGTTCGGCAACAACAACGTCGACACCTGCGCCCGGGTCTGCCACTCGCCGACCGGGTATGGCCTGATGACCACGCTCGGCACCTCCGCCGGCACGCAGGATTTCGCGTCGGTGGCGGATAGCGACGTCATCCTGGTGATCGGCGCCAACCCGACCGACGGTCACCCGGTGTTCGCCTCGCGCATGAAGAAGCGGCTGCGCGAGGGCGCCCGGTTGATCGTCGCCGACCCGCGCCGCATCGACCTGGTGAAGTCGCCGCATGTCGCCGCAGACTACCACCTGCCATTGCTGCCCGGCGCCAACGTGGCGCTGGTGAACGCGATGGCGCACGTGGTGGTCACCGAAGGACTGGTCGCCACCGACTACGTGCGCGAGCGCTGCGAGTGGGAGGCGTTTGAGCATTGGGCGCGCTTCATCGCCGAGCCGCGCAACTCGCCGGAGGCGACGGCCGCGCTGACCGGGGTGAACCCGGACGATGTGCGCGCGGCGGCGCGGCTGTACGCGACCGGCGGCGCCGCGGCCATCTACTACGGCCTGGGCGTGACCGAGCACAGCCAGGGCTCCACCACCGTGATGGCGATGGCGAACCTGGCCATGGTCACCGGCAACATCGGCAAGCCCGGCGCCGGCGTGAACCCGTTGCGTGGCCAGAACAACGTGCAGGGTTCTTGCGACATGGGCTCGTTCCCACACGAGTTCCCCGGGTATCGCCACGTCGCCGAGGAAGGCGTGCGCAAGATCTACGAGGATTTGTGGGGGGTGGCGCTGAACGCCGAGCCTGGCCGGCGCATCCCGAACATGCTGGACGACGCGGTGGAGGGCAGCTTCAAGGCGCTCTACATCCAGGGCGAGGACATCGCGCAGTCGGATCCGGACACGCAGCACGTGACCGCCGGGCTGATGGCGATGGAGTGCGTCGTGATCCAGGATCTGTTCCTGTGCGAGACGGCGAAATACGCGCACGTGTTCCTGCCGGGCAGCTCGTTCCTGGAGAAGGACGGCACGTTCACCAACGCCGAACGCCGCATCAGCCGCGTGCGCAAGGTGATGCCGCCGCTGGGCGGGCTGGCGGATTGGGAGGCCACCATGGCGCTGTCCAACGCGTTGGGCTTCCCGATGGCGTACAAGCATCCGTCGGAGATCATGGACGAGATCGCCGCCACGACACCGACCTTCCAAGGCGTTTCCTACGCCAAGCTGGACTCGCTGGGTTCGCTGCAGTGGCCGTGCAACGAGGCGGCGCCGATGGGCACGCCGATGATGCACGTCGACCGCTTCGTGCGCGGACAGGGCCGGTTCATGATCACCGAGTTCATCCCGACGGAGGAGCGCACGGGACCGCTGTTCCCGTTGATTCTGACGACCGGGCGGATTTTGTCGCAGTACAACGTGGGGGCGCAGACGCGGCGCACCGAGAACAGCCGGTGGCACGAGGAGGACATGCTGGAGATCCACCCAGCCGACGCCGAGAGCCGCGGCGTGCAGGACGGCGACCTGGTGCGGTTGGAAAGCCGCTCCGGCGACACGGCGTTGCGCGCGCGCATCAGCGACCGGATGCAGCCGGGGGTGGTCTACACAACGTTCCACCATCCGAAGACGGGAGCGAACGTGATCACGACGGATTTCACCGATTGGGCGACGAACTGTCCGGAGTACAAGGTGACCGCCGTGCAGGTCCGCAAGACCAACCGGATGTCCGACTGGCAGGCGCGGTTCTTCGACGAAGACGTGGCGCTCACCCGCGTCGCGGACGCGGCCGACTGATGCAACCCGTCAAGCTGATTTCGATGGCGAACCAGATCGCCGGGTTCTTCCGCTCCTACCCGGATGAGGAGGCGGTGGCCGGCGTGCACCGCCACCTGGAGGCGTTCTGGACGCCCGTGATGGTCCGTACGCTGCGGCAGCATCTGACGCACGACACGGACGGGGTGGACTCGCTGGTGGTCCAGGCGATGCGGCGCGACCCCGACGTGGACAGCCCGGTGGACAAGGTGCTGTCCCCCGTGCGCGAGGGCGGCGCGATGGCGAGCGACGCCGGGTAGCCCTCGTACGACGCAATCACCAACCGTCATGGCCGGACTTGATCCGGCCACCCACGCGGCGCCAACCGCACCATCCTTACGCTGCTCGGACCACCTTTACGTGGGTGCCCGGGTCAAGCCCGGGCATGACGATGGGGGTCGCGTTGACGCCCGTAGGCGTCAGGGTCAAGCCCTGGCATGACGGTGCTTATGATCGGCATCGTCGTTGGCTTTGTGGCGGAGGCTCGCGTTGCGCGCGGCCTGGGTGGGCATGTTGAGATCGGCGGCGGCGGCGGCCCAGGCGCGGCGGCGGCGGCGGCACGGCTGATCGACGCTCGCGTCACCGGCCTTCTCAGTTTCGGTCTCGCGGGCGGGCTCGACCCTGCAATCCCCGCCGGCGCGCTGGTCATCCCCGAATGCGTCCTAGGCGAGGCGGGCGAGCACTGGCCCACTGACCTGGCGCTCACCGCCCGCCTCGGCCCCGCCGCCGGTGCGCTGCTTGCGGCCAGCGCCATCCTCGCAACCCGGGCCGACAAGCACGCGGCCTGGCGCCGCACCACCGCGCTGGCCGCCGACATCGAGAGCGGCGCCGTGGCCCGGGCCGCCGCGGCGCATAACCTCCCATTCGCCGTGCTCCGCGCCGTCTGCGACCCGGCCGCGCGCGACCTGCCTCCAGCCGCCCTCGGCGCCCTGGATTCGGGCGGCGCTATCCGGCCCGGAGCGCTGCTTGGGTCGTTGGCTCGCCATCCCGGGCAGATCGGTGCATTGATCGCCCTCGGACGGGAAGCGGCGCGGGCCCGGCGCGCGTTGCTCGACCGCGTGGCCGCGATCGGCCGGCTCGACTGAGGGAGGCGCCGATGCCGATCAAGGAAACCGAGCGTTACCACGACCTGGCCGACCCGCAGCTGCAACCGCGCTACACGGGGATCGCCACATTTTTCCGCACCCCGGCCGAGCAGGACCTCAGCCAGGTCGATATCGGCGTCATCGGCGTGCCGTTCGACGGCGGGGTGACGAACCGCTCCGGCGCCCGCCACGGCCCGCGGGCGCTGCGCGAGCAGTCCACGCTGTGCCGCAAGGCGAACACCGCAACGGGCGTGCAGCCTTTCGAGACCAGCAGGGTGCGCGACCTCGGCGATTGCTGGATCGAGCAGCCGTTCGCGCTGGAGCCGGCGCTGGGCGAGATCGAGGCGTTCTACCGCAAGGTGGTGAGCGCCGGGGTGGTCCCGCTGAGCGCTGGCGGCGACCATTCGATCGCGCTGCCGATCCTGCGCGCAGTCGGCGCCGCGCGGCCGGTGGGCCTGGTGCAGATCGACGCCCATGCCGACACCGGCGACGCCTACATGGGCTCCCGTTTCCACCATGGCACCCCGTTCCGCCGCGCGGTGGAGGAGGGCGTGCTCGACCCGGCGCGCACCGTGCAGATCGGCATCCGCGGCCACAGCAACACGACGAGCGGCCTGTGGGGGTTCAGCCACGACAGCGGCATGCGGGTGATCCCGATGGACGAGGTGCAGGACCGCGGTTGGCGCTGGGCGCTGGAGGAGGCGCGCCGGGTGATCGGCGACGGCCCGACCTACCTGTCGTTCGACGTGGACGGCCTCGACCCGGTGTACGCGCCGGGCACGGGGACGCCGGAGCCGGGCGGGCTCAGCATGATCGAGGCGCAGCGGATCGTGCGCGGGCTGAGCGGGCTGGATTTCGTGGGCGCGGACGTCGTGGAGGTCGCGCCGCCGTTCGACGTCGGCGGCCTGACGGCGTTCCACGGCGCGGCGATGCTGTTCGAGCTGCTATGCCTGCTGGCCGCAGCGCGGAAGTAGACCGCCTCCCCAACTACCGTCATGGCCGGGCTTGACCCGGCCACCCACGGCGTCACGCCGCTGCAGGCTGCGCGGCATTTCCGCACGATTTTGCCCACGCCGTCTGCCGGTGTCGTCCGTGCGGCGTGGGTAACCGGGTCAAGCCCGGCCATGACGGTTTAGTGCTGAGAAACGCTACTCAGCCGCTTTCGCCAGCGCCGGCAATCGGGCGCGCAGGCGGCGGATGCGGCGGGGGTCGGCGTCCAGCACGCGGAACTCCATGCCGGACGCGTGGGTGACCACCTCGCCCTTCGAGGGCACCCGGCCGGCCAACGTGAAGATCAGCCCGCCGATCGTATCGATGTCGGCGGCGCGTTCGTCCTCGGTCAGCACCGGGCCGACGCGCATCTCGAACGCCTCCACCGGCAGGCGGGCGTCCAGGTCCAGCGTGCCGTCCGCGCGCTCCGTCACCTGCGGGGCGTCCTCCTCGTCGTGCTCGTCGGCAATGTCGCCGGTGATGGTCTCGACCAGGTCCTCGATCGTCACCAGACCGTCGATGCCGCCGTACTCGTCCACCACCAGCGCCAGGTGCAGCCTCGCCTGGCGCATCTGCAGCAGCAGCTCCAGCACCGGGATCTGCGGCGCCACCATTAGCGGCGAGCGGACGATCGCCTCCAGCTGAAACGCGTCCGGACGGCCGACATAGGCGAACACGTCCTTGATGTGGACCATGCCGACGATGTCGTCCAACTGCTCTCGATACACCGGCATGCGGGAATGCCCCTCGCGGCGGATCTGCTCGATGGCCTGGTCCAGGGTCACGTCCACCGGCATGGCGATGATGTCGGCGCGCGGGATCATCACGTCGTCGGCCGTGGTGCCGCGCAGGCGCAGCACGTTGGCGATCAACGCGCGCTCGTGGCGGTCCAGCTCGGGCAGGACCCCGGGCTCCTGCGGGGCATCGGCCGCCTCCTGCACCAGTTCGGCGATGCTGGCGCGGAGCCCGGTCTCGCTGCGGCCGAGCAAGCGTTGGCGGATGCGGCGGAGGAACGCCTGCCGCGGCGAGTCGCTCATGCCCGCCGCCAGGGGTTCGGCACGCGCAGGCGGTGGAGGATGCGGGTCTCCTGTTGCTCCATCCGGCGGGCCTCGCCGGCGCCGCCGTGGTCGTGGCCGCGAAGGTGCAGCGCGCCATGCACCACCAGATGCGCCAACACGTGCCGGACGCTGCGGCCGGCGGCGCGGGCCTCGCGGCGCACCACCCCGGCGGCGAGGATGACGTCGCCGCTGTCGAAGGTCAGCACGTTGGTGGGCTTGTTGCGGCCGCGGTGGCGGGCGTTCAGCCGTTTCACGGCGGCGTCGGAGGCCAGCACGATGGCGCTGACGCCACCCGCTGCGGCGGCGGCGCGGACAGCCAAGCGTTCCACCCCGGGGGCCATGCGACGCCAGGCGGCGTCGGCCACGATGACCGCCGCTTCGGTGCGGCTTCGCTCACCCCGACCCTCTCCCAGCGGGAGAGGGAGGAGCGGTCGACTACTTGGAGGCTCCATCGAACTCCCGCTTGGCGCGGCCGCGCGTATCGCGCTCGGCCACCGCCCGTTGCTCATAAGCATCCACTATACGCCCAACCAGCGGATGACGCACCACGTCGCGCACGTTGAACCGGTTCACCCCGATCCCCTGCACGCCCTCCAGCGTATCCAGCGCGTCGCGCAGGCCCGAGCGGGAGCCCGGCGGCAGGTCCACCTGGCTCAGATCGCCGGTAATCACCATGCGGGTGCCCTCGCCCATCCGGGTGAGGAACATCTTCATCTGCGCCGGGGTGGTGTTCTGCGCCTCATCCAGGATGACGAAGCTGTGCGCCAGCGTGCGGCCGCGCATGAACGCGAGCGGCGCCACCTCGATCTGGCCGTCCGCCATGCGCCGGGTCACCTGGTCGCCGGGCATCATGTCGCCCAGCGCGTCGTACAGCGGGCGCAGATAGGGGTCGACCTTCTCCTTCATGTCGCCGGGCAGGAAGCCCAGCCGCTCGCCCGCCTCGACCGCGGGGCGGGACAGCACGATCCGCTCGACGCGGCCGGCCATCAGCATGGCGACAGCCTGCGCCACCGCCAGGTAGGTCTTGCCCGTGCCGGCCGGGCCGATGCCGAACACCATCTCGTGGCGGCCCAGCATCTCCATGTAGGCGGCCTGACCCGGCGAGCGCGGTCCGACCGAGCCGCGCCGCGTGCGGATCGCCGGCAGGTCGGACAGCGGCAGACGCGGGTCCGCGTCCAACGCGCGCGCGTTGGTCAGGCGGATGGCGGCGTCCACGTCGCCGCTGGCCACGCCCTGGCCGGCGCGGAGCCGCTGCCACAATCCGCCGAGCGCCGCCTGCGCCGCCTCCACCTTGGCCGGGTCGCCGCTGATCGACACGCGGTTGCCGCGGCAGGCCAGCCGCACGCCCAACCCCTGCTCCAGCCGCGCGAGATGCCGGTCGTGGTCCCCGAGCAGCAGCGGCAACAGGGCGTTGTCATCGAACTGCACGGTGACGACGCAAGTGGGGACGGCGCGGTTGGGCAAGCCGGGCGGGGTGGTCGCGGCCAGGGCCGGGGCGGGTTGTGTCAAGCGCAGGCAAGCTCCTGTTCCAAGTGTCCGGTGAGTGATGTGGTGCTGGTCGCGACGATTCGCACACGCACCTCTGTGCCAATCAGCGCCGCCGGGCCTGGGAAGTGCACCGGCTGCAACGCGGGCGTCCGGCCGCCGAGCTGGCCGGGTCGGCGGCCAGGCCCGGTGACGAGCACGCTGACCTCTTGCCCGTGGCTCGCCGCGTTGAACGCCGCCTGGCTGAGGCGGAGGGCGGCCTGCAGTTCCTGCAGGCGCGCATCCTTCACCGCTTCCGGCACGGCGCCCGGGGCGTTGGCGGCGGGCGTGCCAGGGCGCGGCGAGTATTTGAACGAGAACGCCTGGGCGAATCCGGTCTCCCGCACCAGCGCCATGGTGGCCTCGTGGTCCGCGTCGGTCTCGCCCGGGTGGCCGACGATGAAGTCGGACGACAGCGCCAGGTCGGGCCGGGCGTCGCGCAGCCGGTCCACCAGGCGGCGGTAGTCGGCGACGGTGTGGCGGCGGTTCATCGCCAGCAGCATGCGGTCGGAGCCGGACTGCACCGGCAGATGCAGGAACGGCATCAGCGCCGGGATGTCGCGGTGGGCGGCGATCAGGGCGTCGTCCATGTCGCGCGGGTGACTGGTGGTGTAGCGGATGCGGCGCAGGCGGGGGATGGCGGCCAGCGCGGCGACCAGGCCGGCCAGGCCCATGGCGCCGTCCCGCCAGGCATTCACGTTCTGGCCGAGCAGGGTGATCTCTCGCGTGCCGGCTTCCACCATGCGGCGCGCTTCGGCCAGAACCTGCGCGGCGGGCCGGCTCATCTCGGCGCCGCGGGTGTAGGGCACGACGCAGAACGAGCAGAACTTGTCGCAGCCCTCCTGCACGGTCAGGAACGCCGTCAGGCCCTGGTGCGCGGCGGCGTCGGGCAGCGAGTCGAACTTCTCGACGGTGGCGAAGTCCGTCTCGATCACCGCGCCGGCCGCGCGGGCGGCGCGGGCGACCATCTCGGGCAGGCGGTGATAGGTCTGCGGGCCGAGCACGATGTCGACGTAGGGCGCGCGGTCCAGCAACGCGGCGCCCTCGGCCTGCGCCACGCATCCGGCCACCGCCAGCACGGTGCGCTGCCCGGCGGCGGCGCGGGCGTCCTTCACGCGGCGCAGCTTGCCAAGCTCGGAGAACACCTTCTCCGCCGCGCGGTCGCGGATGTGGCAGGTGTTGAGGATGATCATGTCGGCGTCGGCCGCGTCCGGCGTGGGCGCGTAGCCGAGCGGCGCCAGCACGTCCGCCATGCGGGTGCTGTCGTAGGCGTTCATCTGGCAGCCCCAGGTGATCATGTGCAGGCGTTTGGGCTGAATCATGCGGAGGGCGGCATCCGGCGGCCGCCGGGGAAATCCGGCGGCGAAGCGGGAGCACTTATCGTCACACGTCGGCGGGTCAAGGTCCGCAGTGCAATGGCGCCTTCGTCCAGGTGCCCGACACTGACAGAGTGGAGGCGTTGGGTGTCAAGCGAGTTGTTGCCCGGGTAGCTCCATTACCGCGATGCCGCGTCAATTCTCGTCATTGCGAGGAGCGCTTGCGACGAAGCAATCCAGCCGCCAGACACCGTCCGTGCGGCCCTGGATCGCCCACGCCGCCAAGCAGCGGCTCGCGATGACGAGGTTGTTTGCGGCGAATTGCGGCGACGGGTCGCCACTCAGGCATCAGTCGCGCACGCGCACCGTTCATGCGATTGCCGGGACGAAGCCGCCGGCTTCCGGGGTGCGCGCCACGCGTTCCTCGCGGTTCTGGCGCATCGCGGCGGCGCCGCCGGCGACGGCGTCCCAGGCGGCCTGCGCCAGCAGCTTGCGGTTGGCGAAATCGCGCGGGTCGAGCGGGGGGTGCATCAGCACGCTCACCCGCATGCCGCGCCATTGCGCCAAGCGCCAAAAGTGGCTCGCCAGGTCCATGTCGCCGTACCACGCGAACACGGCGCGCGTGCTGCGCCGGGTCGGCAGGCCGGCGAGGCGGTCGTACGCCACCGAGATCGGCTGGATCAGCGGCGGATCCTCGCCTTCCGCCACCGAGAAGAACGCGCTGCGGAACGGCAGCACCCGGGCGCCGTCCGAGCTGGTGCCCTCGGGGAACAGCAGCAGGTCGTCGCCGCTCGCCAGCCGGGTGCGCATGGCGTCGCGCTCGCGCCCGGTCGCGCCGCGGGTGCGGGACACGAACACGGTGCGGCCCAACCGGGCCACGAGGCTGACGCCGGGCCAGCCCCGCACTTCGTCCTTGGACACGAAGCACGCCTCGATCTGGCCGCCAAGAACGGGGATGTCCAGCCACGAGCAATGGTTGGCCGCATAGATCACCCGGCGCCTCTTGCCCGAGGCCGCCGGCGCGCCGATCACGCGAACCTGCAACCCCAGCAGCCAGGCGAAACCCGCCCAATAGGCCCGAGCGAACACCACCTTGCCGCGACCGGGCAACAGCAGCAGCACGGCCTGCACGGCGCAGGCGACCAAGGTCCACAGCAGCGCCAGCGCGCCCCTGCGCACGGCCCGCACGCCGCGCATCACCTTGCGGCCGGGTGGGACCGTGTCCGGCCACAGCGCGCCGTCCATTCGCTGCGGCTTCAAATGCGGCAGGCGGGATCGGGTCGGCAACCGCACGGCCATCGTCGGGTTCACCATAATGGCGGAATAGCGCGCGGCTTGTGGCACGACAATGACAGGCCGGTGACCGTTGCGCGTCGCGCCCTCGTTTCGCCGCAACTGGGACGGTATAGCTCGCGCAATGGTCCGCGGCCGAACCCTTCGAACCTGGGCGCTGCTGGCGGCAACCGCCCTCGCCGTGCAGCCGGCGGCGCGCGCGGCCGACCCGCAACCCTACCAGGTCACGATCGCGCCCACCGGGGACGCCGCGATCGACGGTGCGCTGCGCGACAGCTCCACCCTGATCGCCTTGCGGCAGAGCGCCCCGGTGGGGCCGTTCGCCCTGGTGACCCGCGCCCAGGGCGACGCGACCCGGCTGGAGACCGCGCTGCACAGCTTCGGCTACTACGACGGCCACGCCACCATCCGGGTGGACGGCCGCCCGCTGGACGACCCCGGCCTGCCCGACGCGCTGGCCGCCAAGCCCGCCGGCAGCGAGGCCGCCGTCACCATCACCGCCGAGCGCGGGCCGCTGTTCCACCTGCGCCGGGTGACCGTAACGGGCGCCGTGTCGGAGGCGGACCGCGCCAAGCTGGGCATCGCCCCCGGCGACCCGGTGATCGCGTCCAAGGTGCTCGCCGCCCAGGGCGCGCTGCTCGCCTCCCTGCGCGACAGCGGCCACGCCCTGGCCACCGTCAGCGATCCGGACGCGGTGGAGACGCCGGCCGAACACGTGATCGACGTCACCTTCCACGCCGACCCGGGGCCGCGGGTGGACATCGGGCAGATCACGGTGAACGGGCTGAAAGTCACCAACGACAGCTACGTCCGCCGCCGCCTGCTGGTGCACCCGGGCGAGCAGTACAACCCGGGGGCGATCGAGCGGGCGCGGGAGGATCTGTCGGCCTCGGGCGTGTTCTCGTCGGTCAACGCGAGCATCCCGACGCACCTGGCGCCCGATGGCACGATCCCGCTCAACTTCACCGTGACGGAGCGGGCGCGGCACGCCGTGGCGTTCAACGTCGCGTACTCGACCGATACGGGCGCCACCGCCGGGGCGACCTTCACCTACCGCAACGTGTTCGGCAACGCGGAGACGCTGACCCTGGGCGCCGCGCTGACGCAGGCGGAGACAGGCGCCCTGATCCGCGGACCCGGCTACAACTTCAACGCCACGTTCGTGCAGCCGGATTGGCTGCGGCGCGACCAATCGCTGACCTACAACGCCGCCTACCTGAAGGAGAACCTGTACGCCTACAGCCGCAACGCCGAGCTCGCCAGCGTCACGCTCAGCCGTAAGCTGTCGGATAGCTGGAGCCTGTCCGCCGGCCTGTCCGGCGTGCAGGAGCGGGTGACGCAGGAGGGTGTGGCGCGCACCTACGAGCTGGCCGCTCTGCCGGTCGGGCTGACCTACGACAGCACGGGGCCGGACGGGCTGTTCAACCCGACGCACGGCATCAAGGCCAAGCTGATCGTCACGCCGACCGAGCCGTTCGGCGGCGACAGCTCGTTCTTCACGCTGATCCAGCTCAGCGGCTCGACCTACATCAACCTGGCCAACACGGAGGGGCGCAGCGTGATCGCCCTGCGCGGCCTGGTCGGCAGCGCGCAGGGCGCCAGCACGTTCCAGATCCCGCCGGACCAGCGGTTCTACGCCGGCGGCAGCGGCACGGTGCGCGGCTACAAGTTCCAGTCGGTCGGCCCGCTGTTCCCCGACCAGCGGCCCACCGGCGGCGCCTCGGTCACCGCGGCGACCATCGAGTACCGCCAGCGCTTCGGCGAGAGCTTCGGAGCGGTGGCGTTCGTGGATGCCGGCCAGGTGGGCCAAAGCTCGGCGCCGTTCACCGGCACGCTGCTCGAGGGCGTCGGCGTGGGAGCGCGGTACTACACGTCGATCGGGCCGATTCGGGTCGACGTTGCGGTTCCACTGGACAAACGACGAAAAGACCAGATTCTGCAAGCATACATCGGGCTGGGGCAGGCTTTCTGATGCGAACAGTGCTCCGCGTGGTCGGCTGGATATTCGGCGTGCTGGTGCTGGTCCCCGTGTTCGCGGTGCTGGCGGCGGTGCTGTTGCTCAACGTCGACCCGGGCCGCCATCTGGTGGAGCGGCTCGCCGGCCAATTGACCAGCGGCCAGGTGGAGATCGCGGGCCTGTCCGGCCGCTTCCCCGACGCGCTGCGGCTGCGCCACGCCGAGGTGCGCGACGCCCAGGGCGCCTGGCTGACCCTGGACGACGTGGCGCTCGACTGGTCGCCGCTCGCCCTGCTGCACCGGGAGGCGCGGATCGACCTGTTGCAGGCCGGCCGGGTGACGGTGGCCCGGCTGCCCGTCAGCTCGGGGCCGCCCGCGCCCGCGTCCACCAGCACCGAGCCGTTCTCGCTGCCGGTCCGCGTGTCGGTGGCGGCGCTGCACGTGCTGCGGGCGGAGATTGGCGCCCCGGTGGCCGGCGTTGCGGCGACGGTGGCGCTGGACGGCGCCGCGCACCTCGCCTCGTTGCAGGACGGCGACGCGGACGTGACGATCGACCGGTTGGACTCGCCCGGCAGCTACGCCGTGCACGCCAAGATCGACCCGACGCATCTGACGGCCAAGGTGGACGCGACGGAGCCGGCGCACGGGCTGATCGCGCAGATCGCCAAGCTGCCGGATATCGGGGCCATCGCGCTGACCGCGACCGTGGCCGGCCCGCGCACCGCGGAGGCGACCGACGTCGCGATCTCCGCCGGGCCGTTGCGCGCCGCCGCGAAGGGCGTGGTGAACATCGAGGGCCAGTCCGCCGACCTGGACGTGACGGCGAACGCGCCGGCGATGACCCCGGCGCCCGGCGTGTCGTGGCAGTCAGTGGCGCTGGACGCTCACGTGCACGGCCCGTTCACCAAGCCGGACGCGACCGGGCATCTGCGGCTGGCGGGCCTGGCGGCGGGCGGGGCGACCATCGC
>CAXTBW010000118.1:0-12555 GCA_964242925.1 uncultured Acetobacteraceae bacterium
CGAAATTGCCCAGCACGCCGTTCAGCCAGTCCAGCGCGTAGAAGATCGGCTTGGTGAGGAAGAAGAACCAGCCGAAATCGACTGCGTAGGAGAACAGTCGGATATGCTCCAGATCCTGGTAGCGAGCCAGCAGATGGACCTCTTTGGCGCCGGCGAAAGCGCGCGACGATGTCGATGTCGTCGCATCCGGGGCAAGCGTGACGGGGCTGTTCGAGACCATCCCGACTTGGTAGCGATCCGGCCGAAGCTGCGAGCTCGAGTAGTCGAACGTCGCAGTCTGCAGCGCATCCTGGTCCGGGATGACGGCCGTCAGCCAGTACTTGTCGGTGATCCCGATCCATCCGCCGGTCGTTTCGGTCGTGTAGCCGACGCCGTTCGCCTTCTCCGCCGCGGACTTGACGTTCGCATAGCTCCAGTCGTCGGTGACGCCTCGGGACAGCGCCGACGACTGATCGTTCTTGAACACGCCGATCGGGCCTTCGTGCAGAACGTAGTAGCCGGCCGTCTGCGGCTGGTAGTCGCGCCGCACGCGAGAGTAGGTGCGCAGGCGGACCGGCGCGGCGCCGTTGTTCTTCACCGTCTGAGTAACCGTGAACATGTAATCGCCGTCGATCGCATACTGGATGGCGAACACCTGGCCGCCGCCGTTGTCCCAGGTCAGCGTCAACGGCGCGGCCTGCGTCAACGCGGGCGCCGAAGCCGTCCAGGTGGTCGCGTCGTTCGGCACGTTCACGCCTGCCGTGTCGCTGATCCAGCCGACCTGGATGTAGTTCGGCTCGGGGTCCGAGGCCGGCTCCAGAATGCGGACCAGCGGCGAGGCGGGGCTGACCTCCTCGTGGTAGTCGACCAGCACCAGGTCGTCCAGCACGCCGCCGCGCAGGCTGACGCTGCCCTTCACGCGGCCGGCGGTGATTGGAATGCGCGGCACGTCCCTGGGGGGCGGCACGGCCTGCGGCTCGGTTCCGGGGAAGGACGGGTCCACCCGGCGCGGGGCGCCGTCGCCCGGCGCGTTGACCGCGGCGGCGGTTTGCTGCTGTGGAACCGGCGTGCGCTTGGGCAGCAGGAACTGGAACCCGAGCAGGATGGCGATGGAGATCGCGATCGCGACGATGAGGCGCTTCTGGTCCATGCGAACGCTCAGCTCTCGCGATTGGGGACGGGGTCGAGGCCGCCCTCGTTCCAGGGGTTGCAACGCAGGACGCGCCAAGCCGCCAGCCGGCCGCCCCGCAGGGCGCCATGGGCGCGCAACGCCTCGATGGCGTAGTCGCTGCAGCCGGGGTGAAAGCGGCAGTTGGCGCCCAAAATCGGCCGCACCGTCCATTGATAGGCCAGCACGGCGCCCTGCATCGCGGTGGCGGCCGGGCTCATGCCACGCCTGCCTTATCCTCGTGCCGGACAACGCCCGTCTTCTCGAGCGCCCTTGCGAGGTCGTCCATCAGGCTCTGGAATGGCCGGTCACGGGTGGCGTCGCGGCCGATCACCACCAGGTCGACGCAATTGACGGGCCGGCGCTGCAACAGCAGGCGGGCGGCTTCCTTCAATCGGCGGCGGGTGCGGTTGCGGATCACGGCGTTGCCCACCTTCTTCGTCACGGTGAAACCGATCTGGGCCGGCCCTGGCCTTTTCAACGCCTGCAGCACGAGGCCGGGCATCGCCGCCTTGCGACCGGTCCGGGCGACCAGCACGAACTCGGCCCGTCGCTTGAGCCGCCGCGGGCAGCCTGGTTCGGGCGGAGGCGCCTGATCTGGCGCCATCGCGATGCCCTAGGCCGACAGCTTCTTGCGGCCGATCCGGCGCCGGTTGGCGATCACCTTGCGCCCGCCGACGGTGGCCATGCGGGCCCGGAAGCCGTGCCGGTGCTTGCGGACAAGCTTCGAGGGTTGATAGGTGCGCTTCACGACTTGTCTCCAATAACGGCGGGGGGCGCTCGCTCTCGCGGGCCCTGCTCACGGCGCGGCTTATAGGCGGGCGGGGCAGCCTGCGTCAATTCACCCGGCGTGGCGCCTGCGCTACACTGCCGGACAGACCGGTCCCACCCGGCCAGGAGCCGCCGTATTGAACATGCCTCGCTTCGCCCGACTCGACCGCGCGGGGCAACTCGGCTGCGCTTTCCTCGTGTTGGCCGGTCTCGTCTTCGCCGCCTGCGCCATCACCCAGGCGGTTCCGGCCGGCGCTTGGAGGATGGCGCTGGCGGCCTCGGTCATCGCCGCCGGCGCCGCCTGCCTGCTGCTGGAGCGCCTCGTGCTGGCGCCCGCCCGCTCGCTCGCCGTCGACATGGCGATGTTCCGAGGCGATGCCGACGCGTTGCGTCGCGAACTGGCCGAACGGTCGGAGCAGCAGCGCCGGCTGCGGCACGACCTTCGCGGCGCCATGTCGCCGGTGCTGCTGGTGGCCGACCGCCTGACCGCGCACCCCGACCCGGCGGTGAAGCGCACGGGCGACATCATGGTCCGCACGGTCGAACGCGCCACCGCGCTGCTGGCCGAGCCCGGCCCGGTTAAACCAAGCGGGGCCAAACCAAGCGGGGCTACTCCTCCCGCGGGTTCTTGAATTCCACGTCGCGGTGGACGTAGCAGCTCATCAGGATGCCGAAGCCCAGCATCACCGTGAGCGACGCCGAGCCGCCATAGGAGACGAGCGGCATCGGCACGCCGCCCACCGGGATGGCGCCCGTCACCATGGCGATGTTCACCGCGACATACAGAAAAAAATTGATGCCGATGCCGAGCGACACCAGCCGCCCGAACTGGTGACGGCAGCGCAGCGCGATCGCCATGGCCCCGAGCACGATCAGCAACAGCAGCCCCATCACGGCCACGCTGCCGGCGAACCCCCATTCCTCCGCGACCATCGTGAAGATGAAATCGGTTTGCTTCTCCGGCAGAAAGTTCAGGTGGCCTTGCGTGCCCTGCAGGAAGCCCTTTCCCCACATGCCGCCCGAGCCGAGCGCGATCTTGGATTGCTGGATGTTGTAGCCGGCGCCCAGCGGATCGCTCTCCGGGTGCAGGAAGGTGTCGATGCGGGCGCGCTGATAGCCGTGCAGCATGCCGTAGCCGATCTGCGCGGCGAACGGGATCGGCAGCACCACGAGCGCAATCTTCCACCAGCGCACGCCGGCGGCCAGGAAGATGGCGCCGCCGACCAACCCGGTGATCACGGCGGTGCCGAGGTTCGGCTCCTTCAGGATCAGCGCCACCGGCGCGCCCACCGCCAACGCGGGTGGTATCAGAAATAGCGGGTTGCCCATCCGCTCCCAGGTCGCGCGGTGGAACCAAGCGGCCAACGCCACCACCAGCGCGATCTTCATCAGCTCGGACGGTTGCAATTGGGTGCCGCCCAGCTCGATCCAGCGCTGCGCCCCCTTCCCCATGTGACCCATTCGCAGCACAGCGGCGAGCAGGGCCAGAGAGACGGCGTAGAACGGCCAGGCGAGCCGGGCGAGGAAGCGGATGTCGACCAGGGCGATGCACAACATCATCACCAGGCCGAAGGCGAACCGGATGGCCTGGCGGGAGGCGTACGGCTCCGGCGAGCCGCCGGCCGCGGAATAAAGCGCCGCGTAGCCGACGCCAGCGAGCGCGCAGATCAGCGCCACGTACGCCCAGGAGATCTGGAACAGCTTGGTGGTGAGGCCGAAGGAGGGTTCGGCGCGGATAAGGCGCCGCTCGTTGATCATGCTTGCTGCCCCCTCTCGCGCCTGCGGGAGAGGGTCGGGGTGAGGGCTCGGCTCGACGGAGATACGCGGGGCGGCGAAGCCCCCTCACCCAACCCTCTCCTGCAAGCGGGAGAGGGCTCTTGACCGAGAGGGTGGGTCACGAGCGGGTGGCCAGCTTTTGGCCTTGGGGCTCCACCCGGTTCACCGGGTCGCGCGTAAGCACGTCGGCCATGATGTCGCGGGCCAGGGGGGCGGCGGCGGCTGCGCCCGCGTTGCCGTGCTCCACAACCAGGCTCACCGCGTAGCGCGGCGCGTCATAGGGCGCGAAGGCGACGAACAGGGCGTGCGGGCGGTACTCCCACGGCAGGTTCTCGGACTTGAAGCGCCCGCTTTCGCGCAGCTCCCGCGACACGTGGCGCACTTGGCTGGATCCGGTTTTGCCCGCCAGCTGAATGCCGGACATGTTCAGCCGGGCCAGCGGCGCGGTCCCCCCCGCCTCGTTCACCACGGCGAACATGCCCTCGCGGCACAGCTGCAGATGCCGCTCCGACAGGTTCATGCTGGGCCAGTCCTGCGGGTCCGCCCCGGGCTGCGCGGCGCCGCCGATCGTGCGGGTCAGATGCGGCTCCACCGCGCGCCCTGTCGCCACGCGGGAGGCGTAGGTGCACAGCGCTAGCGGGGTCACCTCCACGTAACCCTGGCCGATGCCGGAGTTGACCGTGTCCCCGATCCCCCATTGGTGGCCGCGCGCCTGCGCCCACGCCTTGGTCGGCATCAGGCCCTTGCGCGTGCCCGGCAGCTCGATGTCCAGATCCACGCCGATGCCGAACCGGTTCGCCATCGCCGCCAGCCGGTCGATCCCGACCCGGCGCGCCAGCTCGAAGAAGAACACGTCGCACGAGTTCTTCAGCCCGCCGCGCACGTCCAGCGAGCCGTGGCCGTTCTTGCTCCAGCAGTGGAACCGGGTGTCGCCGACGTCGATGAAGCCGGGGCAGCTGATGCGGTCGCCGGGGCCGATCACCTTGTTGTCCAGCCCGGCCATCGCCACCGCCATCTTGAACGTCGAACCCGGGGGGTAGACGCCGGACGTGGCCTTGTTGATCAACGGCGCGCGACGGTTGTTGGTCCACTCCACCCACTGCGCCTGCGACACGCCGGAGTTGAACAAACTCGGGTCGAACGACGGCGTGGTGGTCATCGCCAGCACTTCGCCGTTGCGGCAGTCCATCACCACGGCGGACGCGCTCTGGTCGCCCAGCCGGGCCAACACCTGCTTCTGCAGCGCGAGGTCGATCGTCAAGCCGAGGTCCTGGCCGGACGATCCCTCCTGCCGGTCCAGCTCGCGGATCACCCGGCCAACGGCATTGACCTCCATCTGCACCGCGCCGGCGCGCCCGCGCAGGGTCAGGTCGTGGAACTTCTCGACGCCGGCGCGCCCGACGCGAATGCCGGGGAGCGCGAGGATCGGATCCTCGCCCATGTCGCCCTCGGAGGGCGGCGCCACATAGCCGACCACATGCGCCAGGATCGGTCCCTCGGGGTACAGGCGGGAGGTGCCGACGTCGACCAGGATGCCGGGCAGGTCGGGAGCGTTGACCTCGATGCGGGCCATCTCGTCCCAGGTGAGAAACTCGCGCACCACCAGCGGGATGAACCGGCGGCGGTGGTGCAGCTCGCGCTCGAGCCGGGCGCGCTCGTGGTCGGCCAGCGGGGCCACGCGGCTGAACGCGTCGAGGGTGGCGCCGACGTCCGCGGTCTCCTCCACCATCAGCAGGGCGCGCCAGTTAAGCTTGTTGCCGCCAATCACGGCGCCGAAGCGATCCATGATGCGGCCCCGCGGCGGCGCGATCAGGCGGGCGCTGATGCGGTTGCTTTCCGCCAGGGTGGCGTAGCGGCCGCCCTCGACGACCTGCACCTGGTACAGCTTGGCCGCCAGCACGCCCATGATGCCGACCTGGCCGGCGCCCAGCAGCAGCGCGCGCCGGGTGAACACGCCGGCGGTCTTGTTCTCCGTCTTCATGGTGTGGACTTCATGCTTGCTCAGGGTCCGCCAGGCCGCGATGGGCGCGGATGAACAGCGTCGCCAGAAGGGGATACAGCCCGGCGCTGAGCCCCCACTCGAACAAGGCAGGCGCCGGGGAGAACAGCCGAAACGTCAGCGCGCAGACCAGCGCCCATTGCAGCAGCGCCGCCCCCGCCGCCACGCCGACGAAAGCCAGCCACACCGTCGCGAAGCCCTGCCGGACCAGCACGCGGCGCCACCGCACCGCGAGGCCGTGCACCATCAGCAGCACCAGCACCGAGGCGCCGATCGGCGACAGGCCGAGCAGGTCCGACAGCAGCCCGATCGCGAACACCACGGCCGGCGGCATGGAGGCTGGGCGGAACAACGACCAGAAGAACACGCAGGCGAGCGCCGTGGCGGGCTGCCACTCCGCCTGGCCGGGCAGCCCGAGCGGAAAGGCGGTCGCCAGCAGCGCCAGCGCGGTGATCGCCGCCGGGAACGCCGCCCGCGCGGCCGCGTCCAGTTGCCGCCACAGCGTCGGGCGGGGGCGGATGCCGGGCGTCTTGTCCATGCGCTACGCGGTCGCGCTCTCAACCGTCATGCGTCAATGCCGCCGGTCCGCAACGGGGCGGGGGGTTTCCGGGGGGCGGATGCCGGTCAGGCCGTAGTCGAAGATGCGCACCACCTCCAGCCGGTCGAGCCGGGCGAAAGGCTCGACCTCCGGCACGTTGCTGGCGGTGTAGTGCACCACCCCGATGGGCAGCCCAGAAGGAAACGCGCTCGCCTCGGCGCTGGTCACCACGCGCTCGCCTTCCGCGGGCATGCTGCCCTCGGGCCAGAACATCAGCCGGGGCCGGGCGTTGTTGGTGCCGACCAGCATCGCCCGACCGCGGCTGCCCTCGAGCGTCACCGGGATGCGGCTGTTGATGTCGGTGATCAGCAGCACGCGGGCGCTGCGCATGCCCACCTCCGTCACCCGCCCAACCAGGCCCCGCTCGTCCAGCGCGATCTGGCCCTTGGTGATCTGCTTGGTCGGCCCCGTCGACAGCAGCACCGCGCGGGCATACACGCCGCCGGCATCGGCCACGACGCGGGCCGTCACATACGAGGGCGCCGGGTCGGGAATCCAGTTCAGGTTGGCCTTCAGCGCGGCGTTCTCCGCGTCCAGCGCCATCGCCACCGCCTGCCACTGGCGCAACCGGTCATTCTCCTCGTGCAGCCGCACGTTCTCGGCGCGAAGGGTCAGCAGCCCGCCGGCGTCGCTCAGAGCGTCGTGCACCGAGGCGATCGGTTCCGACACGACCCCGAAAATCGGCGCCAGCGCGTCGGCCAACGCCATGCGCACGCGCTCCGCCAACTGGGCGTCCGCCTTGCCCAGCAGCATCACGCCGAACGCAACCGCAATCAGCACTGGCAGGGTCAGCCGCGACAGCGCCTGACGGAAGGGGATGGACAGCCGGATCAAGGTTGGACGGCGCTCCCTGGTCTACGGGAAGTCTAGTACATCGACGTCAGCACATTGCGCAGCCGCTTCATCTCCTCCAGCGCGCGGCCGGTGCCGAGCGCCACGCAGGATAGCGGTTCCTCCCCCACCACCACGGGCAGGCCGGTGGCCTCCCGCAGCACCTGATCCAGACGGTATAGCAAGGCGCCGCCGCCCGTCAGCACGATTCCCTTGTCGACGATATCGGCGGCCAGCTCCGGCGGCGTGTTCTCGAGCGCCACCTTCACCGCCTCTAAGATGGCGCTGACCGGCTCGGCCAGGCTCTCGGAGATCTGCCGCTGGCTGACGTGGATTTCGCGCGGCACGCCGTTCATCAGGTCGCGGCCTTTCACCTGGCGATACGGCCCTTCCTCCCCATCGTCCGGCACGCAGGCGGCGCCGATGTCCATCTTGATCCGCTCGGCGGAGCTCTCGCCGATCAGCAGGTTATGGTTGCGGCGTATGTAGCTGATGATCGCCTCGTCCATCTTGTCGCCGCCCACCCGCACGCTGCGGCTATACACGATGCCGCCCAGCGAGATCACCGCAACCTCGGTCGTGCCGCCGCCGATGTCCACGATCATCGACCCGGACGGCTCGGTCACCGGCAGCCCGGCGCCGATCGCGGCGGCCATCGGCTCCTCGATCAGCATCACCTTGCGGGCGCCGGCGGATTCGGCGCTCTCCTGGATCGCCCGGCGCTCCACGGCGGTGCTGCCGGACGGCACGCATACGATGATCATCGGCGACGAGAAGCCGCGGCGGCCGTTCACCTTGCGGATGAAATGCTTGATCATCTCCTCCGCGACCTCGAAATCGGCGATCACGCCGTCGCGCAACGGACGGATGGCGGAGATGTTGCCCGGCGTGCGGCCGAGCATCTGCTTGGCCTCCTCGCCGACCGCCAGCACCTGCTTCTTGCCGCGCACGTCCGCAATGGCGACGACGGACGGCTCAGCCAGCACGATCCCTCGACCTTTAACGTAAACCAGCGTGTTGGCGGTGCCGAGGTCGATGGCCATGTCGGCCGACATGAACCCGAACAGGTTTCCGAACATCGGCGAGGGGGACTTCCAGGAAATGAACGAGCAGTGGGGTCGAGCGGAGGCGTGGGCTTAGCGGCCCGCCCCTCCCGCGGCAACCCCGGGACTCGCAAGCAAGATGGCCGAATGAGGGCGAACGCCGCCACATGACGTCCACAAGCCGGGCGTAATCAGATGGCCCCCCGGAAAACGAGTCGCCTCGGACGGCGGCTTGCATCGGTTAACCGGGCCAAGCGTTTACTGCCACTACGGCCAGTCAAGGAGACCACCATGAAGAAGACCACAGCGATCACCGCCGCCGCGCTTGCCCTGGCGCTCGGCCTCGGCGCGTGCAGCGATCCATACGACCCGGGTCAGCGCGCGGTCGGCGGCGGCCTATTGGGCGCGGGCGCCGGCGCGGCGATCGGCGGTTTGGCGGGCGGCGGACGCGGCGCGGCGATCGGCGCGCTCGGCGGCGGCGCCCTAGGCGCCGGCGCCGGTGCGGTCACCACCCCGCAGCGGCCGTCCTACGGCTACTAGCGCCTGAGGGTCAGGCGGCGGCGAGGCGGCGCTGGGACGTTCCCAGCACCGCGCTCGCCGCCGCCGCCACCACCACGTTCACCACCAGCGCCAGCACGCCGACATACATCGTGTAGGTGCTTCCGCCGATCACCACGCTATGCAACGGCTTCAAACCGTCGGTCCACGCGACGTACGTGCCGCCGAAGAAACCGACGGCCCAGCCGAGCAGCAACGCCGGCCCGGTGAACCAGCGGGTGAACAGGCCGAACACGACGGCCGGGAACGTCTGCAGGATCCATAGCCCGCCGAGCAGCTGCAGGTTGAGCGCGACCGAGTTGTCCAGCCCCAGCACGAACGCCAGCGCGCCGAGCTTGACGACCATCGACACCGCCTTGGCGACCGCAGCCTCGCCGGCCGGGCTGATATCCGGATTGACGTAGGCCTTCCAGAAATTGCGGGTGAACAGGTTGGCGGCCCCGATCGACATCACCGCGGCCGGCACCAGCGCGCCGATGGCGATGGCGGCAAAGGCGAATCCGGCGAACCAACCGGGGAACAGCGCTTTGAACAGCGCGGGCACCACCTCGTTGGGGGTCGCAGGCTTCACGCCGGCGGCCCACGCCATGTAGCCCAGCAGCGCGATTAGCCCCAGAAGCAGCGTGTAGGCGGGCAGCAGGATTGCGTTCTTGCGGATCGTCTCGCCGCTGCGGGAGGCGAAGATGCCCGTCAGCGTGTGGGGATACATGAACGCCGCCATCGCCGAGCCGAGCGCCAGGGAGGCGTAGGGCAGGTACTGCGCCGGGTTCAGCGCGATGCCGCCGGCGCCTTTCGCCTTGAACCCGGCATCCGCCGCGGCGAACACGGCGCCGTAGCCGCCCAGCTTCAACGGGATGATCGCCACGGCCACGATCACGACAATGTAGATCATGATGTCCTTGACGAAGGCGATCAGCGCCGGCGCGCGCAGGCCGGCGGAGTAGGTGTAGAACGCCAGAATCAAGAATGCCGCGATCAACGGCAGCTCGCCTCCAAGGCCCAGCGCCTTGATGACGACTTCCATGCCGATCAGCTGCAGCGCGATGTACGGCATGGTCGCGATCACCCCGGTGACGGCGACCGCCAACTCCAGCGGGCGCGAGCCGTAGCGGCTGTGCACCACGTCGGCGGCGGTGACGTGCCCGGCCTTCGCGGCGACCGACCAGAGCCGGGGCATGATGTAGAACACGATCGGGTAGACCAGGATTGTGTAGGGCAGCGCGAAGAAGCCGTAGGCGCCCACGGAATAAACCAGCGCCGGCACCGCGATGACGGTGTAGGCGGTATAGAAGTCGCCGCCAACCAGGAACCAGGTGATCCAGGTGCCGAACTGGCGGCCGCCCAGGCCCCACTCGTCGATATGGGCCAAGGTCGCCGGCCTGCGCCAGCGCGCCGCCACGAAGCCTATGACGGACACCAAAGCGAAGAACGCGATGAAGACGGCGAACGCCATCCAGTCGATGTCGGCGGCGATGGAGATCATCGGTCGCCCGCCTGGCGTGTGGCGCGCCACACGATAAAGGTGATCAGGGAGCTGAGCGGCACCCAGGCGAGCTGGTACCAGTAGAAGAAGGGAAAGCCGAACAGTTCGGGGGTAGTCTGGTTGTAGAACGGCAGCCAAAGCAGGCCGATGAACGGCAGCAACAGCAATACGGCCAATGTCCGACGCCCCCCGGCCTGCCTATTGCGCAGGCGGCAAGCGTTTGTCCTACGGTAATCTCCGGCGCCGCGGCAAGGGGCCGGGATCACATTGCCACTGCTCAAGCCGGGGGGTTCCCGCTCACGGTCGACTTTTGGTAAGAGGCGCGTCGAGAGTAGGGTGAGCACGCCCGCTCGCCGTGACGGGGAACACCAGCCGCATGCCAGCCAGACACATCTTCGCCGCGCTCTGCCTGCCTCTCCTTGTCCTGGCCGCCTGCGCCCAGCAGCCCGCCGCCGGGCCAGGGGCGGCGGTCGGGTTCGCTCGCGACGCCGCCAACAAGGCGGCCGTTTGCGAGGCGCCGCCGGTGTCGCTGGAGGGCAAGGACGCGGCGGCGACCATCGCCACGGGCGGCGGCGGATGGTGCGGCATCCAGGTCACACATGAAGGCCGCCCGTTCGGCGCCGGGTTGCTGACCCAGGCGCCGCGCAACGGGTCGGTGTATGTGCACACGGTCGGCAACGCCACCCGGGTCGACTACACCCCGTTCAAGGCCGCCGGCGCGGATGCATTCGCAATCAAGTTCATACCAGGAGACGAGACGATGCACGTGACTGTCAGCAGCGCCGCCGCCACGCAGGCGGCCAAGTGATGCGCGCGGCTTCGGCGGGACGCCTGCTGCTCGCCGCCGCCATGCTGGCGGCTTCGGTCGGCGGGGCCCAGGCGCGTTGTTCGTCGGCCGCCGAGCAGGCCGCGTTCGACATTGGCGCGCTCAAGAGCGAGCTGACCGTGATGGGGATCGCGTGCGGTCTCGACGAGGACTACAACGCGTTCGTCGTGCGCGACCGGGCCGAGCTGGTGCGGGCCGACGCGGTGGTGAACGGCTGGTTCAAGCGCACATTCGGCCGCACCGCGCAGAGCCGCTACGACAGCTACATCACCCTGCTGGCCAACGAGCAGAGCACGCGCAACCAGCACGAGGGCAGCGACCTTTGTCCGCGGTTGAAGCCGATGTTCGAGGAGACGGCGCTGGTCCCCGTGTCGCAGCTGCCGCAATACGCCGCGGCGAAGGACCTGTTCCCGCTGGACATGGCCTGCGAGGTGTCCGCCTCTCCCGGCCCGGCCCCCGCCGCCGGACACGGCACGCGCACGACAACAACCCGCCGCCGCTCGTAATGCTGCTTCTCCCTCTCCCCATGGGAGAGGGTCGGGGCGAGGGGTTCATGCTACGGACGGCCGACGGGCAAGCCCCTTACCCAACCCCCTCTTAGGGGGAGAGGGTTTTGAAGCTCAGGACCGGTACGAGCCGTTGATGTCGATGTAGCCGTGGGTGAGATCGCACGTCCAAATGGCGGCGCGACCCTGCCCTAGGCCCAAATCCACCGCGATCGCGATCTCCCGACCCTTCATGTGCGCCACCACGGGCGCCTCGTCGTAGCCTTCCACCACTGCGCCGGCGCGCGCCATCCACACGCCTCCCACGCCGACCGACAGCAGGTCGCGGTCGGCCGGTTCGCCGGCCTTCCCCACGGCCATTACGACGCGGCCCCAGTTGGCGTCCTCCCCGGCGACCGCGGTCTTCACCAGGGGGGAGTTGGCGATCGCCATCCCGACCCGCTTGGCCGAGCCGTCGTTCACCGCGCCAGTCACGTCGATGCGGATCAGCTTCTGCGCGCCCTCGCCGTCCCGCACGACCTGGATCGCCAGGTCCAGCAGCACCTCGTCCAGGGCGGCGGCGAACCCCCCCATATCGCCCGGGCCATTCCCCGCGGCGCCTGTCGCGAACAGCAGCACGGTGTCGCTGGTGGAGGTGTCGCTGTCCACCGTCGTGCAGTTGAAACTGCGGTCGGCGCCGGCCGACAGCATGGCCTGCAACTGCGGCTGCGGCACGGCGGCGTCGGTGAACACGAAGCACAGCATGGTGGCCATGTCGGGCGCGATCATCCCGCTGCCCTTGGCGAAACCGGTGATGCGCACCGGCGTCCCGCCGATCTCCACCACCCGGGTGGACGCCTTGGGGAATGTGTCGGTCGTCATGATGCCGCGCGCCGCCGCCTCCCACGCGGCCGGGTCGAGCGCCGCGTGCAAAGCGGGCAGCGCGGTCGTGATGCGATCGTGCGGCAGCACTTCGCCGATCACGCCGGTGCTGGCGAGGAACACCTCGCTGGCCGGGCAGCCGAGCAGGGCGGCGGC
>CAXTBW010000119.1:0-11947 GCA_964242925.1 uncultured Acetobacteraceae bacterium
CGGCGCGGAACTTCTTGCGGACGCGCTTGATGTGGCTGTCGATGGTGCGGTCGTCCACGTAGATGTTCTCGCCATACGCCGCGTCGATCAGCTGGTCGCGGGACTTCACCATGCCGGGCCGCGCCGCCAGCGCCTTCACCAGCAGGAACTCCGTCACCGTCAGCTGGATGTCGTGGCCGCGGAAGGTGCACTGGTGCTTGGTCTCGTCCAACACCAGGTCGCCGCGCGCCATCACCCCGCCGGGCGCGGCGCCGCTGCCCTCGGCGCGGCTGTTCTCGTTGCGGCGCAGCAGGGCGCGAATGCGCTCGATCAGCAGGCGCTGGCTGAACGGCTTGGTGATGTAATCGTCGGCGCCCAGGCGCAGGCCCATCAGCTCGTCCACCTCCTCGTCTTTGGAGGTGAGGAAGATCACCGGCATCGACGACCGCGCGCGCAACCGCTGCAGCAGCTCCATGCCGTCCATCCGCGGCATCTTAATGTCCAGCACGGCCAGGTCGACCGGGCGGGCGGTGAGGCCCTGCAGCGCGCTCTCCCCGTCGGTGAAGGTGCGCACGGCGAAGCCCTCAGCCTCCAGCGTCATGCTGACGGAGGTGAGGATGTTGCGGTCGTCGTCGACCAGGGCGATCGTGTGCTTCATGGTGCTCACTCTGCGGGGTAACAGCATGCTGGCAGCCGATTGTGGCGCAATCCGGACCGGACAGGGAACATAAGATGGCGGAAGACCAAATCCCGAGGAACGACCGGGCTGCCATCGTCTGGGCCGCGCGCACGCTGCTGCGCGGGGCGCGGGCGGCCACGCTGGCCACCGCGGATGACGGCCAGCCCTACGCCTCGCTGGTGACGCCCGCGCCGGCGCCCGACCTGTCGCTGCTGATGCTGCTGTCCGGCCTGTCGCCGCACACGCGCCACCTGCGGGCCGACGGCCGCTGCGCCCTGATGGTGGTGGGCGAGGCGACCGGCCCCAACCCGCAGACCGCGCCCCGCCTGACCGTGACGGGGGTCGCCACGCCCGAGCCCGACCCGGCGCTGAAGGCCCGCTGGGTGGCGCGGCACCCCTATGCCGCGTTCTACGCCGACCTCAACGATTTCCGCCTGCTGCGCCTGCGCCCCGAGGCCGGCCAATACATCGGCGGCTTCGGCAGCGCGCACCGGCTGACCGCGGCCGAACTGACGCCGGACCCGGCGGCGGTTGCGGCGCTGGCGGAGGCCGAGGCGGGCATTCTGGAGCACATGAACGCCGACCACGGCGCCGCGATCGCCCGCATGGCCGGCGGGGAAGGCTGGCGCATGGCCGCCGCCGACGTGGACGGCTGCGACCTGGCCCGCGAGGAGGCCGTTCTGCGCATCCCGTGGTCCGCGCCGGTGGCCGATGCGGGCGGCGTCCGGGTCGAGCTGATGCGCCTGGCCCGGCCCGCCTGACCGGGAAGGAGCGTTATTTCCCCCCGTCGATCGTCAGGATGGTCCCCGTCGTGTAACCCGATCGCGGGCTGGCCAGGAACACCACCGCGTCGCCGATCTCCTCCGCCGTCGCCGGCCGGCCGAACGGCATCTTGGCCGTCAGCTCGCGCCAGCGCTCCGCGTCGCCCAGCTCCTCCCCGGCCTTGAACCGCAGTAATTTCTCGATGCGCTCGGTCGCGACCGGGCCGGGGTTGATGCCGACCACGCGCATGCCGTCCTTCGGCGCGGCCATGCCCAGGGCGCGGGTGAACGCCATCAGCGCGGCATTGCCGGTGCTGCCGGCCAGGTAGTTCGGGTCCCACTTCTCGCCGGCCACCCCCACCACGTTCACCACCACGCCGCCCCGCGCGGCCAGCATCGGGTACATCGCCCGCGTCAGGCCGATGAAGCCGAACACCTTCAGGTCCCACGCATCCCGCCAGCGCGCGTTGTCCACCTGGAGCAGCGAGCCGCCGGGGATGGCGCCGGCGTTGTTGACCAGGATGTCGACCTCGCCCGCATGGGCCGCCAGCCGCTCGACCGCCTCCTGCGACGACAGGTCGACAGCGAGCGTCTCCACCCGCACCTGGTGGCGGCCGCGGATCATGGCGGCCGCTTCGTCCAGCGTTTCCTGGCTGCGGGAGGCGAGCAGCACGTCGCAGCCCTCCGCCGCCAGGCTCATGGCGCTGGCGCGGCCGATGCCCTTGGATCCGCCCGTGACCAGGGCGCGCTTGCCGGCGATGTGCATGTCCATGGCTCAGGCCTTTCCGTTCAGTTCGTCGTCCTGGTAGATGCGCACGATCTCGTCGAACCCGGCATCCGTGGTGAAGCCGAGCGCGGTGGCGCGGGCGGCGTCGAACCGCTCGGGCCAGGTCTCCACGATCGCCTGGATGACCGGGTCGGGCGCGCGGCGGATCAGCGCCACCGCCCGGTCCCCTGCGGCGCGGCGCAGCGCCTCGATCTGCTCGGCCACGGTGGCGGAGATGCCGGGCATGGTCAGGTTGCGCCGCGCGCCCAGCCCGGCCAGGTCCATAGTGGCGGCGTGCGTCAGGTAGCCGATCGCGGCGCGCGGCGAGGCGAACCAGTGGCGTATCGTGTCGGGCACGGGGAGCACCGCCTCCATGCCGTTGAGCGGCTCGCGGATGATGCCGCTGAAGAACGAGCTGGCCGCCTTGTTGGGCTTGCCCGGGCGCACGCAGATGGTGGGCAGGCGGATGCCGACGCCGTCGATGAAGCCGCGCCGGCTGTAGTCGGCCAGCAGCAGCTCGCCGATCGCCTTCTGCGTGCCGTAGGAGGAGAGCGGGGTGAGGTTGAAGTCGTCCGGGATGATGGCGGGGAAGGGCGCGCCGAACACCGCCAGCGACGAGGTGAACACCACGCGCGGTCGATATCCGTCGCCCACCTGGCGGATCGCCTCCAGCAGCTCGCGCGTGCCGTCCAGGTTCACCCGGTAGCCCTTGTCGAAGTCCGCTTCCGCTTCCCCCGACACCACGGCGGCCAGGTGGAAGATCGTGTCCGGCCGCGCCGCCACCAGCTTGGCCGCCTCGCCCGGCGCCGACAGGTCGGAGGCGGTGGCGGTCGCGCCCGGCGGCGCGTCCGGCAGAACGATGTCGTGCAGGGCCAAGCTGTGGTTGGCCAGCGCGGCGGTCAGCTTGCGGCCCAGCATGCCGCCGGCGCCCAGCACCAGGATGTTCTGCATCGCGTTTGTCTCCTCAGCCCTCTTGCGCGCCATCGTTGCACGCCCATCCCGCCGCCGTCATCATGCTGGCCAACGCCACCGGCAAACCGGGGCAGATGAGGGAACGACCATGATCCGACGCCGCACGGTGCTGTCCGCCGCCGCCTTGCTCGCCGCTCCCGCAATCGTCGAGCGGGTGGGCGCGCAGCAGGCGTTCGACTGGAAGCAGTTCAAGGGCCAGACGCTGTCCGTCTCGATGACCAAGAGCCCGCGCGCCGACGTCATGCAGGCGCACCAGAAGGAGTTCGAGGCGCTCACCGGCATCACCGTGGAGTCGGAGCAGATGCCGGAGCAGCAGCAGCGCCCCAAGATGGTGCTGGAGCTGTCCAGCGGCCGTCCGTCGTTCGACGTCACGCACTTTTCGCTGCACGTGTCCAAGCGGGTGATCGGGCAGGGCAAATGGCTGGAGGATCTGCGGCCCTACCTCGCCAACCCCGCTTCGACGGCGCCGGATTTCGACTTCGCCGACTTCAGCAGGCCCTCGATCGAGGCGGCGATGCAGCCGGACGGGCGGATCGATTCAATGCCGCTGGAGACCGATTTCTGGCTGGTGTATTACAACAAGTCGCTGTTCGAGGCGAAAGGGCTGGCCTTCCCCAAGACGTTCGACGAGATGCTGGCCACCGCGCGCACGCTGACCGACAAGGCGAGCGGGACAGCCGGGTTCGTCGGCCGCGGCCTGCGCAACGCCAATGTGCCGGTGTGGACCAGCTTCCTGCTCGGACAGGACCAGGCGACGGTCAGCGCGGACGGCGCGACGCTGCTGACCGACACGGCGGAGGCGGTATGGGCCGGCGACATGTACAAGGCGATCATGCGGGAGTGCGCGCCGGCCGGCGTGGTCGGGTTCAACTGGAACGAGTGCCAGACCAGCTTCATGCAGGGCAAGGTGGCGATGTGGATGGACGGCGTGGGTTTCGCCCCGCCGCTGCTGGACAAGACCAAAAGCCGCATCGCCGAGCATGTCGGTTTCGGGCTGATGCCCGCCGGGCCGAAGGGGCATCACTGCCCGGTGTTCACCGACGCGTTGGGCGTGGCTGCGAAGAGCAAGGTGAAAGGCGCGGCCTATCTCTTCGTCCAATGGGCGACCGGCAAGCCGATGCTGCTGAACCTGGTGCGCGCCGGGGGCGGCGCCTCGCCGCGGCTGTCCACCTACGCCGACTCGGCCTTGGTGGCCGACAGCCCGTTCGGCAAGGAGTGGATGGCGACGCTGCTGGAAAGCGCCAAGATCGCCCGGCTGGGCCTGCCGGAGATCATCCCGGTGACGGAGTTCCGCGACACGTTCGGCGTCGCGCTGACCGACATGATCGGCGGCGCCGACACTGCGGCGGCGCTTCGCAAGGCAACCGAGACATTCCGCCCGATACTAGAGAAGTCCAACCGGACATGATCCCCCGCCCGTCCCCGCAATCACCGCCATGGCCGGGCTTGACCCGGCCACCCACGGCGCCACGCCGGCCCAGCCAAGCTGGCGCGGTTGCAGCCGCGCGGGGAAGGCTGGTCGTGTCGGCGCCCCTTGGGTGGCCGGATCAAGTCCGGCCATGACGGTGATTGCGGAGGCCGTCGTCACCAGCCGTGCAGCTTCGCAGAGGCGGCGGCGCAATTACGCGCGCCGCTACCGCCTGTTCATCGCGCCCGCCGGGCTGGTTGTGGCGGCGGTAATCGTGTTCCCGTGGCTGTTCACCGTGTTCATGTCGCTGCACGACTACCACGCCGGCGGCACGCTCGCCTTCGTCGGGCTGGACAACTACGTCCGCATGGCGACCGACGAGCGCTTCCTGTGGTCCATCGTGCACACGCTGTATTTCACCGTGCTGGCGGTCGTGCTGCCGACCGTGCTCGGCGTGTTCGCGGCGGTGTGCTTCAACCAGCGCTTCGCGCTCCGCGGCCTGGCGCGCACCGTGTTCATCCTGCCGATGATGGCCACGCCCGTCGCCATCGCGCTGGTGTGGACGATGATGTTCCACCCCCAACTGGGCGTGCTGAACTACCTGCTGACCTCGGTCGGCCTACCCCCCTCCGAATGGGTCTACAGCAGCGCCACGGTGATCCCGACCTTGGTGATGGTCGAGACCTGGCAGTGGACGCCGCTGGTGATGCTGGTGGTGCTGGGCGGCCTGGCGAGCCTGCCCGCCGACCCGTACGAGGCCGCGGCGCTGGACGGCGCCTCCGCCTGGCAGTGCTTCACCAACATCACCCTGCCGCTGGCGTGGCCGTTCATCATGGTGGCGCTGGTGCTGCGCGCGGTGGACGCGCTGAAGGCGTTCGACACCATCTTCGTCATCTCCGGCGGCGGCCCCGGCACCAGCAGCGAGACGCTGAACCTGTACCTCTACCAGGAGGCGTTCGCCTACTACGACATAGGCTACGCCTCAGCCATCGTGGTGGTGTTCTTCGTGCTCATCCTGCTGGTGACGCTGCTGCTGATGACGCGGCGCGCGCACGCGTGAGGCAAAGTCCGACGCAGCGGGTCGGGCTGTATTTCTCCGTGCTGATGCTGGTGTCGCCGGCGCTGCTGGTGTTCCTGTGGATGTTGTCGCTGTCGTTCAAGAACGAGGCCGACAACACCGCCTTCCCGCCGGTGTTCATCCCCAACCCGCCGACCCTGGCCAACTTCGCCGAGGTGTTCCGCCGCAACGACTTCGTGGAGTATGGCATCAACTCCGTCATCGTCTCGTTCGGCGCCACCGCGGCGGCGCTGCTGGTGGGCGTGCCCGCCGGCTACGGCATCGCCAAGGCGCGCGCGGGCGGGGCCGCCGCGCTGATCCTGGTGGCGCGCATCACCCCGGGGCTGAGCTACCTGGTGCCGCTGTTCCTGCTGTTCCAATGGCTGGGCATGACGGGCACGCTGTGGCCGATCCTGATCACCCACCTGGTGATCACCGTGCCGATCGTCGTCTACGTGATGATCGGCTTCTTCGAGGGCTTGCCGGCGGAGTTGGAGGAGGCGGCGCTGGTGGACGGCGCGACCATCTGGCAGGCGTTCCGCAGCGTCGCGCTGCCGCTGGCCCGGCCCGGCATCACGGTGGCGACGATCCTGTCGTTCATCTTCTCGTGGAACAACTTCATCTTCGGCGTGGTGCTGGCCGGACGGCACACCCGCACCTTGCCGGTGGCCGTCTACAACGTGCTGACCTTCGAGCAGATCAGCTGGGGCCCGCTGGCCGCCGCCGCGCTGCTGGTGACGGCGCCGGTGCTGCTGCTGACCCTGCTGATGCAGAAGGAGATCGTGGCCGGGCTGACCGCGGGCGGGGTGAAGGGCGGGTAACAGTGGCACGCAGGTTGCTTTGCGGGTCTTCAAAGGAGCCCGCCGATGATCACCGCCGCTCGCAAGCCACTATGGAAGTCGCTGTTCATCCAGGTCGTCGTGGCGCTGCTGCTCGGCATCGCGCTGGGCGTGTTCACGCCGGGCTTCGCGATCGGGCTCAAGTTCTTCAGCGACGCGTTCCTCAAGCTGATCTCCATGATCGTGGCGCCGATCGTGTTCTGCGTGGTGGTGCACGGGATCGCCGGCGCCGGGGACTTGAAGAAGGTCGGCCGCGTCGGCGGCAAGGCGCTGCTGTATTTCGAGGTGATGACCACGGTGGCGCTCGCGGTCGGGCTGATCCTGGCCTACGTCATCCATCCCGGCACCGGAATGAACATCAATACGGCGAACCTGGATGCCCACGCGCTGAGCACCTACACCGACAACGCGCACAAACTTCAGGGCGGCGGTTTCGGCGGGTTCATCCTCAACATCATCCCGACCACCTCGATCGACGCGCTGGCTCGCAACGACGTGCTGCAGGTGCTGTTCTTCGCCATCATCTTCGGCACCAGCCTGGCGCTGGTCGGCGAGCCGGCCGGGTCCGTCACGCACCTGATCGACAGCGTTGGCAAGGTGCTGTTCCGCGCGATGGGGCTGATCGTCCGCATGGCGCCGTTCGGCGTGCTGGGCGCGGTCGCCTACACGGTCGGCCAGTACGGCATCCACTCGCTGGAGCAGTTGGCCTCCCTGGTGGTGGTGTTCTGGGTGGCGGTGGCGCTGTTCGTCGTCGTCGTGCTTGGCACGGTGATGCGGGTGACCACCGGGCTGAACATCCTGCGCTTCCTGGCGTATTTCCGGGAGGAGCTGACGATCGTGCTGGCGACCGCCTCGTCCGACGCGGTGTTGCCGCAGATCATGCGCAAGCTGGAGCGCATGGGCGTCAAATCGTCGGTGGTGGGGCTGGTGGTGCCGACCGGCTACTCGTTCAACCTGGACGCGTTCTCGATCTATCTCACCCTGGCGACCGTGTTCATCGCGCAGGCGACCAACACGCCGCTGTCGTTCGGCGACCTGATGCTGGTGCTGCTCATCTCGCTGGTGACGTCGAAGGGCGCGCACGGCGTGCCGGGTTCGGCGATCGTGATCCTGGCCGCGACGCTGAACGCGGTGCCGGCGATCCCGGCGATCGGGTTGGTGCTGGTGCTGTCGATCGACTGGTTCATCGGCATGGCCCGGGCGCTGGGCAACCTGATCGGCAACTGCGTCGCCACCGTGGTCATCGCGGCATGGGAACATGACCTGGACGTTCCGTTGGCCCGGCAGGTGCTGGCGGGCCGGGTCGTGGTCGACCTCGAGACCGACGCCGGCCCGGCCGTCTTGGCTGCGGAGTGAATGCGGCCAGCCTGGTGCGCGTATTGAAGCTCAGTCTGTCATGCCCGGGCTTGACCCGGGCGCCCACGCCGCGCCCACGCGTCGGTTTGGCAGGTTATGGCGGCAGCGGAACCAACGCGGCAGACACGTCATTGGCGGTGCCCCGTGGGCGCCCGGGTCAAGCCCGGGCATGACGGTCTTGGGGTAGGTCCGATCCTCCCGATCACGTGTTAGGCGATCGCGCCCAACCGCAGCAGCGGCTTGCCCATGCTGCTGCGGTGCTCCAACGCCTCGTGCGCCTGTTCCACGTCGTCGAGCGTGTAGCGCCCGGCCACCTCGATCGACAGCGCGCCGTCCAGCAGCGCCGCGAAGATGTCGGCCGCCCGGCGGCGCACCGTCTCCGCGTCGGTGAGGTGGTCGGCCAGGCGCGGCCGGGTCAGGAACAGCGAGCCCGCCTCGCCGAGTTCGATCGGGTTCAGGTCCTCGACATTGCCGCCCACGCTGCCGAACGCCACGACCAAACCCTTGATGCGGACCGCGCGCATGCTGTCGCGCAGGGTGGGCCGGCCAATCGGGTCGAACACGACGTCCACCCCGCGCCCGCCCGTCGCATCGCGCACCGCGTCGGCGAACCGGCCGCCATCGTAGAGGAACACGCCCGCAGCCCCGCGTTGCCGGGCGATTTCCGCCTTCTCTGCGGTGCTGGTCGTGGCGTAAACCGTGGCGCCCAGCCGGACGCCAAGCTGCACCAGCAACTGCCCGATCCCGCCCGAGGCCGCGTGCACCAGGCAGGTGACCCCAGGGGCGAACCGGCCAACGTCGTAGGCCAGGTAGTGCGCCGTCAGCCCGTGGAACAGGCTGGCCGCGGCGCGCTCGAGCGGCAGCGCGTCGGGCACGGGAACAACGCGCCAGGCGGCCACCACGGCGAACTCGGCGTAGCTGCCCCAGGCGAGGCAGTAGGCGACCCGGTCCCCGACGCGGAACGCCGTCACGCCGTCGCCTAGCGCCTCGATCGTGCCGGCGCCCTCGATGCCGAGGGTGGTGGGCAGCACCTGCGGATAGGTGCGAGACCCGGCGTATTTGCCCTGGCGGGTGTGGATGTCCATGAAGTTGATCCCGGACCAGGCGAGCCGGATCAGCACTTCGCCGGGCCCGGGCGCGGGGATGGCGAGGTCGCGCCGGATAAGCGCCTCCGGGCCGCCATATCGGTCGATCTGGATCGCTCTCATGGCCGCGCTTCAGGCCGGCAGCAGCAAATCAGGCAATCCGCGAAGGTCGCTGAGCACCGCGTCGGCCGGCCAGTCCGGGTTGGCGGGTTCGTCGTCCCGGTTGATCCACACGGAGCGGATGCCGAGTTCGTGGCAGACCTTCATGTCGGTGAACTGCCCCATGCCGACATGGATGACCTCCTCCTTCGTCACGTCCATGACCGCGTGGGCGTGCAGGAACAGCCGGTGATCCGGCTTGTACGCCTTCGCCTGCTGAGCGCTGATGACGAAGTCGATCGGGACGCCGATCGCGTCCACCGTCCCGGCAATGAGGTCGTCGTCGGTGTTGCTGATGATCGCGAGGCGGTAGCGGGCGCGCAAGCGGTCCAGCGCGGTTGCCGTGTCCGGATGCGGTTCAATCCTGCGCAGCGTAGACAGCAGCCTCTCCAGGTCGTTCGGACCGATGGTGTAATCGAAATCGGCAAGCGCCTGGCTTAAGCTCGCATCCAGGACGGACTTGTAGTTGCGAAAGGCCGGGTTCTGCTGAAGCGTCATCGCGACCTCGCGCAGCCTGTCCGCCAAGGGCGCCGCCTGGTCCGCCGACACGCTCGCCCGCGCATGGCTCGACAGGACCGCGCCGAGCGCCTCCCGCATGGCGCGATGCCATTGCACCAAGGTGCCGTAGCAATCGAACGTGATGATCTTGGGCGCTGGATCGAGCTTCAACATCGGACGGTCGCACCCCTTGCGATTTGGCCTGCGTTGGCGGCGCGGCAGGCTGCACCGCCATGGCTGATCTGAGAAGGCCTGGCTGATCTGACAAAGCCGGGTTGATCTGACAAAGCCTGGCTGATCTGACAAAGCCTGGCTCCTGTGAATGTCCGCCCCTGTCATGCGACTCGGCCCAGCGCTACATTGGCTCCATGCCGCACGCCGATTTCGTCCACCTCCGCGTCCACTCCGCCTACTCGTTGTCGGAAGGCGCCATTAAGGCCGACAAGATCGCCGCCCTTGCGCGGGACGCGGGCATGCCGGCCGTCGCCATCACCGATTCCGCCAACATGTTCGGCGCGCTCGAGTTCAGCCAGGCCTGCGCCGCCAAGGGCGTCCAACCCATTATCGGCTGCCAGATCGGCCTCGTGCGCGCCGACAAGGCGGGTCTGCCGCCTGACCCGGTGGTGCTGCTGGCGCAGGACGCGACCGGGCTGGCCAACCTGCAGCGCCTGTCCTCGCTCGGCTTCACCACATCGGACCCGGCGGACCCGCAACTGCCGCTGCGCACCGTGCTGGACCACGCAACCGGGCTGTTCCTGCTCACCGGCGGCACCCGCGGCCCGTTGGCGCGGCTGCTGGCGGAGGCGCGGCAGCCCGAGGCGGACGCGCTGCTGCGCCAGTTCGCCGAGGCGTTCGACGACCGCACCATCGTGGAACTGCACCGCCACGGGCTGGCGCTGGAGCGGGCCATCGAGCCCGGGCTGATCGCTCTGGCCGATGCGGCCGGGTTGGCGCTGGTCGCCACCAACGAGTGCTTCTTCGCCACGCCGGGCATGCACGAGGCGCACGACGCGCTGCTGTGCATCGCCGGCGGGCGCGCCATGGCGGACCCGGAGCGCCGCAAGGTGACCGCGGAGCATTGGTTCAAGCCGGCCGCCGCAATGCGCGCGCTGTTCGCCGACCTGCCCGAGGCGTGCGACAACACGATCGCCATCGCCCGGCGCTGCGCCGTGATGGCGGAAACCCGCAAGCCGCTGCTGCCGGTCTGCCCGAAGGTGCGCCCCGGCGCCACCGAGGACGAGACGCTGCGCGCCATGGCCCGCGAAGGCCTCGCCCGGCGGCTCGACCCCGTGCCGCCCGAATACGCCGAGCGGCTGGAATACGAGCTGGACGTCATCGCCGCGATGGGGTTCCCCGGCTACTTCCTGATCGTGGCGGACTTCATCCAGTGGGCGAAGGCGCAGTCCATCCCGGTGGGCCCCGGCCGCGGTTCGGGCGCCGGGTCGGTGGCGGCCTGGGCGCTCACCATCACGGATTTGGACCCGATCCGCTTCGGCCTGTTGTTCGAGCGGTTCTTGAACCCCGAGCGGGTGTCGATGCCGGACTTCGACATCGACTTCTGCCAGGACCGCCGCGATGAGGTGATCGAGTACGTCCGCGGCGAGTACGGCGCGGACCGGGTGGCGCAGATCATAACGTTCGGCAAGCTGCAGGCGCGCGCCGCCGTGCGCGACGTGGGCCGCGTGCTGGGCCTGCCGTTCGGCCAGGTGAACCGGGTGGCGGAGCTGATCCCCAACAACCCGGCCAAGCCCGTCACGCTCAAGCAGGCGATCGACGGCGAGCCGAAGCTGCAGCAGATGCAGGTCGACGACGAGGGCATCCACCGCCTGTTGGAAGTGGCGCTGCAGCTGGAGGGGCTCTACCGGCACGCCAGCACGCACGCAGCCGGGCTGGTGATCGGCGACCGGCCGCTGGTGGAGCTGGTGCCGCTCTACCGCGACCCGAAGAACGACACGCTGGTGACCCAGTACTCCATGAAATACGTGGAGCAGGCCGGCCTGGTGAAGTTCGACTTCCTGGGGCTGACCACGCTCACCATCCTGCAGCGCGCGCTGGCCTACATGGCGGACCCGCCGGACCTGGAGCGCCTGCCGCTGGACGACGACGCCACCTACGCGATGCTGGCGCGGGGCGACGCGGGCGGGGTGTTCCAGTTCGAGTCGGCGGGGATGCGGGACGTGCTGCGCCAGATGCGGCCCGACCGGTTCGAGGATTTGATTGCCGCCGTGGCGCTGTTCCGGCCCGGCCCGATGGCGAACATCCCCGACTACTGCCGCCGCAAGCACGGCGAGGCGTGGGAGGCGCCGCATCCGGAGCTGAAAGCGGTGCTGGACGAGACCTACGGCATCATGGTCTACCAGGAGCAGGTGATGCAGATCGCCCAGACCA
>CAXTBW010000120.1:0-11618 GCA_964242925.1 uncultured Acetobacteraceae bacterium
GAGGCGCTGTCCAACGGCTGGTGCAGCCTGCGGCCGGACGAGGAGCGCGGCTGCCTGTTCGTCGAGATGCGGGTGGACGCGTCCGGCCGCAAGACGGCGCACCGGTTCGGCCGCGGCCTGATGCGATCCGCCGCGCGGCTGACCTACGAGCAGGTGCAGGAAGCGCACGACCGCGAAGACGATCTGGGATTGCCGCTTGCCGCGCTGTATGCGGCGTTCCGCGCCCTGCTGGCGGCAAGGCAGGCGCGGGGCACGCTGGACCTGGACCTGCCGGAACGCCGGGTCATGCTGGACGCGGCGGGCGCCGTCGCCGCGATCGTGCCGCGCCCGCGCCTGGACAGCCACCGTCTGATCGAGGAGTTCATGGTGCTGGCCAACGTGGCCGCCGCCGAGGCGCTCGAGGGGCTGCACCTGCCCTGCATGTACCGCGTCCACGCGCCGCCGTCAGACGAGAAGATGGAGAATCTGCGCTCGTTCCTGCACGGGATGGGCCTCGGCCTGCCGCCGGAGGGTCAGGTGCATCCGCGCGACCTGGACGCGGTGCTGAAGCAGGTGGCGGGACAGGAAACGGCGCCGCTGGTGAACGAGGTGGTGCTGCGCTCGCAGAGCCAGGCGCAGTATTCCCCGGACAACATCGGCCATTTCGGGCTGGCCCTGTCCCGCTACGCGCATTTCACCAGCCCAATCCGCCGCTACGCCGACCTCTGCGTGCATCGCGCGCTGATCCGCGGGCTGCGCGCCGGGCCAGACGGTCTGGCGGACAACGAGGCGGCGCGGTTCGAGGACACCGCCGACCACATCACCGCGACCGAACGCCGCGCCGCGCTAGCCGAGCGCGACGCGATCGACCGCTACCTGGCCGCCTTCATGGCCGACAAAACGGGCGCGGAGTTCGCCGCGCGCATCTCCGGCGTGACACGGTTCGGCTTGTTCGTCACTCTGGCGGAGACGGGCGCCAGCGGGTTGATTCCCCTGTCGGCGCTCCCCGACGATTTCTGGATGCACGATGAGGCGAGCAAGTCGTTGACCGGCCGGCGGACGCGCATGTCCTACCACCTCGCCCAGATGCTGGACGTGCGCTTGATGGAGGCCAGCCCGGTGACCGGCGGGCTGATCTTCGGCTTGCTCACACCGGCCGCGCCCTCGCGCAGGCGGTGAGCCGCGCCGCCATCCTCACCGTGCTGCTGTGGATCGCGCCCTGCCTGGCGCATGCTGCCGAGGGCTTCGACCAGCCGATGGCGGCATCCGTGTTCAGCGCCGGGCTGGCGTTCATCGCGCCGCGCATCCTGGAGGTGGAGAGCGTGCCGCAGCTCACCCTGTGGGGCCTGCGCGGGCTGACCGCGATCGACCCGGCGCTGACGCCCGAGCTGCGTGAGACCGAGATCCGGCTGCTGCAATCCGGCAAGCCGATCTTCGCCGCGCCGGCGCCGGATGGGGCAAGCGCCGAGGGCTGGGGCGCGGTGGTAGCCGGGATGGCCGCCGCAGCCTACGCCGCGTCCGAGCCGGTGCGGCAGGCGGGCGCGCAGGGGGTGATCCAGTCATTCTTCGACGAGATGTTCAACCACCTGGATCCCTACTCCCGCTACGTCCCGCCCGGGGCAGCGGACACCGAGCGGGACCGGCGCAGCGGCCGCGCCGGGCTGGGCCTGACGCTGGCGCGCTCGGCGGCGGGCATCACGGTCGCCACGGTCGTCCCCGGCAGCCCGGCCGACGAAGCGGGGCTGCGGCCGGGCGACCGCATCGTCTCCATCGACGGTCGGCCGATCCGGGCGGAGCCGGCCGCCGCCGTGGAGGCGCTGGTCGCCGGACCGGAGGGTACCAGCCTGCGGCTCGCGTGGCGCAACCGCGGACGGCTGCGGCAGGCCGACATCGAGCGGGCGGTGGTGCCGCCGCAGACCGTGACGGCGGAGCGGCTCGGCGACGTAGTGCTTATCCACGTAACCGGGTTCAGCGTGGACACCGACGACCAGTTCGCCGCGGCGCTGGAGGCGGGGTTGAGCGGACACCGGGTGCGCGGCATCGTGGTGGACCTGCGCGGCAACCGCGGCGGATTGCTGCGCCAGGCGGTGTCGGTGGTGGACCAGTTGGTGGTGAACGGCATGGTGGTGACCACGTCCGGGCGCCACCCGCAGAGCAGCCGCGTCTGGCCCGGCGGCACGGGGGAGGACGGCGCCAAGGGCCGCCCGATCGTTGTGCTGGTGGACGGCCGGACCGCCAGCGCCGCCGAGATCATGGCCGCCGCGCTGGCCGACAACGGGCGCGCCGTGGTGGTCGGCAGCTCCACGCTCGGCAAGGGGCTGGTGCAGACCATCAGCCCGCTGCCCGACGGCGGCGAGCTGTTCGTGACCTGGAGCCGGGTGCTGGCGCCGCTGGGCTGGCCGATCCAGGCGTTGGGCGTGATGCCGCAAGTGTGCACCAGCCTGGGCGAGGACGTGTTGCGCGCCCAATTGGCGGATCTGGCGCGCGGGCAGCGGGACATGGAGCAACCGCTGGCGCGCCACAACGCCGCCCGCGCGCCGCTGCCGGTCGCCGAGGTGGTCGAGTTGCGGAACGCCTGCCCTGCGGCGGAAGGACGGGATGCGGATCTGGACGCCGCCGGGTTCCTGCTGGATCACCCGGCCGCGTACCAGGCCGCGCTGATGCCGGCGCCGACCCAGGAACGGCTGAGCGTCGGCACGCCCTAACCCTTTCCGGAAGGCCGGCCTGTGATAGGCTGTCCGGCATGGGATATTGGGGCAAGCTGATCGGCGGCGCCGCCGGGCTGGTTATGGGCGGCCCGTTCGGGGCCGTTATGGGCGCCGCGTTGGGCCACGCGGCTGATTCCGGCGCCGGGCCGAAGCTGCGCATGCCCTCCGGGTTCGGCCTGAACCCGGCCCGGATCGCCGCTATGCTGGGCGGGCGGGACCAGCTGTTCGCCATCGGCGTGGTGATGCTGTCGGCCAAGCTGGCCAAATGCGACGGGCCGGTGACGCGCCCCGAGATCGACGCCTTCAAGCGCCAGTTCCGCATCCCCCCGGAATCCACGCGCGACGTCGGCCGCATGTTCGACGCCGCGCGCGACAGCGCGGAGGGTTTCGCGCCGTATGCCGCCCAGCTCGGCGAATCCTTCGCCGACGCCCCAGGCGTGCTGGAGGACGTGCTCACCGCCCTGTTCGCCATCGCCCGCGCGGATGGCCCGGTGAACGGGCGCGAGACCGATTTTCTGTTGCGGGTGCACCGCGGCTTCCGCCTGCCCGCCGTCTCGTGGGACCGCGCCCGCGGCGCCGCCCCGCGCTTCCGGCCCGAACCGACGGACGACGCCTACGCCGTGCTCGGCGTGACCCGCGCCGCCACCGACGACGAGGTGCGCGCGGCGTGGAAGGTGTTGGTGCGCGCCAACCACCCGGACAGCTTGGCGTCCCGCGGCGTGCCGGCCGAGTTCATCGCCAGCGCCACCGACAAGGTGGCCGGCATCAACGCCGCCTGGGATCGCATCAAGCGCGAGCGGGGGCTTTAACGGCGCGCAAGCAGGCCGGGCGCAACCGCTGCAAGTTCTGACAACTTGCCGGTGCTTGCCGTACAGCGCCTACTAACGTGACGGCAGCCTCGCCCTTGGCGCCACGTCTGGTTCTCAAGCACGTCGACGAAATCGGATTACAGCGACGGCGCCGCCGTCAGCCTCGCTGATTTTAACCCGCCCGGCACGATCGCGACGCAGAACAACGATCACACGATCTCGTACAACGCTTCGAACGCGGTCGACACCAAGGGCCAGGACGGCGGCGCCATTTATATAGTGGGTCGGAGCCAGAACCCGTCGTTGGGCGATGTGGTTACGATGAACGACATTGGGGTGACCGGATTGACCGGCGTTCATACGGTCGCCATCTATCTCGACGACAACGCGTCCGGCGTGAGCGTGACCCGCAACATCGTGCAGGCGAAGCCCACGATGTCTGATCCTGGGAAATCCAATCGTTGCCGGTGATCGATGGATCGCTTGCCGCGAATCGAGTATTTCCACGTCGAACTCGACACGCACGACGTCATCTGGACTAAAGGCGCTGCGTCGGAAACAGACCTCGACGACGGCGAACGAGGCACCTTCCAGAACGCGCCGGATTGCGATCGCGTCCTAAGCTGAAGCGGTGTGACCCTTGTTTATAGTCGGCGCGAGCCTCTTCATCGCCTCCGCGTCATCGTCGAGTCAGGCTGACTGCGGCGCTAGTCGAGGTCCCGCTGGCTTTGAACGCCGATCATCACGCCCGAAGTTGGCGCTTCACGCAATCTCCTGCGAGCACCATGCGGATCAGTTCCGACTGGCGGTGCGTCTCCGTCTTGGCGAAGACGTGGCGAAGGTGATGACGCGCCGTGTGATAGCTTACGCCCAACGCGAGGGACGCGCCCCGCAGGTCCAAACCCTGCGCAAGATGCGCGACGAGATCGCGTTCCTTGTTGGTCAGCCCGAATTCGCGCGCCAGGCATCTCCCGTCGATGGACGTCGCCGCTTCCGTCTCGCGAACTTCCAGCATGGCCAGCGCGGGCTCTCCGACGCGTTGCGCGAACGGCTCGCGCTCGTCCCGCAGCGGCCGCACGCGGAGTTCGAGCGGAGGCAGCCCCGACGGGCGACGGACCTGGATCGGCGCGGCGCTGGCGGCAGGCCCGATGGCCAGGGCAACGGCATGGCGCAGCGCCGAATCGGTGGTCGCGGCGCCTGTGGCTATAGCGTTGTCGACGAGTCGGAGCCCATCGCTCACGCTCAACAGGCGGCGGCCGCCCTTGTTGGCGAACACCACGCGGCAGCCAGGCGACACCAGGATGACCGCCTCGGGCATCTGGTCGAGCGCGGAGGCCAGCACCATGGCGTCGGACTTGGCTTCCCCCAGCGTCACCCCGTTCGCGATCAGGCGACCGACATGCGGCAGCAGCGCCCGCACCACGCGCACATCGTCGCTGGAGAAATCCTCCTGCGTCATGGGACGGCCGACGATCAAGTGGAAGCGCTGGGTCGGCGTGACGTAAGGGGTCGTGACGAGGCAGTGAAACCGCCCTTCGGGCCGCACGACGTAATCGAAGAACGCCGATCGCGCGAAATCGTGGTCCCGCTGCAGCGATGCGCGGTCAAGCACCGTGCCGGGGGCGAGGCCATGCAGCCACGCCGGCAGCATCCGCTGCGCCGCCGCCCGCGTCAGCCGCTCGGCATAGGCCGAGTCGACCCCTTCCACGATGGGGTTCTGCACCCTCCCATCCGCCACCCGCTCGGCGAACAACAGGGCATACGTGGACCCGATGGCGCCGTTCACAGCCGAAAGCGGCACTGGCGCCAAGTCGGCGCGTGCGTCGCGCAACTGGCCGAGCGTCGAGGCCAGAGATGCTCCTTGGTCCATAGACACCTTGCGTCACGGAAACGGCGCAGTCCTACCTGGTAGCGTAGCAACCTCGTCCAGAAGACGCGAGCGAAACGTAATTGCGATCACGCGAGCGTGTCCCGAGGACGCATTGACGCTGCTCAGTTGGGCGATGCCGCACGCAGCCGCCCGGGATTAGCTTCGCGTCCGCATCGAGTGGAGAGCGACCATGCACAGCGGACCCATCGTCTGGAGCGAACGCGCGCCTTGGTCTTCCTCACAGCAATCCAGAGGAGCGACGCTGCGCTGGTTGGCGGTCGTGTTCGCGTTATCGGCCTGCCTGAGCGCGCTCGCCATCGGCCTGGCCGCCTGGCAGACCGACACCGCCGCGACGCTGCTCGGCTGATGCGTCAGCCCGGTTGGAGGCCGTCGTACCCCTCGACCACGACGAGGTCGGCCACGCCGGCAGGTGTGCGAATGGCCATCACGGCGGCATACTCCGGCGAATTGTAGCAGGCCAGCGCCGTCGCATAGTCAGGGAACTCGAGCACGACCAGGCGAGAACGGGCGGCGCCCTCGACGATGGTGGACTGCCCGGCTCGGACTAGGTAGCGCGCGCCATGCTTGGCGAACACGGCCATGTTGGCCTCGGCATAACGCTGGTAGGCGACCGGGTCACTCACGTCGACCTGCGCGATCCAGTAACCTTTCGCCACGCTCACCTCCCTGCCGTCACTCCGAATACCGCTGTTCCTGCCACGGATCGCCGCGGTCGTGGTAGCCTCGGACCTCCCAGAAGCCCGGCTTGTCCGCGGCGACGAACTCAATCCGCTGCAGCCACTTGGCGCTTTTCCAGAAGTAGAGATGCGGCACGATCAGGCGCACCGGGCCGCCGTGCTCCCCGCTGAGCGGCGCGCCCTGCCAGGAATGCGCCAGCAGTGCGCCCGGCGCGGCGAAGTCGGCCAGCGGCAAATTTGTGGTGTAGCCGTCATGGCTGTGCAGCACGACATGGGTCGCGCCGGGCAACGGCTGCACCGTCGCCAGAACCGTCCGGGTCGACACGCCCTCCCAGGCGTTGTCGTAGCGCGACCAGGTCGTGACGCAGTGGATGTCGCTCACCTCGCGCACTTGCCGCTGGGCCTGGAACGCCGCCCAGTCCCAGGTCACCGCCTCCCGCACCGTGCCGAATACGCGCAGGCTCCAGCGTCCGGAGTCGATGCGCGGCTGCGTGCCCAGGTCCAGCACCGGCCAGTCGCGCACCAAGTGCTGGCCCGGCGGCAGACGTTCGCTCTCTGGTCTCGCCGTATGGCCGGTCAGGCCGCGGCCCTCGATCGCCCAACGCTGCTTGGTTTGCGTCAGCTTGCTGTCGGGCGGCGTATCGCTCACGCCAGCGCGGCCTCGCCGAGCAGGGCTGGCGCCATCTCGGCCAGCAGCTCGTAGGAGCGCAGCCGCGCCCCGTGGTCGTGGATGGCGGCGGCAACCATGATCTCATCGGCCTGGGTGCGCTCGATGAACGCGTTTAGCTCGCGCCGGACCGTGTCGGCGGCGCCGACGAACGAGCACGCGAGCATGCCCATCGCCTGCGCCTTCTCGGACGGCGACCAATAGGCCTCGATGTCATCGATCGGCGGCAGCAGCTTGCCGCGCGTGCCGCGGAACAGGTTGGTGAAGCTCTGCTGCGCCGAGGTGAACAGGCGGCGCGCCTCGGCGTCGGTCTCGGCGACGATCACGTTGACGCCGACCATGGCGTGGGACTGGGCCAGTTGCGCCGAGGGGCGGAAACGTCCGCGATAAGCGGCGAGCGCCGGCATCAGCATATCCGGCGCGAAGTGGGAGGCGAAGGCATATGGCAGGCCGAAATGCGCCGCCACCTGCGCGCCGAACGTCGACGAGCCGAGAATCCACAGCGGCACGTCGGTGCCGCCGCCAGGCACCGCCTGCACGCGCTGACCCGGCTGCACCGGGCCGAGCAGCGCCTGGAGTTCCGCCACATCCTGCGGGAACTGGTCGGCCGCCTCCGGGTCCCGCCGCAACGCGCGCTGGGTGTAGCCGTCGCTGCCAGGCGCACGGCCAAGGCCCAGGTCAATGCGGCCGGGGTAGAGCGTCTCGAGGGTGCCGAACTGCTCGGCGATGACGAGCGGCGAATGGTTGGGCAGCATCACGCCGCCGGCGCCGACGCGAATGCGGTGGGTGCCGCCTGCCACATAGCCGACGGTGACCGCAGTCGCTGCGCTCGCGATGCCGATCATGTTGTGGTGTTCGGCCAGCCAGTAGCGGCGGTAGCCCCATCGCTCGGCGTGCTGCGCCAGATCGAGCGCGTTGTGCAGCGCGTCGGCCGCGGTCGCGCCAAGCGGAACGGGGGCGAGGTCGAGTATGGAGATGGCTTGCACCGCTAGGCTCCCGGAGAATTAAGCCCGAAGTAGTGGGGGGCTTCTGTTGCCCGGCGCCCCCCGTGCCGCGTCTATCGCAACTTACGCTGCGACTGCGAATGCCTCATGATTGTCATTGGCACTTGTGATATGGTCCGATAACGGCGGTACCATGCCGAGCAAAAAGTCCGTCTTTACCACGCGTGTCGAGCCTATTTCGTCCCCATGACCCATCGAAGGCGATGGTGGAGACGCCGAGTACTGCCCCCGGGTCCACAACGATTATTCCACGAACCATTTATCACCATAGTCGGCGAGCCGACCTGCGAAACATAGGCAGTCGCAGCGGCGTCTGCAAGCCGCGCCTCGGTTCAACCCCGCGTCGTCATGGCCGACTCGATCCGGGCCCCTGCCGCGCGCCAACGACGCCGGCTTCGATCGCGTCGGGAAATCGCACTAGGCTCTGCTTCACCAGCGGCGCCGTTGGTGGCCGGATCACGTCCGGTATGACGGCATGGGCCCGTCGGCCTGCTTGAGCGGACCGGCCGGCGTGCTAGGACGGGCACGCCAACCACCCTCATGCAAGACTCGCCCACCCCATGTCACCCAAGCGGTGCGAAAGTATAAAGCAATGATATCCCAAGGCCACAAATCAGAGATCGACGCGGTTCGAGCGGAGTGGTCGCAAACAAGACGGCTGGTTGTGCCCGACGCTGAAAGCGTAATGCATGAACCGATCAGCGTGCTCGGGGTCGGTTTTGTTCGCCTGGTCGATTACATGGGAGGCGACACTGCGATCGTGCAAGGGGCTCGCGTATCCTACGGTAAGGGAACGCGATCCCTCTCGGACGATCGAGGCCTGATACGCTACTTGCTTAAAAACCGTCACACCAGTCCGTTCGAACTTGCAGTAGCCAAGTTTCACATTCGCGCCCCGATTTTCATAACTCGACAGTGGTTCCGTCACCGCACTGCCAGCATCAATGAGTATTCTGCGCGATACTCGGTTCTCGAGCGAGAGTTCTACATACCGCGCGCCGAGGACCTCGCTCAGCAGTCGACGAACAACAAGCAGGGCCGCGGCGCATCCCTCACGCCAGCCGAGGCTGAACGGGTCATCGATCTGCTCCGCGACGATGCAGCCAGATGCTACGACCATTATCTCGACATGCTGAATGAAGACGAAGACGGAAACGTGATCGATCCGTCGAAGCCGAACGTTGCCCGCGAGATCGCGCGCATGAACCTACCGGTCAACGTGATGACGCAGTTCTACTGGCAGATAAACCTTTGGAACCTGTTGCACTTCCTCAAACTGCGCTCCGACGCGCATGCGCAGTACGAGATCAGGGCCTACGCAGACGCCATGCTTGGCATCGTGCAAAGATGGGCGCCGATGACCTTCGAGGCGTTCCGCGATTACATGCAGGATGCCCTGATGTTGTCCGGACCTGCTCTACGCGCGTTGCGTTGCGTTCTCGCCGGGCAAGCTGTCGATCTCAAGGCCGTTGGCATTTCCAAGCGGGAGATAGACGAACTGCTGAGCGCAATCCCCGAATTGGAACCCAAGTTCAGGGAAGTTCAGCGTGGTTAGCCAACTCGGCGCCAGCTTCGGTGACCGGGTCCGCGACATGGAACGGCATCGCCTGCTCGGACAATAGAAGGGGCGCAACAGGCGATCTCCAGGCAGGCGACCACCGCTGTTGGTAAGCAGCACGCCGATCAGATGTTCATGAGGGGCTCCCCTCCAGCTTGTTGGACGGCGGTCAGCCCTACGCGGGAGGCGCCACCGTGAGGCCTTGCACGCCGTGCTGCTCGATCAGCCGTGCGACCAGGCCTGAGCGCTTGGCCTCCTCTACGAAGGCGGCGAGGAACGCGGCGCCGGCGGCGTTGGCGCGGGCCGTGCCGACCGCCTGCTGCACGGCGGAGAAGCCGCCCGGCAGGATGGCGGCGCCGGGCATCGTCGCCACGTCGCTGATCAGGCGGGGGCGCAGGCCGGCCAGCACTTCCATCCCTTCCCCGCGAAAGCGCTCCAGGGACTCGTCGATGCTGGCGGAGCGGACCAGTTGGGCGTGCTTGATGTTGCGCGTCAGCCAAAGGTCGTAGGCGCTGCCGCCGCAGACGGAGATGCGGATGCCGCTCCGGTCCACCTCCGCCACGCTCGTGATCGGGGACCCGGCGGGAACCAGGAACGTCGACTCGATCTCGGCGTAGGCGGCGGAGAAGACGATCCGTTCGGCCCGCGCCGGTTCCGCGCCGATCAGCCCGATGTCCCACGCGCCCGTGCCGGCTGCGTCGGCCATTTCGTTTGGCCGAGCATACGGCACGTAGCGCACCGGGACGCCCAGCCGCTCGGCGATCGCCCCCGCCAGACTGGGCGCCACGCCCTCCGGATCGCCCGACGCGCTGCGTCCCGTCACCAGCAGGAAGTTGGACAGGTTGATGCCGGCCCGCAGCACGCCCGTCGGCGCCAGCTCGTCGATCACGGACTGGTTCTGCATCGTTCGTCGCCTCCTCAGCCCAGTGTCGGTTCAGGCAGGCCCAGGGCGGCGGCAAGGGCCGACAGTTTGGCCCAGGTCGCGTCGCCGATGTGGATGCCGGTTGCATGCACCGTTGGCATGGTTCGTCCTCCCACGTGCGAGCGCCTACGGAGCGCTTCTTCGTTCACGCAGGCTCCAACGGCCTCCTGCCGCTGTCAACCGCCGAGCGCCTGACAGCGACGTTCACGACGCTTTCCGTTGATAGGCGCAGCCTCAGTTCCGAACGGCGGCGTAGGCCCCAATCGACCACGTCGAAGGCGTCGCCGCGGGATCAAGGGCCTGTCCAGCCTCATCGGATTGCGGGCGGCTTGGGCCAGCGGCGGTGAAGCCACAACCAGCATTCGGGCTGTTTGCGGATCCAGCGCTCCAACGTGTCGTTCACATCGACCATCATGGCATAAACGTCCGCCGTTCGGTCGCCGGTGCTCGGATGTATGATGGGCGGCTCGCAGATCACCCTGAACCGGGCAGGCCCGAGCCGCACGACGTGGATCGGGATGACCGGGCAACGGAAGTGCAACGCGAACTGCGCCAACGCAGGCGCTGTCATCGCAAGCCGCCCAAAGAATGGCACGGCGATCCCCTCGTTCAGCTTTTGATCGACCAGCATGCCCATCAAGCCGCCGTCCCGCAGATGCCGCAACGCCGCCTTTGCCCCGGCTGCGCCTTTGGCAAACATCGGAACGGGGTGTCCAACAGCGTCGTCGCGCATGCCCTGGATCATCTGATTAGCCAAGTCGCTCGATGCCCGGCGATAAAACCAGGAGACATCGAGACCTAACGACGCCGCCACCGGGAAGCCGATCTCCCAATTCGCGATATGACCGGAGAAAAAGATCGCCGGTCCGTCGCGCTTGGCAAGATCACGCAAGGTCGAGTCGTCGCTGCATTCCCAACCAGGACCGGCCGTGGTCCGATGCAGCCGTCCCAGATGCGGCAATTCGGCGACGGTGCGCCCGAGGTTGTCCCAGGCGCCTTTAATGATCCGGCGCTGTGCCGATAGGGTCAGCTCAGGCATCGCCAACGCCAAATTGCGGAGCGCCACGCCAGACACTGGCAGCCGCGGCCCGATCGCCCGGGCGATGAAGCCGCCAAGATTGGACGCGGCGACCGGGCCAAGCATGCGGATGGCGCCGATGCATCCCTGACCGACGATTTCGCGGCAGCGTTGGCCCAAGCCGGCCAAACGGAAGAAGCGCATGAGAACCTCGGGGGTGGCGACACCATCGTCGCGCTGTTGGATCATCATTTGGTATCACGACTTGATCGTTTGGTCTCGGTTGCAAGGGAACGAAGTCTACGCGGCGCCCCAGAAGAGATCGTGGCGGCATCGGGTCGGCGCGCGTGTCGCGTCGTGCCGGAGGCCGCGCTGGTCGTGCCGG
>CAXTBW010000121.1:0-11562 GCA_964242925.1 uncultured Acetobacteraceae bacterium
CAGTCCACCCGGTTCACCGACCTGCCGCCGCTGCACTGGCCGGACGGGTGGGTGCGACGCCACGCGCACCACCACCACCGGTTCGATCGCGCGCCGGAGGGGCCGGGCGCGGAGGTGGAGGCGTCGCGCGGCTGCCCTTACTCCTGCAGCTTCTGCGCCAAGATCGACTTCCGCGACCGCTATCGCCGCCGCGACCTGGCGCCGTTGCTGGCGGAGATCGACGCGCTCGCGGCGCAGGGCGTGACGTACATCTACTTCATCGATGAGATATTCCTGCCGCGCGAGGACCTGCTGCGCGCGCTGGTCACGCGTCCGGTGCAGTTCGGGGTGCAGACCCGGATCGATTTGTGGAAGCCCGAAATGCTGGCGCTGCTGGGCCAGGCTGGCTGCGTGTCGATCGAGGCCGGGGTGGAAAGCCTGACGGTGGATGGCCGCGCCGCGCTGGACAAGCGGTGCAAGATGACGACCGACGAGTTGGCCGACCGCCTTGTGCTGGCCCGCCAGCACGTCCCGTTCGTGCAGGCCAACCTGATCGAGACTGCAGCCGACGAGGCCGCGATGGTCGCCGCCTGGCGCGAGCGGCTGCAGGCCGCCGGCGTGTGGGCGAACGACCCGGTGCCGCTATACCCGTACCCGAGCTCGCCCGACTACCGCCGCCTATGGGGCGAGCCGGACGACCAGGCTTGGGAACGGGCGCACGAGCACTACCTCGGCCAGTTCACCCGGTTCAGCGACATCCAGGACGGCGCGCCGGTGGCGTTGCCGGTGCTGGAGGCAGGGTGCTGCGACCACTCGTCCAGCTTGTCATGCCAGGCCCTGACATGACAGTGTGGGAAGCAGCTGTCGTACCCGGTCAACTACGGCGGACCCGTGCCGGGCAGGCGTGAGCTTTACGCCAGCCGAGGCAGGAGCGCGCGGGCGTTGTCGGCCAGGATCGCCGCGCGGCGCGCGTCAGGCAGCGCGAGCCGGTCGAGGCCATCGAGGTTCTGGTCGAGCGACAGATACGGGTAGTCGCTGCCGAACAGGATCTGCGACGCGGGCACGTAGGCCGAGAGGGCCGCCATCGTCGGCGCGTAGAAGGCGTTGGCCGTATCGTAGAACAAGCGTTGGAATTGCCGGTCGATCCCGTCCGGCGCGATCGCCTGGATGTCCGGGCGGGATCTCAGCGCGCCGGCGATCCGGCCAGCGGCCATCGGCAGCGTGCCGCCGCCGTGCGAGAATAGGTAGCGGACGTCCGGGCAGCGTTGCAGGGTCCCCCCGACCAGCAGGCTGACGATCGCCCGTGTGCTGTCGAACAGGTACTCCATCGGCGAGCCGTTGACGCCGGGGATCAGGCTGCCGCAGCAATCGGGCGCGAGCGGGTGGAAGAAGGCGACCGTGCGCCGGTGGTCGAGCGCCTCGAACACGGGCGCGAAGGCCGGGTCGCCCGGCCAGCGTCCGCCGGCGCTGGTCGGCATGACGACCCCATCCGCGTGCAACACGTCCATCGCGTAATCGATCTCGCGCAGGCAGCCGTCGACGTCGGGCAGCGGCAGGACGGCGAACAGGCCGAACCGCCCGGGATGGTCGGCCATCAGCCGGGCAGCGTAGTCGTTGCAGGTCCGCGCCATGTCGCGCGCCGCCGCGGCGTCCCCGAACCAGACGCCCGGCGTCGAGATCGAGAGGATGGCGGTCGCGACGCCGGCGCGGTCCATGGCCTCGATCGCGCGCGCCGCCGACCAGTCCCGCTGCGCCGGCCACGTCGTCAGGTTGTTCTTGCGGTCGTACGCCTCCAGCGGGGCCAGGTAGGGCGGCGGGAAATAGTGGTGGTGAACGTCGATATGCCCCGCTCGCGGCGCGGCAGGCTGCGCGCGTGGGAGGGAAGCGGGCAGCAGCGCCGTCGCGGCGGCGGCAACGGCTGTCGCGATCAGACGGCGCCGGGGCAGATGGCACGAGCAACCGAACGACCGCGCGCCGGCGATCAATCGTCGCGGCCCCGCGCAGGCGCCGCGTCCACGATCGCGCCCGCCTGCGCCAGGGCGGCGATCTCGTCGCGGTCCAGCCCCGCCTCCGCCAGGATCGCGGCGCTGTGCTCGCCGTAGCGCGGGGCGCCGCGCTTGAACGCGGGTTGCGTGCGCGACCAGGTCCCGGCGGACCGCATCCGGATCAGCGCGCCTTCGCTCGGGTGCTGTTCCGGCGCGAAGAAGCCGATCGCGCTCAGATGGGGGTCCTCCAGGATGGATGCCAAATCGTGCATCGTGGTGAACGGGATGTCGGCGCGTTCCAGCAACGCTTCCCATTCCGCGGTCGTGCGCGTCTCGAACTCGGCCGCGACCTCGGCGTACAGCGCGCCGATGTTCTCGTTCCGCGTGCCCATGTTGGCCAGGCGCGGGTCGGCGGCCCACTGCGTCGCGCGGCCGGTCGCGGCGTAGAAGTTGCGCCACTCCCGGTCGCCGTAGAGCAGCGCGCAGATGTAGCCGTCGGCGGTGCGGTACGGCTTGCGCTCCGGCGTCAGCAGCCTCTTGTAGCCGCCGCCGTCCAGCGGCGGGTCGAAGCTCAGGCCGCCGAGATGATCGCCCAGCACGAAGCGCACCATCGTCTCGAACATCGGCGTGTCGACGCGCTGACCCTCGCCGGTGCGCGCGCGATGCACCAGCGCGGCGCAGATGGCGCCCACCGCGGCCAGCCCGACGATCCGGTCCGCCATGGCGCTGGGCACGTAGCGGGGCACGCCCTCGCCGGCGCGCGCGATCAGCCACGGCAGCAGCGCGGCGCCCTGGATCAGGTCGTCATAGGCCGGGCGGGCGGCGTAGGGCCCGTCCTGGCCGTAGCCGAACATCCCGGCGTACACGATATCCGGCCGGACGCGGGACACGTCCTCATAGGAGAAGCCTAACCGTTCCATCGCCGCCGGGCGGATGTTGTAGGCCACCACGTCGGCGGTCGCGACCAGGCGCAGGAACGCGTTGCGGCCACCCGGGTGCTTGAGGTCGATGGCCAGGCTGCGCTTGCCGGCGTTGGCGTTCAGGAACAGCGGCCCCATCCCCGGGTTGCGCATCGGCCCCACGCCGCGCACCGGGTCGCCGCCGGGCCCCTCCACCTTCATCACCTCGGCGCCCATCTCGGCCAGCGCCTGCGTGGCAGACGGCCCCATCATCACCGTCGTGAGGTCCAGCACCCGGATGCCGGCAAGCGGGCCCATGGCCGTCAGGCCCCGGCTGCGCTCTTGGGCGGCACGTAGTCGCGGCCCTTCACCAGCCGGGTCGGCGAGTAGGTCATGACGCACTCGCCCCGCTGGTTGATCACCCGGTTGCGCGTGGTGACCACGCCGCGACCCGGCTTGCTGGTGGCGCGCGAGACGAGCACCTCGCAGTCGACGTGGATGGTGTCGCCGGTGAAGGTGGCGCGTTCCACCTTCATCTCCATCCCCATGAACGCCAGGCCGACGCCCTGCACCACGGACTGCATCAGCAGGCCCTCGGCGAACGACAGGATCAGCGCGGCGGGCACCAGCCGCCCGTCGAACAGCGACTCGCTGCGCAGATACTCGAGGTTGGTGAACAGCACCTCCGTCATGCCGGTGACGCCGACGAAGCCGGTCACGTCCGCGTCGGTGATGGTGCGGCCGAGGGTGCGGAAGCGCATGCCCGCGGGCGTGTCCTCGAACCGCAGGCCGAGGCCGATGGTGGGAATGGTCTCCGGAACGTCTGGCACCTGCGTCTCCCCGCAACTTTGAACCGACCCTGCGGCGCCGCCCGGTCCAGCGTCAATCCAGGCGCCTCGGGCTTGCTGGGCGAGCCGGCGCCCCATCTACCTGACATGCAACCCATCCGTGACCGCGGCTTCCTCCCGCTGGACAGCTACGCCGCCGTTGGCGACGGCCGCAGCATCGCCCTGGTGGGCGCAGACGGGTCGATCGACTGGTTCTGCCAGCCGAACATGGACAGCGAGCCGCTGTTCGACCGCCTGCTGGACCCGGAGGCGGGCGGCCGGTTCTCCGTCACCCCGGCCGAGGCGTTCACCGTCGAGCGGGCCTACCGCGCCGACAGCAACGTGCTGGAGCAGGTGTTCACCACCCGGTCGGGCCGGGCGCGGCTGACCTGCTCGCTCAACAGCGGCATCTCCGGCCGGCTGCCCTGGACCGAGCTCGCGCGCCGGGTCGACGGCCTGGAGGGCGCGGTCGCGTTCCGCATCGAGTGCGTTGTGGGCGGCCGGCAGTTCCAGGCGTCGCCGTGGCGCGAGCCGAGTCCGCATGGCGACGTGTTGCACGTGGCGGGGCTGATCGCCGCCTTCCGCTCCGACGACACGGTGCGGCGCACGCGGGAGGACGACCGCGGGATTGCGGCGGAGCTGACGACGTCGCCGGGTTCGCGAAGCACGCTGGCGCTGTTGTGCACGATGGACGCGCCGCTGATCCTGCCCTCGGTGGCCGCGATCGACCGCCGGATCGATCGGTCGGACCAGGCCTGGCGGGAGTGGTCCGACAATCTAACGCCGATAAACGCCTACGGGGACGCTGTGCGCCGCAGCGCGTTGGCGCTCAAGCTGCTGCTGTTCTCGGCCTCGGGCGCCATTGCGGCCGCCGCCACCACCTCGCTGCCCGAGCGGATCGGCGGCGGCAAGAACTACGACTACCGTTTCTCCTGGGTGCGCGACATCTGTTACACCATCAAAGCGTTCCTCATCGTCGGCGCGACGGAGGAAGCCAAGGCCGCGTTCACCTGGCTGACCGCGACGGTGCGGCGGAACGGCCCGTTGGCCGTGATGTACACGCTGCATGGCGAGCTCCCGCCGGACAGGGAGGAGGTGGACCTGCCCGGATATCGCGGCAGCGCTCCCGTCGTGCGCGGCAACCTGGCGGGCGCGCAGCTGCAGCTGGGCATTTTTGGCGACCTGTTGGAGACGGCGCGGCATTTCTGCGAGGCGGGGCACGTGCTCGACCTTGCGACCCGGCAGTTGCTGGCCCGCGAGGCGGATCACTGCGCCGATTTGTGGCGGCGGAAGGACAGCGGCATCTGGGAGCTGGAGGCGCTCGAGCACTACACCATGTCGAAAATCAGTTGCTGGACCGCGCTGGACCGCGCCTGCCGGTTGGCCGAGCACGGCCAGCTCGACGCCAGCCACGCCGATCGCTGGCGGCGGGAGCGGGATCGGATCGCCGCCTACGTGAACGCCGAGTGCTGGTCGGACGCCAAGCAGTCCTACACGCTGCACCCGGGGACCGACCGGCTGGACGCCTCGCTGCTGTTGGCCGTGCCGTTCGGTTTTCCCGGCGGCGACCGGCTGCGGCTGATGTGCGATGCGATCCGGCGCGAGCTGTGCCGCGGGCCGCACGTCTACCGCTACTCCGGCATGGAGCAGGAGGAGGGCGCGTTCATCGCCTGCGGGTTCTGGCTGGCCGAGGCGGCGGCGCTGCTGGGCGACAAGGCGGCGGGTGCTGTGCAGATGGACGCGATGCTGGCCGCATGCGGCGGCAATCTCGGGTTGCTGGGCGAGCAGATCGACCCGGCGAACGGACAGGCGCTGGGCAACCTGCCGCAGGCGCTCAGCCACCTCGCGTTGATCCACGCGGCGGCGGCGATCGCCGACGGCTAAGGGCTACAGCGCGCGCCGGACTTCCGCCACGCCGAGCGCCGCCAACGCCGCGCCCGCGAGGCGGTCGATCCAGCGCCGGGCGCGGTGGCCGATGGCGTGGCGGACCGCGGACACGCCGGCGACCATGCCGCACCACCACAGCAAGGAGCCGGCGAGCACGCCGCCGACCGTAGCCGCGGCGCCGTCCCAGGCAAATCCGCCGGCCGGGGCGAGGCTTGCGAAAATGGCCGCGAACATGACGATGGTCGGCGGATTGGTGAGCGTCAGCAGCAGGGCGCTGGCGAACGCGCGGCCAGCGCCGACGAGCACGGGCGGGGCGGCTGCCGCGTCGTGCCGGGCGAACATCGTGCGCAGGCCGAGGTAGAGCAGGAACAACCCGGCTGCGAGGTGCAGCGGCCGTTCGTGGGCCAGCATGAAGATTTGCAGCCCGGCCAGGCCGGCCACCGCGACGCACGCATAAGCGCCGTCCCCGGCCGCGATGCCGACGCCCGTCGCCAAGCCCGACCGCCAGCCCTGCGCCAGGGTGCGCCGCATGCATAGCAGCGCCATTGGCCCAACCGGTGCGGCAACGGCTAGACCAAATCCCATGCCTTTCAGCACCAGCCAGCCCGTCATGCCGCTTCCTCCCGCAGTGCGCAGCATCGCCGGAGCATGAGAGCTGTGCAAGATCGACACGGTCGCCGACAATTCTACCAAATAAGGTGAGCTAGCCTTTGTAACGCCTTATTGCGACGTGCATTAAATGGGGCTGGATGGGAGATCGCCGTCATGCAGCACCTTGGCCGTGTCATCGCCTTCGCCGCCGCCGTCGTAGCGGCGCCGTTCGTCGCATCGCCTGCCGCCCATGCGCAAGCGGAGCAGCAGGCCCTGGTGGATCGCTCCACGCTAGCTGCGCAGGACATGCTGAACGAGGTTGACGGCCACGACGCGCAGGGCGTGTTGCGCCGGGCGCGGGCGACCATGATTTGCCCGCAAGTGCTGCGCGCCGGCTTCCTGTTCGGCGGCCAGGGCGGCAACTGCGTGCTGGTGGCGCGGGACGGCAACGGCTCGTGGTCCTCGCCGGCGTTCTACACCCTAGGGTCCGGCTCGTTCGGCTTCCAGGCCGGGCTGCAGGACAGCGAGGTCATGATGATGATCCTCACCGACAAGGGCCTGCGTGCGGTGATGGACGACCAGTTCAAGCTCGGCGGCGACGCGGGCGCCGTCTTCGTGCAGTGGGGCGGCGGGGTGGAAGGCGCCACCACGGCGGCGGTCGGCGCGGACATCGTCGGTTTCACCCGCTCGCGCGGTTTGTATGCCGGCATCAGCCTGTCCGGCAGCGTGATGGCGAGCAAGAGCGCCTGGAACCGCGCCTACTACGGCAAGGAGGAAGCGGCGCAGCAGATCGTCATCTCGATGGACGCGAACAACCCGGGCGCCTCGCCCCTGCGGGACGTTCTAGGGCGGTTCGGCAGCAACGCGCCCGCGGCCCCGGTCGCGGTCGCCAGCATCGCGCCGGTGGAAGCCGCGCCGCTCGCGCCGCCGCGGGCCGCATACGCGCCCGTGCAGCGCCGGCCACTACCGCCTCCGCCGCCCCGCTACTGAGTGTTCTCCCCTCTCCTTGCGGGAGAGGCTTGTCGGTCGCCTTGTCGGCGGCCCAAAATCCCCCCGCGTCATCGCGAGCCGCGGCTTGGCGGCGCGGCGGTCCAGGGCGCGCGTGTGGTGCTGGCGGGTGGATTGCTTCGTCGCAAGCGCTCCTCGCAATGACGATCGTGGCGCGACCGGAAAGCAATGAGGGGGCGCAGTCAGTCCTGCTCGGTCGGCTCGGCTGGGACTACGGCGAGCGACCGCGCTGCGGCGAGCTGCTTTCGGAGCATGTCGATCTCCGAGCGCATCGCTTGGACTTCCGCCGAGTCCTCGGCCGGAGCATGAGCGTCGGCGGAGTTCGCGCTGGTCGGCCCCGCTTCGGTGGCGCCCGCTTCAGTCGCCCCCGCCGAGTCCATCCCATTCTTGTAGAACGGCGCGAACAATGTCATCGCCCGCTCCATCATGGCCATGTTCTGGCGGCCGATATCCTGGATGCCGGGAAACAAATTTCCCATCGTCTGCTGCATCGTGGCGCGCATCTGCTCCTGCTGCAGCGCGAACGAGGTCATCGCCTGGTCGAGGTAGGAGGGCACGAACTGCTGCAGACTATCGCCGTAGAAGCCGATGATGTGGCGCAGGAAGGCGGTCGGGAGCATCGCGCGGCCCTTGCTCTCCTCCTCCACGATGATCTGCGTCAGCACGCCGCGGGTGATGTCCTCGCCGGTCTTGGCATCGTAGACCACGAAATCGCGGCCCGCCCGGATCATCCCGGCGAGGTTGTCGAGCGTGATGTAGCTGGAGCTTTCGGTGTTGTACAGCCGGCGATTGGCGTATTTTTTCACCACCACAGGCGATTGCTGGGGCTTCGCCGCACTGGGCGGGCTGGTTTCAGTCATCGACATCGGACCCTCCATACAGTGCAGCTTAGCACGGCGCCGTGATAATGCCGCGTACGGCAGCGCTGTAGGAAATGGGGATGGTGGACCCTCAAAGCACGGGTCCGGAAGCGATCGATCCGGCCGACTTGGTCACATTGTGGCAAAGCGAGCTGGCCGCCATGGCCGTGGACCGCGAAGCGCACGAGCAGCTCGCGGTGACCACCACCGCCTGGTTCACCGCGCTTGAACTCGCCAACGCAAGCCGCCGGGTGTTCGGGCATGACGGAGCGCCCGGACGCGCCGGGCCCGATGCGGCGCCGAGGCCCCCGGCCGGTGGGCCTGCTGCTGACCCTGGCGGCGAGCCAGGCGGCCCCCCCAAACCCGAACGCGACGCCTGACCCGGCCGCAACACCGCGGCTGATGCCGGACGCGGCGCTGGTCCGCGGGATCGCCGCCTACCGCCGCCACCCCTACCGCCGCGACCTGCCCGACCCGCCGGTCATCTGGCAGGAGGGCGCCAGCCGGCTGCTCGACTACGGCGGCGAAGGCGCCACCGTGCTGGTCGTGCCCAGCCTGGTGAATCGCGCCTACATCCTGGACCTGGCCCCCGAGCGTTCCATGTTGCGCCAATGGTCGGCCGGCGGCGTGCGCCCGGTGCTGCTCGATTGGGGCTGGCCGGGGCCCGCGGAACGCGCCTTCACCCTCACCGGTTACGTGGCGGGCCGGCTCGAACAGGCGCTCGAGGCGCTGCCGGACGGGGCGCTGCTCGCCGGCTACTGCATGGGGGGCCTGCTGACGCTTGCCGCGGCGCTGCGCCGGCCGGGTCGGCTGCGCGGGCTGCTGCTGCTGGCCACGCCATGGGACTTCCATCGCCCAACGCGCCCGAAGCCGCCGGCCGCGCCGTTGGCGACCCTGCTGGCCGGCGGCGCCCTCCCGGTGGACGCGTTGCAGGCGATGTTCATGACGCAGGACGCGGCCGGGATCATGGCCAAGTACCGCGCCTTCGCCGCAATGGATCCCGACAGCGAGCGCGCCCGCATGTTCGTCGCCATCGAGGACTGGCTGTCGGACGGCATTCCGCTGGCGGGCCATGTCGCGGCGGAGTGCATCAAGGGGTGGTATGGCGAGAATGCTCCCGCCCTGGGCGCCTGGCGCATTGACGGGCAGGTGGTGGACCCAGCCGCGCTGCGCCTGCCCACGCTGGTCGCCTTGCCCGCCAACGACCGGATCGTCCCGCCCGAGAGCGCCGCCCCGCTGGCCGCGCTGATTCCGGGCGCGACGGTGTTGCGGCCGGACGGCGGGCACGTTGGGATGGTCGCCGGCGCGCGGGGCCGGGTTGCGCTGTGGCAGCCGGCGCTGGACTGGATGCGCGCCCTCTGAGCGTCTATCTTGCATTAAAACAGAGGGAGCCAGCCGCATGTCCGCATCCGACGACATCGTCATCGTGTCCGCCGCCCGCACCCCGGTTGGCAGCTTCAACGGCGCGTTCGGCAGCGTGCCGGCCCACGTGCTGGGAACGGCTGCGCTCAAGGCCGCGATGGAGCGCGCGGGGATCGATCCCGGCGATATCGATGAGGTCATCCTGGGCCAGATTCTGACCGCGGCGCAGGGCCAGAACCCGGCGCGGCAGGCGGCTATCGCGGCCGGCATCCCGGATGGCGCGACGGCGTTCGGCATCAACCAGGTCTGCGGCTCCGGCCTGCGCGCGGTGGCGCTGGCCGCGCAGCAGATCCGCACCGGCGAGAGCAAGGTGGTGATCGCCGGCGGGCAGGAGAGCATGAGCCAGGCGCCGCACGCCGCTTACCTGCGCGCCGGCCAGAAGATGGGCGACCTGGCGATGGTCGACACCATGATGAAGGACGGCCTGATCGACGCGTTCCACGGCTACGCGATGGGCAACACCGCCGAGAACGTCGCCAAGCACTACCAGATCACCCGCGAGCAGCAGGACGCGTACGCCGACAACTCGCAGAAGAAGGCGTCGGCCGCGCAGAAGGCGGGCAAGTTCAAGGACGAGATCGTCCCCATCACCATCAAAGGCCGCAAGGGCGACACGGTGGTGAGCGAGGACGAGTACATTCGCCACGACAGCACGCCGGAGATGATGGCCAAGCTGCGCCCGGCCTTCGTCAAGGACGGCACGGTCACCGCCGGCAACGCGAGCGGCATCAACGACGGCGCCGCGGCGCTGGTGGTGATGAGCGCGTCCGAGGCCGCCCGCCGCGGCCTGACTCCGCTGGCCCGCATCGCCTCGTTCGCCACCGCCGGCGTCGACCCGGCAGTGATGGGCACCGGGCCGATCCCCGCCAGCCGCAAGGCGCTGGAGCGCGCCGGTTGGACGCCGGGCCAGTTGGACCTGGTGGAGGCCAATGAGGCGTTCGCCGCCCAGGCCTGCGCCGTCAACAAGGACATCGGCTGGGACATCGCGCGGGTGAACGTGAATGGCGGCGCCATCGCCATCGGCCACCCGATCGGCGCCTCGGGCGCGCGCGTTCTGGTGACCCTGCTGCACGAGATGGGACGCCGGGATGCCCACAAGGGACTGGCGACACTGTGCATCGGCGGCGGGATGGGCGTGGCCATGTGCGTCGAGCGGTAATTCGCAGATAATATTGCACCCGGTGGCGTGTCGGGTGAGGATGGGTCCGGCCGGCGAGGGGAAATCAACCCCGACGTGAGGCCGGCCCTATCGGGAGGGGAACGAATGGCACGAGTAGCCTTGGTTACGGGTGGCACGCGCGGCATTGGTGAAGCGATCAGCGTGGCGCTGCACGCTGCCGGCCGGACGGTGGTGGCGAGTTACGTCGGCAATGATGCGGCGGCGAACCGATTTGCCGAGGCGACCGGCATTGCTGTCGTGAAATTCGACGCGGGCGACTTCGCCTCGTGCGAGGGCGCGGTCAAGCAGATCGGCGAGACGCACGGCCCGGTCGAGATCCTGGTCAACAACGCCGGCATCACCCGCGACGGCACCATGGCGAAGATGAGCCGCGACATGTGGGACGCCGTGATGGACACGAACCTCGGCAGTTGCTTCAACCTGTGCAAGCTGACGTTCGACGGCATGCGGCAAGCGAAGTTCGGCCGGGTGGTGAACATCGGTTCGATCAACGGGCAGGCCGGGCAATATGGCCAGGTGAACTATGCCGCCGCCAAGTCCGGCATCCACGGTTTCACCAAGGCGCTGGCGCAGGAAGGCGCGCGGTTCGGCATCACGGTGAACGCGATCGCGCCGGGCTATGTGGACACCGAGATGGTGCGCGCGGTTCCCCCCGACGTGCTGACGAAGATCGTCGCGCGCATTCCCATGGGCCGGCTGGGTCATGCCAGCGACATCGCGCGCGGGGTGGTGTTCCTGACCAGCGACGACGGGGATTTCATCACCGGGTCGACGCTATCGATCAACGGCGGGCAGCATATGTATTGACGGACTGCTCTTCAGCATAATCGCATTGAGCCAGGTCGCATCCGCCCAGTACCGTCATGCCCGGCCGCTCCGCCCTGGCATGACGAAGCGGGTTACAGCGCGACGACGTGGACCGGC
>CAXTBW010000122.1:0-3645 GCA_964242925.1 uncultured Acetobacteraceae bacterium
CCTGGTAGTCGATCGGCGGATAGCCGACGCGGGCCCAATCCGGCTCCTCCATCGTCAGCCAGTGCGCGTACGCCTTCAGGCGCCACGCGAGCAGCCACTCCGGTTCCGCCTTGCGGGCGGAGATCATGCGGATGGTGTCCTCGTTCAGGCCCTTCGGCGCGACATCCATCTCGATGTCGGTTTCGAAGCCCCACTTGTAGCCGGAGTCGGTGAGGGACTGGACGGTGTCGAGGGTTTCGGCGACGGCGGCCATGGAGCGGTGCGTCCTATTCGGCAGAAATGGAGAGGGAAGTCTGGGCAGGGCGAGGCGGCCGGGTCGGACCGGCCATGTCGGCAAGGCTGATGGCGGTCAGGGCATCGCGAACGGCGTCGTTCACCGCGTCCCAACGGCCGCGCACCGGGCAAAGGCACGAGGTGACGCACTCGCCGCCCGAGCCTTCGACGCAGGCGGTCATCGCGATCGGTCCGTCGATGGCGGCGATCACATCGGCCACGGCGATGCCCGAAAGCGGGCGCATCAGCCGGTAGCCGCCGCGTGCGCCGCGCTGCGAGGCGACCAGGCCGGCGGCGGCAAGCGCCTTGAGCACCTTGCCGACGGTAGGCTCGGGCACGCCGGTCGCGAGCGCCACGCCGGGGGAGGTTTGCACCCCCTCGACCGTGGACAGGCGTATCAGCACGACCACCGCGTAGTCCGTGAGTTTAGACAATCTAAACATGACGCCGATCCCGAAAGGGCGAAACGGGACCCGGTGGGTCCTGTATCCGGCAAATGAGCCGCCGACCGCCTCGCGTCAACCCCGAACGGTGACGATTGCGCCCAATGCGGCCACGCCGAGCAACACCGCCGCGAGCGGTTCGCCATACCACCATGCACCCGCCGCCGACAGCATTGCGAGCGCCGTAGCGGCGGCGGGTCTTGGCTGGGCCATGCTCGCCGCCGCGGCGGACAGCGCCAGGCCGCCAGCCGCCTGCAACGCGGCGCGGACCGGGTGGATCTCCATCCGCGACAGGGTGCCGGAGATGTCGGCCCCGCTCGATCGGAGCAGCGCGACGGCCACGCTCTCGCCGACGACGAAGATGCTGCCGAAGCCATACCGCAGCAGCGCCACGAGGCCGGACGCCAGCATCGGCAGCGACCATAGCACTGCGCCCATCAGGCATAGCCCGGCGGAGCCGAGTCGCGCGGCCCGCCGCCAGTGGCTGAGCGGCAAGGGCCGCCAGCGGATCAGCGCCGGTCGCGCATGTCCGGGCCGCGCTCGCCTTCCTCCATGTCGTCGTCGTCCAGCCGCTCCATGTGCACGGTGTGGTCGCCGCCATGCTGCATGATGTCGCGTTCGCGCGGCCCGGCGGTGCGGTCGATCACCTGCACCGTCGGGATGCCGGCCTCGTCCGCCACGCCACGGGCCGCGGCGATCGCCTCGTCCAGGCTCATGGCCGTGCCGTCGGGCCGGGCCGGGCGCGTCCGCTCCGGCATGCCGTGCCGGTGCGTGAGCGTCACCTCGACCACTACGCGATGCGGGTCGTCCTCGTCGAACCGGCGCATGACGACGACGGCATGGCCGCCCTCGGGGAAAGGATCGTGCGGGTTCAGGATGCGTGTCTCGGCCATGCGGTCGGTTCTCCGATGTGCGCGTTCCAACGGCCAAGCCGGCCGCTGGGTTCAATGCGCCGCGCGTGGGTTCAATGCGCGCCGCGGCTAGGCTATGCACCCGGCGTGGACCACGCGCACGACCTTATTCTGCTCGGCGGCGTGCTGGGCCTGCTCAGCATCTTCGCCGGCCTGGTGTCCGCCCGGGTCGGCGCGCCGTTGCTGCTGGTGTTCCTCGTCGTCGGCATGCTGGCCGGCGAGGACGGTCCGGGCGGCATCATCTTCGACGATTTCCGCAGCTCCTACCTGATCGGCAGCGTCGCGCTGGCGGCCATCCTGTTCGAGGGCGGCTTCAAGACCGACCGCCAGATGCTGCGGGAGGCGTTCTGGCCGGCTGCGGCGATGGCGACCGTGGGCGTGGCGGTCACCGCGGGGATCGTGGCCGCAGCGGCGCATTGGCTCGGGGTGCCCTGGGCCGAGGCGGCGGTGATCGGCGCGGCCTTGGCCCCGACCGACGCCGCGGCCGTGAGCGTGCTGTTGCGCCGCGCCCAGGTCGCGCTGCCGCACCGGCTGACGGCCCTGCTGGAGGTCGAATCCGGGTTGAACGACCCGATGTCGGTGTTCCTGATGATCGCCGTGGTCGAGATCCTGGTGCATACCGGCGCGATTACGCCGGGCCATGCCGCCCTGCTGTTCGCCAAGGAGATCGGCGGCGGCGTCGTATTCGGGGCCGCCGGCGGCTACACCCTGTTGCTGGCGCTGCGGCGGTTGCCGGCCGAGGCGCCGATCTTCCCCGTGCTGACCCTGGCGGCCGTGTTCACCTGCTTCGGCGCCGCGCAAGCCCTCGGCGCCAGCGGCTTCCTCGCGGTCTACCTGATGGGCGTCGTGGCCGGCATCAGCGAATACCGCACCCGGGCGCGGATGGAGGAGTTCTTCGAGGCGCTGAGTTGGTTGGCCCAGATCTCGCTGTTCCTGCTGTTGGGCCTGTTGGTGACGCCGCACGACCTGCTGCCGCAAGCCGGCCTAGTCGCGTTGGTGGCCGCGGCGCTGATCCTGGTGGCGCGCCCGGTCGCGAGTTTCGCCTGCCTGCTGCCGTTCGGGTTCGGCCTGCGCGACTCCGCCTTTGCCGCCTGGGTCGGGCTGCGCGGCGCCGTGCCGATCTACCTGACCATCATCCCCGTGCTGGAGGGCGCGCCGCACGGCGAGCGCCTGTTCGGGGTGGCGTTCGGCATCGTGGTCGCGTCGCTGCTGGTGCAGGGCTGGACGATACGGCAGGCCGCCACGCTGCTCGGTTACGGCCGGAAGAAGGAATAGCAGGATGTCCGAGACCACCCTGACCGAACCCCGCGCCAGCGCGATCCGCGCACGGCACGCCGCCAGCCTGATCGTGCTGCGGCCCGGCCCGGCCATGCTGATGGGCATGCGCGGCAAGGGCCATCGGTTCATGCCGAACCGCCTGGTGTTCCCCGGCGGATCGGTGGACCGCGCCGACGCTGCCGCGCCTGTCGCCTCGCCGGCGCCGCCGCATGTGCTGGCGCTGTTGCAGAAGTCGTGCAAGCCCGGGCTTGCCCACGCGCTGACCGTCGCAGCGGCGCGCGAGCTGGAGGAGGAGACCGGGCTGACCCTCGGTTCGCCCCCGTCGCTGGCGGGTTTCGACTACCTCGGGCGCGCGATCACTCCGCCCACGCAGCCAATTCGGTTCAACGCGCGGTTCTTCGTCGTGGACGAGGCCGCGGTGTCCGGCACGCTCGCCGGGTCGGGCGAGTTAGAGGATCTGCGCTGGTTCGGCATCGAGGAGGCGACGGCGCTCGACTTGGCGCGCCCGACGCGGGCGGTGATCGAGCTGTTGCAGGAGTGGCTGGCGTTGACCCCGGCCGCAAGGCAGGCCCGAGCGAAGACCCCGGTCATGCGGCAGCGGAAGTGGTACATGGAGTAGCGTACGGCTGTCCTGCCCGTGGGACGAACGCCGCTTGCCAGCGGCCCGATGATACTCCGTTACCGCGAGCGGCCGCTTGGCGGCGCTTCGATCCAGAGCGGCGCGTTCGGTGCTGGCGGGC
>CAXTBW010000122.1:3745-11475 GCA_964242925.1 uncultured Acetobacteraceae bacterium
GGTGCTGGCGGGCTGGATTGCCGCGGCTCCGCTCCTCGCAATAACAGTGGTGGCGGGGCGAGATAGTCGGCGTTTTCTGCCCCTTGCATGACGGGCGCCACGCGATGGTCGAAGACGCTCGCAGTTCCCCGATCCAGCGAAGCGCGATGGGTAACACTTATGCCGTTCTCGGCCTAAATGGTCTGCGTATCGCGCCCATCTGCCTGCCAAGCGTTGCATTGGCTGCATGATAGCCAGCTGCCGCTTTGTTGGAGAACACCATGAACATACGTCACATCGCTCTCGGCCTCGCCCTGGTCGCGGGCGCCGCAGCACCGGCTTTCGCGCAGTCGGGTCCGGCCCCGATCCCGCAGAACAACGCCAGCCTCGAGGGCTCTGAGGGCCCGGCCAGCAACTCCGCCGGTTATCCGTCCGCGCAGAGCCAGGGCGGCACGATCGCGACGACCGTCGTCCAGCCGCAGGTTGCGGCACGGGCCGTCCCAGGCAGCAACTAGCACGCCGTCAGCCCTCTCCCGGCAATGGGAGAGGGCGCGCGGTCAGGCCGCGCGCCAGACTTCGCCGCGCCGGGTGACCCTACCCTCGCTCTCCAGCTTGATCAGGTGCGAGAGCACGTTTCGCTCGGCCGCCATCTTCAGAACCGGATCGATCTTGGAGTAGAGCGCGTCCACCAACGCCTTGGTGGTGTAGGTCTCAGTTCGCAGCCGCTCCGCGATTGCCTCCTCCCGCGCCAGCCGGTGATGCAGCAGGGCCTCCACGTATGGTTTCGGATCGGTCAGCGCCGGACCATGGCCAGGCAGGTAGAGCGTGTCGTTGCGGGCAAGCAGGCGGCGCAGGCTGTCGCAGTAGGCGGCCATGTTGCCGCCGGGCGGGCTGACCACGCTGGACGACCAGCCCATCACGTGGTCCGCGCTGAACAACACGCCGTCCGGCCGCGCCAAGCACACATGGTCCGCGGCATGGCCCGGCGTGAACACCGCCTGCATCCCCGCCACCATGTCCCCATCGCCGAACGGCGCGTCGGGCGTGAAGCTCTCGTCGCCGCTCACCCGCCAGCCATGCGTCGGCGCGCCCGTGGCGGCCTTCAACGCGGCAATGGCGCCGAAATGGTCGCGATGCGCGTGGCTGAGCACGATGCGCACGATGGGCGCCGGCGTGAGGCGCAGGATGTCGGCGACGTGCTCCGCCTGGTCCGGACCCGGATCCAGCACGGTGACGCCCTCGTCCGCCTCCAGCAGGTAGGTGTTGGTGCCGTGGTAGGTCATGCGGCCCGGGTTGTCGGCGACGATGCGGCTGACGCCGGGCAGCACCGGGATCAGCACGCCGCGCGTGGGCTCGGGCTCGGTGAGGAAGGCCAATTCCATGTCCTTATGAAAGCTCGGCTTCGGCGGTCATGCAAATCGCGCCGCCGGAATCGGTTGTCCGCAGGCGCAGGCCATCCCCGGCGCGCCAGGCTTCCACCTGCATCGGCGCGCCGGCGAAGGCGGGCCGGCGGCCGCGGAAGCTGAACCGCCGCAGCGCGCCGAGCTCCGCAGCCAGCGCCGCCATCCAGGTCGCCTGCAACGGACCGTGCACGATCAGCCCGGGATAGCCCTCCACGTCGCGCACGTAGTCGGCATCGTAGTGGATGCGGTGCCCGTTGCCGGTCAGCGCGGAGTAGCGGAACAGCAGCACCGGGTCGGGGAACACCTCGCGGGCCGCCGCGGCGTCAATCGGCGGTGCGGGGTCGCCCGGCTTCACCGCCTCGCCCTCGGCGCCGCGGTAGACGATGTCCTGCTCCTCCTCCAGCGCCGGGCCGGATGGGCCGCTGATGGCATGCCGCACGGTGACGAACACCAGCCGGCCGGATCCGCCCGTCTTCTCCGTCACGAACAGGATGGTGCTGGTGCGCTCCACCGCGTCGCCGGCGTGCAGCGGCGCCAGGAAGCGCACCCGGCCGCCGGCCCACATGCGGCGCGGCAGGTCGTGAACGGGGGGCAGGAAGCCGCCGCGCTTGGGGTGCCCGTCCAGGCCGAGGCCGCTTGCCGGCGCCCAGTCGGCGAACAGCGTCCAGTGCCACAGCGGCGGCAACACATGCGGCGGCTCCCCCGTCTCCAGCGTCGCCGCCATGCCGCGCACCAGGCTGGGCCACACCGTATCGGCGCAGGTCTCGGCCCGCCCGACATAGTCGCCGAACCCGCTCATTGCGCAGCATCCGGGGTTGCATCAACCGGCGCAGGCGCGGGCCGGGGTCGCGGTTTCGGCGGCGGCGGCGGTGGTTCCGTCGGGGCGAGCAGGCGCAGCTCCACCGCGTTGCCCATCGCCAGGTAGCCGGCCCGGTTCGGGTGCAGCTTGTCGCCGGCGCCGCCGATCGTGGAGGGCGGGACGAACTCCGGCCGCAGCTCCCCGGTTTGCGGGTCGACCGTGGCCGCGTCGAAGTCGATCAGCCCGTCGAACAGGCCCGGCTTGCGGATCAGGTCGTTGAGGGCGTGGCGGCGGTTGTCGGTGTCCACCGTGCCGTAGCCCGGGTTCGAGCTGCCGCGGCTGCTGGTGACGGTCGCGCCGATCACCTGCGCGCGGCGGAACTTGCCCTTGATGCGGTCCACCAGGCCGCGCATGACGTTGGCCACCGTGTCGGGCGCCGCGTTCGCCGCGCCCAGATCGTTGATGCCCTCGAAGATGATGACGTGGCTGATGCCCGACAGGCCCAGCACGTCGCGGTCCAGCCGCGCCATCGCCGACGGCCCGCCGGCGAACGGCTTGGCGGCGCTGTACTCCGCCGGCCCGGCCACCTGGTTGCCGCCGATCCCCGCGTTCACCACCGCGATGCGCCCGGCATCCACCGCGTGCAGCCGGCGCGACATCACGTCCGTCCAACGGTCGTCGCCATTGAGGGTGGAGGCGGTGCCGTCGGTGATGCTGTCGCCGAAACACACCACCACGCGCGTGTCGATCGGCGCCATCGCGTCCGCGGCATCCAGGAAATACCAGGACGTGGTGCTGTTCGGGAATGCCGCGTCGTCCTCCAGCTGCCCCACTGCGCCCGTGTCCGGCGCGCTGACGTAGGAGGTCGTCATCGCCTTGGCGTGCCAGGTCATCGGGCCGCTGTCGCCCGGGATGTGGAAGGTCACGGCCAGCTTGCGCCCGGCCATCTCCGCCGAGTCGTGCACGAAGGGCAGCGCCGTGGCGTCGGACCAGACCTGCGCGCCGGGCGCCACCGTCACGGTCTTCTTGCCGCCGAACGTCACCGGCCGGTTGGTCCCGGGCGCCACCGCCGCGCCGCTCATCTGCAGCCCGGCGAACACGGCGTCGAACGTGACCGGCTTCGTGCCGTAGCTGTTGGAGAAGCGGAACCGCATCTGCTTGCCCCACAGATCCGGCTTGATGATCAGCCGAAAGCTCTGCTCGTGCGAGCCGGTCTCCGGGTGCGGAAAGGCGAACGACAGGTCGGGCTGCGCGGAGGCGTTGCCGACCGGATATGGCCCCTGGTCGGTCCCGGCCCACACGGTCGCCCAGCGTTGCGCGGATGCGGGCGTGGCGGCGGCGACCAGCAAGGCGGCCAGGAGCAATCGGGGCGGGATCGGCATCCGTGTTTCCCTGAAGCGCAGGGCAGAGTGTCACCGGGACGCGCTGCGCTCAAGGGCGGGGTTCCCCGTGTGAATGTCTTCGTTCTGAAACATAGCTGGACTCGCCGCGGCGCGTTACGCACGGACGTTGATCCGGGACCGTCGCCCATGCTCGACCACTTCGCGCCGTCCTCGGCCGCCGTCATCGCCATCCTGATCGGCTGCTTCGTGCTGGTGCTGCTATTCGAGGCGACCAACGGCTTCCACGACACCGCCAACGCCGTGGCGACGGTGATCTACACCAACGCGCTCAAGCCGATCTACGCCGTGGTCTGGTCGGGGCTGCTGAACTTCCTCGGCGTGCTGGTCGGCGGCATCGCGGTCGCCTACGCGCTGGTGGAAATCCTGCCGCCCGACGTGCTCACGCCCCCGGACGGCTCCCCCGCCTTGCCCATGCTGGTGTCGATCTTCGTCTCCGCGCTGTCGTGGAATGTGCTCACCTGGGCGTTCGGCATCCCCAACAGCAGCTCGCACTGCATCATCGGCGCGCTGGTCGGGGTCGCGGCGGCGGACGCGCTGATGCAGTCCCGCGGCCTGGCCCAGGGGGTCGACTGGAGCGACGTGATCCAGGTGCTGGAAGGGCTGGCGCTGTCCCCGGTGCTCGGCTTCGCGCTTGCCGGCGGGCTGTACGGCATCCTCCGCCTGGTGGTCCGCAAGGGCCATCTGTTCGAGCCGCCGAAGGAGGGCGAGCCGCCGGTCTGGTGGTTGCGCGGCCTGCTGATCCTGACCTGCACCGGCGTCAGCTTCGCGCACGGCACCAACGATGGGCAGAAGAGCATCGGGCTTATCATGCTGACGATCATCGGCCTCATGCCGGCGACCTACGCGCTGAACCCCGAGGCGCCGCAGCCGACGCATCAGCTCAGCCAGAACGCCGCGGAGGCGGTTCCCCTCATCCAACGCTACGGCGACGATCTAAGGGAGACGGCGTTGAGGGCCGCCGCATCCTTGCAGCAGGCCGGTCCCGACCTGGCGGGGCAGACGGGGCCCGCCCCGTCCGGCCACGATCCGGAGGCGCGGCAGACCCGGTCGCAACTGCGCGGCGACGTGTACTTCGTGCTCGCCGAGATGAAGCACGTCGGCGAGGTGAAAGACGCGAGCGCGGCGGACAAGGCCGCGGCGAAGCGGCTCGGGTCGGACATGGGTCCGCCGGTGCACTACGCGCCGCTCTGGGTGCGGGGCCTGAGCGCGCTGTGCCTGGGGATCGGCACCATGGTCGGCTACAAGCGGGTGGTGCGCACGCTGGGCGAGCGGCTGGGTAAGCAGCACATGACGCCGGGCCAGGGCGCCAGCGCGGAATTGATCGGGTCGGCGCTGATCGGGATCGCCGGCGCCACCGGGCTGCCGGTGAGCACCACGCACATCATCACGTCGGGGATCGCCGGCACGATGGTCGCGGGGGGCCAGGGGGTGCAGATGAGCATGCTGACCCGGATCGGGCTGGCTTGGGTGTTCACCCTGCCTGCCACCATGCTGATCTCGGGCGGGCTGTTCTACCTGTTGGCGAACCCTGGGTTCTAGGCTCCTACACCGTCATGCCAGGGCTTGACGCTGTAGCAACTGCGTCCGAGGGGCATTGGAGCATCCGGATTGTTCGCCGAACCCGCCAACCGGGGCGTCACGTCGGCTGCCGGACCCCGTGGATGCCAGGGTCAAGCTCTGGCATGGCGAACTTACCCGTCCAGCGCCGCCTTGAGCGCTGCGTTGATCAGGCCCGGGTTGCCCTTGCCGGCGGTGGCCTTCATCACTTGGCCGACGAAGAAGCCGAACAGCTTGTCCTTGCCGCCGCGATACTGCGCCACCTTGTCGGCGTTGGCGCCAAGCACCGCCGCGATCGCGCCGTCGATGGCGCCCGTGTCGGTCACCTGGCGCAACCCGCGCGCGTCCACGATGGCGGCGGGGGAGTCGCCCGTCTCCACCATCGCCTCGAACACGTCCTTGGCGATGCGCCCGTTGATCGTGCCGTCGGCCACCAGGTCCAGCATCTCGCCGAGCGAGCCCCCCGACACCGGCGAGTCCTCGATCGAGCGCCCAGTGCGGTTCAGCGCGGCGAACAGGTCGCCCATCACCCAGTTGGCGGCCGCCTTGGCGTCGCGGCCATGCGCCGCAACCTCGAAGAACGCGGCGGTGGCCTGGTCCGCGACCAGCACGCCGGAATCGTACGGCGACAGCCCGAACTGCGCCACGAAGCGCGCCCGCTTGGCATCCGGCAGCTCAGGCAACCCGGCGCGAAGCCCGTCGACCCAAGCCTCGTCCAGCACCAGCGGCAGCAGATCCGGGTCGGGGAAGTAGCGGTAGTCGTGCGCGTCCTCCTTCGACCGCATCGCCCGCGTCTCGCCGCGCGCGCTGTCGAACAGCCGCGTCTCCTGCTGCACCGTTCCGCCGGCCTCCCAGACCTCGATCTGGCGCCGCGCCTCGAACTCCACCGCCTGCTGCACGAAGCGGATCGAGCTGACGTTCTTCACCTCGCAACGGGTGCGGAACGGCTCGTTCGGCTTGCGCACGGAGACGTTCACGTCCGCGCGCATCGAGCCCTCCTCCATGTTCCCGTCGCAGGTGCCGAGGTAGCGCAGGATCGACCGCAGCTTGCGCAGGTAGGCGCCAGCCTCCTCGGGCGAGCGGATGTCCGGCTCGGACACGATCTCCATCAGCGCCACGCCCGAGCGGTTCAGATCGATGAACGAGCGCGCCGGGTCCTGGTCGTGCAGCGACTTGCCCGCGTCCTGCTCGAGGTGCAGCCGGGTCACGCCAATGCGGCGGCTCTGCCCGTCGACCTCGATCTCCACCTGCCCGGCGCCGACGATCGGGTGAAACAACTGGCTGATCTGGTAGCCCTGCGGCAGGTCCGCGTAGAAGTAGTTCTTGCGGTCGAACTGGCTCACCAGGTTGATCTGCGCGTCTAACCCCAGCCCGGTGCGCACCGCCTGGGCGACGCACTCGCCGTTGATCACGGGCAACATCCCGGGGAAGCCGGCGTCCACGAAGCTGACCTGGCTGTTGGGCGCCGCGCCGAACGCGGTGGATGCGCCGGAAAACAGCTTGGCCTGGCTCGTGACCTGCGCGTGCACCTCGAGCCCGCACACCACTTCCCACTCGCCGATCCGGTAGCTCATGCCAGCCTTTTCCTCATGCCAGGCGTTTCTCCGACGCCGCCTTGAACACCGCCTTCTGCTGCGCCTGCAGGAAAACCGGTGGGTCGCCCACCTCGAAGCCAAGCGTCGTCGCGCAGGCGCAGAAGCCCTTGAGGGTGGCGGGCAGCATTGTCCCGCTGCCGGCGTTCTGCTTGTTCACGACGATCGCCGACAGCATCGGCCAACCGAGCCGGTGCGCATGCACGCTCACGTCCAGCAGATGCCGGGACATGGAATGGCCCACCTTGCTCCACAGCGCGCCGTTGCCCTCGGCGACCTGCTTGTAGCTCAGATACGTGCCGGCCTCCGCCGCCTCGCGGATGATGCCGATCGTCTTGTCCAGGCTCAGCCCGCCGCTGTTCCGCTTGGACAGCTCGGCCGCCGTCGCGTGATACGAGGGGACGTCGGTCTTTCCTTTCTTCTCATGGTTTTCCAGGATGGTTTTTAGGTCCGCCATGCTTTTGGACGCCAGGTCGACTGCCATTTGAACGCTATGCTCCAGCTCTGATTCGGGGCCGGGCGGTGAAGCCGGCGTCTTGCTCGATGGCGGCGCCGACCGCGAACACCGTCTCCTCGTCGAATGGCCGGCCCATCACCTGCAGCCCGAGCGGCAGCCCGGCGCCGTCCAGCCCCGCTGGGACCGACATCGCCGGAATGCCCGCGAGGTCGGCGGGCACGGTGAATACGTCGTTCAAATACATGGTGATGGGGTCGTCCATTTTCTCGCCCACCGCAAACGCGGCGTTCGGCGTGGTCGGAGCAAGCAGCGCATCGACCTGCTTGAAGACGTCGGCGAAGTTGTCGACGATGAGCCGGCGGATCTTCTGCGCGCGAGTATAATACGCGTCATAGTATCCGGCGGAAAGGACATAGGTTCCAATCAGGATGCGGCGGCGCACTTCTTCGCCGAATCCCTCCGCGCGGGTGCGCTCATACAGGTCGGTCAGGTCTTCGCCCGCGATGCGTTCGCCGAAGCGCACGCCGTCGTAGCGGGCCA
>CAXTBW010000123.1:0-11386 GCA_964242925.1 uncultured Acetobacteraceae bacterium
GCGTCGTCGAAGCCGAACACGGGCAGCATGCGGTGGATGGTGACGCCGGGCGTGTCGCGCGGCACCAGGATCATGGATTGCTGGCGGTGCTTGTCCATGTTGGCCGGGTCGGACTTGCCCATCACGATGAACACGGCGCAGCGCGGGTCCCCGGCGCCGGACGACCACCATTTGCGGCCGTTGATCACGTACTCGCCGCCGCGCCGCTCGATCCGCGTCTCGATGTTGGTGGCGTCCGACGAGGCGACCGCCGGCTCGGTCATGCAGAACGCCGAGCGGATCTCGCCTTCCAGCAGCGGCGCCAGCCAGCGGCGCTTCTGCTCGTCGCTGCCGTACAGCTCCAGCGTCTCCATGTTCCCCGTGTCGGGGGCGGAGCAGTTGAACACCTCGCTGGCCCATTGCACGCGGCCCATGATCTCGCTCAGCGGGGCGTATTCGAGGTTGGTCAGGCCGTAGCCGCGCTTGCTGTGCGCCAGGAACAGGTTCCACAGCCCGTCCGCCTTGGCGCGCGCCTTCAGCTCCTCGAGGATCGGCACCGGCTGCCAACGGTCCGCGGCGCCGGCGAGTTGGGCTTGGTAGGTCGGCTCGTTCGGATAGACGTGTTCGTCCATGAACGCCTGCACGCGGGCCCGCAGCGCCTGCACCTTGTCCGAGAACTCGAACTCCATTGGCGCTTTCCTCCCGATCGGCTATTGGCTGGAATGACGCCACGAACCGCAAGCCGTTGCAAGCGAGCGGGAGCGGGCGCCAGCGAACCGGCCTGCCTTATTCGCGTTGCCGCCCTACGGCACAAGCCGCCGAGGATTTTGTCTCTGTCCAACCTCCTGCCCGACTGGATGAGCTTGCACGGGCATGGACCCTTGCTCCAAGGCGTGCTGATCCTGCTGGGCACCTTCGTGCTCGAGGATGCGGCAACCATCCTGGCGGCAATGGACGTCCAGGCGGAGAAAGTGTCCCTCGTCGTGGCGCTGCTGTCGCTCTACGCCGGCATCATCCTGGGCGATCTCGGGCTGTACGGCCTGGGCCGCCTGGCCGTCGAGACGCCGCTGGCCCGGCGCTGGGCGCCCCCCGCCCGCTTCGCCTATAGCCGCGATTGGCTGCGCGGGCACGTGTTCACCGTCGTGTTCGTCAGCCGGTTCCTGCCCGGCGCGCGGCTGCCGACCTACACGGCCTGCGGCTACTTCCAGGTCAGCCTCGCGCGGTTCGCCTTGGCCGCGATCGTGGCGACCTCGATCTGGACCACCATGCTGTTCGGCGTCTCGCTGCATTTGGGCCGTTACATGGCGGACCATCTCGGCGCCTGGCGCTGGTTGGGGATGGCGGGGTTCGCGCTGACCGTGGTGATCGCCGGCCGCCTCGCCGCCCGGCTGCAGGCGGCGCACACGTGACGGACTCCGCCATCGCCGGGGCCGACCGGCGCGCGCGCGCCGACCGGGTGATCTCCCCGTTCGAGTTCTGGCCCGGCTGGCTGTTCTACGCGCCCGTGGTCGCGCAGTGGATCTGGCTCGGGCTGCGCTACGGCGACATGAGCCTGCCCACCGCGGCCAACCCCACCATGGACACCGGCGGCCTGTGCGGCGAGAGCAAGTCGCAGATCCTGGACCTGGCCGGTCCCGCCGCGCAGGCCTGGATCGCGCCCTACGTCACGTTCCATGCCGGCGCCGACGACCCGGCCGCCATCGCCGAAGCGGCCGGTTTCGGCTGGCCCGCGGTGGTCAAGCCGGACATCGGCTGCAACGGGACCGGCGTGCGCCTGGTGGGCAGCCCCGAGGCGCTGTGCGCCGCTGTCGCCACCTTCCCGCCCGGCACGAAGCTGCTGCTGCAGCGTTACGTGCCGGAGCCGGGCGAGGCCGGGCTATTCTACATCCGTCACCCGCACGAGGCGACAGGGCGGATCACCTCGGTGACCCTTAAGGAGCAACCGAGCGTGGTCGGCGACGGCCGGTCCACCGTGGAGGCGCTGGTGCGGGCCGACCCGCGCGCCGGCCGGGTGCCGCACTTGTACCTGCCGCGACTGGCGGCGCGCCTGGCGGAGGTGCCCCAAGCTGGCGAGGTCGTGCCGCTGGTGTTCACGGGGAACCACTGCAAAGGCTCGATCTTTCGCAACGGCGCCGACCGCATCACCCCGGCGCTGACGCGGCAGGTCGATGCGATTGCTCGCGACATCCCCGGCTTCCACTTCGGCCGCATCGACGTGCGGTTCGGCTCGGAGGCGGCGCTGCGGCTGGGCCAGGACTTCACGATCATCGAGGTGAACGGCGCCGGATCGGAGGCGACGCACATCTGGGACGCGAACTGCACCCTGCGCGAGGCGTACGCCGCCCAATTCGCTCATTACGGCGCCGCATGGGAGATAGGCCGCGCCAATCGAGTTCGCGGCGCTCGAACCAGCGGGCTGCGCACCATGTATCGGCAGTGGCGGCTGCAGCTTCGGCTGATGGCGTCGTACCCAACCAACGATTGAGGCCCCGATGAACGACACCGACCTGTTCCAGCCCGTGACCATGGGCGGCGACCTGACGCTGGCCAACCGCATCGTCATGGCGCCGCTGACCCGGTCCCGCGCCGGCAAGGGCGACACGCCTGGCCCGTTGAACGCCGAATATTACGCCCAGCGCGCCACCGCGGGCCTGATCGTGTCCGAAGCCACCAACATCAGCCAGCAGGGCAAAGGCTACGCCTTCACGCCGGGCATCTACACGGACGAGCAGGTTGCCGGCTGGCGCCTGGTGACCGATGCGGTGCACGCGGCCGGCGGGCGCATCGTGTGCCAACTCTGGCATGTCGGGCGCATCAGCCACCCCTCGCTGCAGCCCGGCGGCGGGCTGCCGGTGTCGGCGTCGGACGTGCTCGCGAAAGGCCAGGCGTTCACCGAGAGCGGCTTCCAGCCATTCGTGCAGCCGCGCGCGCTGAAGACGGGCGAGATCGCCGGCCTGGTCGACAGCTACCGCCACGCGACCGAATGCGCCAAGCGGGCCGGTTTCGACGGCGTGGAGATCCACGCGGCGAATGGCTACCTGCTCGAGCAGTTCCTGCGCACCCACACCAACCACCGCACCGACCAATACGGCGGCAGCGTCGAGAACCGCGTGCGGCTGACGCTTGAGGTCGCCCGCGCGGTGGTGGGCGCCTGGGGCAGCGGTGGGCGGGTCGGCATCCGCTTGTCCCCGGTCAGCCCCGCCAACGACATGGCCGGGTTCGATGACGCGCAGGAGGTGTATGACGCCGTGGTCGCCGGCATCGAGGCGCTTGGGCTGGGCTACATGCACATCATCGAGGGCGCGACGCAGGGACCGCGGGACAGCTCGCCGTTCGACTACGTGAAGCTGAAGAAGATGTTCAGCGGGCTGTATATGGCAAACAACGGCTACGACCTGCACCTGGCGGAGGACGCGCGGTCTGCGTTGAAGGCGGATCTGGTCGCGTTCGGCCGGCCGTTCATCACCAACCCGGACTTGGTGGACCGCCTCCGCCGGGGCCTGCCGCTCGCGCCGTCCAGCGATAAGACCCACTGGTACGGCGGCGGAGCTGAGGGCTACACCGACTACAAGCCCGCCGACCGCGCCGCCTAACGCGTCGCGCTTCCGGTCATGCCAGGCTTGACCCTGGTATCCACGGGGCGCGGAAGAGGACGTCGTGCCGCGGTGGTGCCTTCAACGCGCAATATGAATGGGCGGCATGGCGGGACGCCGTGGATACCAGGGTCAAGCCCTGGCATGACGGTTGGGGCGAGGGAGTGAGTGACCGCAACATCGCCCTGCTGCTCGAATATGACGGCGCCGGGTTCGCCGGATGGCAGCGGCAGGACGGTCAGCCGACTGTTCAACAGCTGCTGGAGGACGCGGCCGCACGCCTGGCCGGCGCGCCCGTCGCCAGCGTGGTTGCGGGACGCACCGATGCGGGGGTGCACGCCGCCGGGCAGGTGGCGATGGTGGCGCTGCCCGAACGGTTCGCCCCGGAGCGGGTGCGCGAGGCGCTGAACTTCCACATGAAACCGCACCCGGTCGTCGTGCTGGAAGCCGCGTTGACGCCCGAAGGTTGGAACCCGCGCTTCTCGGCTACGCGGCGCAGCTACGAGTACCGCATCCTGAACCGCCGCGCCCGGGCGGCGCTGGAGCTTGGCCGCGCCTGGCACCTGCCGCATCGCCTGGACGTCGCTGCGATGCGGGAGGGCGCGCATCTGCTGCTCGGCCATCACGACTTCACCTCGTTCCGCGCCGCCGCATGCCAGGCGAAAACCCCGATGCGGACGCTCGACCGGCTGGATGTGCGGCGGGAGGCGGACACTGTGGTGATCACGGCTGAAGCGCGGTCGTTCCTGCATCACCAGGTGCGCAACATGGTGGGCAGCCTGGCGCAGGTCGGCAGCGGACGGTGGCGGCCGGAGCGGATGGCGGCGGCCTTGGCGGCGCGGGACCGGTCCGCCGCCGGACCGACAGCGCCGGCGGACGGGCTATGCCTGATGGCGGTCGGCTACGAGGACTGGCCGTTCAGCAGATAGCCGGCGAGCTGCGGCACGGTGATCAGTATCGTGGTCCCGACATTGACCACCAACACCAGTATCACCGCGCGCCAGACCGTCAGTTCAAGCGCATGGCGGGCCAGGAACCAGTGCAGCCACAACCCGTAGCAGAACAGCGCCACCACGCCGATGCCGAGCGCGGTGTCCGGATCGAGCCCGACCGCCATCAGCAGGCTCATTACGATCAGCATGGCGCCGAACACCACGGGGGTGGCCCATTGGCACCAGCAGAACGCGGCGGCGAAGCGCGGCCATTGCAGCTCGCGGCCCCAGCGCCGGGCGACCTCGAACGACAGCACGAGCGGACTGAGCAGGGCGACGCACACGGCGACCAGCGTCGTCAGTCCGTCCGCCTTGCCGCCGAACAGGGCCAGCAGGCCGCCGACCAGCATGAACGCGACCAGCGGCGTCATCGCGGCCATCACCGCCTGCGGCGAGTTGCCGAACTTGCCCAGCCCCTCCGCGCGCCCACGGGCGACCTGGCTGATGCCGAGCACCACCGTGCTGAACGGCAGCCGCTTCTCGGGAGGCGTCACTCCAGGAACGCGCGGATGATGGCGGCATAGGCGGCGGTGAGCGCGCGCAAATCCGCCACCGGGACGCGCTCGTCCGCCATGTGCATGGTGGCGCCGACCAGGCCGAACTCGGCCACCGGGCAGTAGGTCGCGATGAACCGAGCGTCGGAGGTGCCGCCGCCGGTGTCCAATCGGGGTTGCACGCCGGTCGCCTGCGCCACCGCGCGGGCCAGGCGATCGGTGTGCGGGCCGGGCGCGGTCAGGAACGCCTCGCCGCTGACCCGCACGTCCAGCGTCCAGCGTTCGGCGTGACGGGCGAGCGCCTCGCGCAGCCACGCCTCCAGCGTCGCGCCCGTGTGGCGGTCGTTGAAGCGGATGTTGAGCCGCGCGACGGCGGCGCCCGGGACCACGTTGGCGGCGGGGTTGCCGACATCCACGCTGGTGACCTGCAGGGAGGACGGTTCGAACCAGTCCGTCCCGTCGTCCAGCGCCGCGCCGGTCAGTTCGGCCAGCGCGTGCACCAGGCGGTGGACCGGGTTGTCGGCGCGCGCCGGGTAGGCGACGTGGCCCTGCACGCCCTCCACGGTGATGCGGGCGTTGAGGCTGCCGCGGCGGCCGATTTTGATCACTTCGCCGAGGCGTTCGGGGTTGGTCGGCTCCCCCACCAGGCAGAAATCCGGCACGTGGCCGTGCGCCGCCATCCATTCGAGCACGCGCACGGTGCCGCCGGTGGCGGGCCCTTCCTCGTCGCCGGTGATCAACAGGCTGATGCTGCCCGGGTTGTCATCGACGTTCTCATCCGGAATGGCGGCGAGGAATGCGGCGATCCCGCCCTTCATGTCGCAGGCGCCGCGGCCGTAGACCATGCCGTCGCGGAGCTCCCCGCCGAACGGGTCGGCGGACCAAGCCGCGCCCGGGGGCACCACGTCGGTGTGCCCGGCGAAGCAGAAATGCGGCGCCGCGTCCCCCCGGCGGGCGAACAGGTTGGGCGTCCCGTCGAAGTCTAGCCGGTGCACGGCGAAGCCCATCGCCGCCACCGCCGCCGCCACCACGTCCAGCGCGCCGGCATCGGCCGGGGTGACGGAGGGGCAGCGGATCAGCGCCTGCGCGAGGGCGACGGGATCGCGCACTAGTCCCGCAGCAATTCGTTGATCGAGGTCTTGGACCGGGTCTGCGCGTCCACCCGCTTGACGATCACGGCGCAGTAGAGCGCGGGCCCGGGCGACCCGTCCGGCAGCGGACGGCCCGGCATCGCGCCAGGGACCACCACGGAGTAAGGCGGCACGCGGCCGGTGAACACCTCGCCGGTGCTGCGGTCCACGATGCGGGTGGACGCGCCGAGGAACACGCCCATCGACAGCACGCTGCCCTGGCCGACGATGACGCCCTCCGCCACCTCGGACCGGGCCCCGATGAAGCAGTCGTCCTCGACCACCACGGGGGCGGCCTGCAGCGGCTCGAGCACGCCGCCGATGCCGGCGCCGCCGGAGATGTGGCACCGGGCGCCGATCTGCGCGCACGAGCCGACCGTGGCCCAGGTGTCGACCATGGTGTCGACGCCGACATGGGCGCCGACGTTGACGAAGGACGGCATCAGCACGACGCCGGGCGCGATGTAGGCCGACCGGCGCACGACGGCGCCCGGCACCGCCCGGAACCCGGCTTCGCGGAACCGGTTGGCGCCCCAGCCGGCGGTCTTGAGTGGCGCCTTGTCCCAGGCGCCACCCTCCATCGCCGCGGAGTCGTTGAGCCGGAACGACAGCAGCACCGCTTTCTTCAGCCACTCGTGAACGGTCCAGGCGCCCGAGCCGGGGCTGGCGACCCGCAGGCGGCCGGCATCCAGCGCCTCGAGCGCGGCCTCGACCGCGTCGCGCGGCGCGCCGGTCGTGGCGCTGGAGATGGCGGCGCGGTCGTCCCAGGCCGTCTCGATCGCGGTGCGCAGGCTGTCATCGTCCATCGTCGTTTCCAGGGTGTGCGGAGAAGCGCCGGACCATGCGCAGCCCCCCGCGGCGTGTCAAACACCGCGGGCCGGACAGTGCAGGGAGTGTCGTCAGGCCGCCATGCGCCCGCGCAGGCGATGGCGGATCGCCTCCAGCTCGGACCCGTCGGTGAGCCTGGGCCGGCAATACTGCGGGGGACCGCCCGCCTGCTTGCCGTCGAGGTCCGAGCCGTTATGGAAGCTGGCGCGGTTGCCGTCGTCGACGTAGCTCTCGGACGGCATCCCCTCCGCCAGCAGCAAATCGTGGCTGTCCAGCTCGACATGGACGTAGCGCACCGCGTCCAGCGCCGCCTGGATGATGGTCGTCCCGTTCAGCAACGCCGCTGCCGGAACCAGCCAGCCGTCGATCGCCATGCCGTGCTCGGGCGACACCAGCAGGTCGCGCTCGGGTAGTCCAACGCCCAGGGAGCCGGCGGCGAAGCGGATCGGCAGCCGCCCCCGGTTGCCGAGCAGGAACCGCCCGGCATAGCTGCGCCGCCCGATCCAGCGGACCGGCCGCGCGACGCCGGATGCGGTCAGCACCGCGTCGCCCTCCCGCAAGGTTTCGATCGGGACGTCGCCGTCCGGCGTGCGGATACGGGTCCCCGCGACATAGCAGTTCGCGGCGAGGTCGGCTGCGGCCAGGTTGGCAATTGCCTGGTGACCGGTCTGGGTTGGATGCAGCGCGTCAAAATACAGGTAGTTGTCGGGGTTGCTGACCTCCGAGTTGGGCGGGTCGCTGGTGTAGGAGCCGGTGTAGGCCGGGGTGGTGACGTTGGTGATCGTGCCGCCATTGACCCCGGGCACGACCAGGCCCGGCTTTGCGCCGGCGAGCAGGTCGTAGTTGTCGAGCAGGTCCACCGTCGACTTGGTCAGCAGCGGCGCCGCGGTCTTGAGGTCGGTCGTCAGCTGCATGTTGAAGAATTGGGCGTAGGCGGAATACACCCCGGACACCGCCGTTCCGACGATATCGGGCGTCAGGCCCAGATCGGCCAGATTGCCGACCAGGATAGTCTGCGCGCCGAGCCCCGACAGGCTGACGACCATGTCGACGACGTTCTGCGCCGATGCGGCGACCTCGCTCTGCGACGTCGTCGTGCTCTGGCTGGCGAACGTCGAGGAACCGAGCAGGTTGAGCACGTCGTTCGAGCCGCTCCACACGGTGTAGAGCGCGTTGGCCGCGGGCGTCGGCATCTGCTGCTTGAAGTTGTCGAGCTGCATCGTCAGGTCGGTGAGCTCGCCGGATGCCGGGTTGAAGCCGTTCGGCCCGGTGACCGAGCCGCCGATCGCGAAATCCGTTCCGTTCGGCGCGGCCGGCACGAGGGTGACGTAGCCCCCGCTCGGGTCGATGAACCTGATTTCTGCCGCGGGGACGCCGGCGGCCGCGAGTTGCGCCCCCGTTGCGCCCACCTGGCCTGGCCCCGGGTTCGCCAAGCCTAACGAATAGGCGAGGTCCTGCACCCAGACCGGCCCGTTGCTGAACACGTCCGCCGTGATGCTGCCGTAGGTTTCCTGGTCGTAGGGCGGGCTGACCGGCTCCGGACTGACGCCGAGCAAGCTGGCGTAGGTGGAATTGGTCAGAAGATAGGCGTCTCCCGCGTCCGACAGGCTGTCGCCGAAGGAATAGATCGCCGAGTATGTCGAGGCCATGCCGTTGCGCTCCCATTCGCACCGGAAGCGTCGCGCGATTTACCCACTCTCGCAACGCCGCCATGCGGCCGACTTACGTTTGATTAACGCTGTGGGCGCAACCTGACCTCGACCAGGTTCTGGAGCGGCGAATGGATGGCGCGGAGCATACGGCGCGTTTCGAGGGCTTGTTGGCGCTGTCCGCGACGTTCGCGTTCGAAACCGACGATCGCGGCCGGCTGACTTTCCTATGGCCCGGCGGCGCCTTGGGTTGGCCGGGCGAAACCTTGCTTGGCGGCCCCGGCGCCGCGTTGTTGTCCCGCTCGACCGGGCTGGACCCGTTCGTCCCCGGGCCGGCCTATGCCGGGCGCCCGGTCGTGGGCCGCCGAGCCGATGGCGGACTCGCCTGGTTGAGCGTCAGCGCCACGCCATTGCCGGGGCCGAACGCCGGCATGCGGGGTGTTGCCCAGGCGGTCGCCGCGCATGACGAGACGGCCGCCGCCGCCCTGTGGCGCAGCGACGTGGTCGAGCGGATCATGTGGCAGGTGCGCCAGGAGGTGCTCGCCCCGCGCATGATGCAGGCGGTGCTGGACGGTCTGATGGGCGCGCTGGGGGGCGAAGGCGCCGTGGTGCTGGATTTGTTGGCGGCGCTCGAAGCCCAACCCGTGCGCCACGGCTGCGGCGCCGAGCCGGACGAGCTGTTGGCGGGGATGGTCGGCGCCTTGCAGACCGACACGGCGGACCCGGTGCTGTTCGTGGTGGACGGCCGCCCGATGCTGCTCTGTCCCAGCTACACCCGATTCGGCGAACGGGCCGGCCTGTGCATCTGGCGCGCTCGGGGCGCCGCGCCGTGGTCGGCCGAGGACGCCAAGCTCATTTCGCCGGTAATGACGCTGGTGCGCATGGTTCTGGAGCACGAGGCGATCCAGCGCGAGCTGGCGCAGCAGGCCCGCACCGACCCGCTGACCGGGTTGCACAATCGACGCGCGTTCCTGGAAGAGGTCGGCCGCCGGATCGACCGACTGGACCGCGAGGGCTTGCCCGGCACGCTGCTCTACGTGGACCTGGACCATTTCAAGCAGTTGAATGATCTGTGCGGCCACGAGGCGGGCGACCTGGCCCTGGTGGCCGCCGCCGCCCTGTTGCGCAAGACCGTGCGCCCGGCCGACATCGTCGCGCGGCTGGGCGGCGATGAATTCGCGATTTGGCTGGACGGGTCGGACGAACTGACCGGGGCGGAGCGGGCGGAGCAGTTGCGGCTAGGCGCGACGGCGGCGCTCGCCGCTGCGCTGCCCGAGGGGGCGCCGCCGTTGACCGCCTCCATCGGCATCGCTTGTCGCAGCGTCCACGCTCCGGAGGCGCTGGATGAGGTGATGCGCCGGGCCGACGTGGCGCTGTACGACGTGAAACGCGCAGGCCGCGGCCACTGGAAGGTGGCGCGCGGCCCGTCCGACTGAGTTTACAGGTGGCGGATGTTGACGTCGCCGTCCGCGTCGTAGTGCAACTGGTAGATGTTGCCGTCGAACACCGGGCCGCGGACGACCATGTCCGTGCCGTGGTGGTCCGTATGGATCTCGACCCGGGCGGCGGCGCTCGGGTCGTTGCAGGCTATGTTGGTCGACTGGCCCGGGTTGATGGTCCAGATGTCCCGCGCGGCGTCGCACTTCAGCACGAACTTGATCTGCCGGTTCGTGATGTTTTGGAAGAGGATGCCGGCATTGGCCTGGGCCGACACGCCCACCAGGGCGGCAACCGCGACGGCGGCGCCGAGGAAGCGGGCGCGAGGGGCGAAACGCTTTGTCATGTCACTGTTTCCTGTCTGCACCGGCGCTCGGGGCCGATCCCCTTGCTGTCCGTGACCAGGATATCGCCCAGGCCAGGCCGCTCCCGCAGCGAAGTGTTTCAGCGGCGGTGACTCTCGTGGCCGCGGCGCGCCGCCGAACGACTGGCCGAGGCGCGCCGTTGAACGGGCTTGGCGAAAGACCGCGCGTGGGCAGATAGTGCGGGCAACGCTTCAGCAGGATCGCACCGATGACGACCAAGTTCGGCCTCGCCCAGCCCGTCCGCCGCGTCGAGGACCCGCGCCTATTGAAGGGCGACGGCCAATACACCGACGACATCGCCCTGCCGGACATGCTGTGGAGCGCCGTGCTGCGCTCGCCGCACGCCGCCGCCAACTTGGGCGCGATCGATACGACGGCGGCGCTGGCCGTGCCGGGCGTGGTCGCGGTCTACACCGGGGCGGACCTCGCGGCGGACGGCATCGGCGGCCTGCCCTGCGCCATCCCGCTCAAGAACCGCGACGGCTCCCCCCGGTTCGACCCGCCGCACCCGGTGCTGGCGCAAGGCGCCGTGCGCCACGCCGGCGACCCGGTCGCCTTCATCGTGGCCGAGACGCAAAAGGCCGCCCGCGACGGCGCCGAGGCGGTGGACGTCGCCTACGACGTGCTGCCATCCGTCACCGACCTGGCCGCCACCAGCGACGAAGGGCAGCCCGCGGTGTGGCCGGAAGCCAAGCGCAACGTCTGCTTCGACTGGGAGGTCGGAGACAAGGAGCGGGTGGAGGAGCTGTTCATGTCCGCCGCGCACGTCACCCGGCTCACGGTCGTGAACAACCGCGTCGTGGTGAACAGCATGGAGGCGCGCGCCGCGCTGGCCGACTACGTCGACGGCCGCTGGACGCTGCGCACCAACACGCAGGGCGGCTGGGTGATCAAGTCGCTGCTCGGCAAGGCCGTGTTC
>CAXTBW010000124.1:0-11360 GCA_964242925.1 uncultured Acetobacteraceae bacterium
GGAACTTCACCTTGATGCGGCCATACTGGTCGGTGGTGATCTCCTGCCCGGCCTCGCCCGTGACTTTTGCCGTCTGCGGGCCACGGATCACCGGCCGCGGGGTGAGATGCGGCAGGCGGAACTGCCGCGTGCCCGGCACGGCGCGCAGCACGCACGTGAAGGTGTCGCGGAGGTCGTCGGATTTCTGCGACCGGGTCTCGTCGGCGGTGATCGTGCAGACACTGTGGGTGACCAGGTAATCCTGGTTCATCGCGTCGTCGGGGAAGCCGGAGAGTGTGAATTTCACGCCCGCGCCCAGGCTGCGTGCGTTGCTGGTGCCGCCGTAGAACAGCCGGCGCGAGTTCAGGTCCTGCATCTGGATCTGCGCCAGCGTCGTGCCGTCCGCCGCGACGTCGTACAACCCGGGATAGTCGTACACCTCGCTCGAGCCATAGGTATGGCCGCCGGCAATGATCGACTTCGCCGTCAGATCCGCCTTTGGCGTGGTGAAATTATATTCGCGATAGGTGAACGCGCCGGGCTGGATCTGCGCCTCGGCCGACCAGTCCCAGACGAAATCTTCCGTGGATTTCCACCGCGTCTCGTCATAGCGGTAAGGCATGGCGCTGCCGACCGAGGTGTGGCTGTTCGGGTCGTCGGCGAAATTGATCGTGTGCGAGCCGTCGGCGTGCGTCACGTAATAATAGATGCCGTACTGCTCCATCAGCCGCGTGACGAAGTGGAACGTGCTCTCCCGGTATTGCACGCAGTAGTCGAGCGTGGTGTCGCCGGCGGAGTTCTGCCGCTTGTCGGCGAAGTCGGTGAATCCCTGGTCGCGGAACAGGCCCGTCATGATGCCCCAGGGTGATTTGCTGCTGAAGATGCAACAATCCTGCTCCTGCGACAGCAGCCAGATCCAGGGGCGCAGCTCCATCCGGTAGCGGTATGCGCCGCCGGTCAGGCCATTGTAGGTCATCCGAGCCACGATGCCGTTGTAGTAGCGCGTGTCTTTGGTCGGATGCGTCAGCTTCACGGTGGCGACGCTGCCGAGAATGGCGTGCAGGTCGCCCTTGGCGGTGGCGCTGCTCACGTCCAACTCGATGAGGAAGGGGCGGCCTAATTCCTCGGTCGCCCGCATCGCATCCAGCACCAGGCTCAGCCCCGTGTCCGGCGTGACCGTCAGTGTGACGTAGGGATCGGGAGTATCGCTGTCAGACATCGCTCGCTAACCCCGGATGGCCCAGCACTCCATCTCCAGCCCGGGAATATCGCCGGTAACGTGGATGGCAATGCCGCCGGATCGTGACAGCGCGGCCCAATACGGCCCGCTGCGGTCCAGCTCGAAATAGGTGGTACCCGCATAATACGGCAGCTGCCGCGGTGCGACGGGGAGAGCGCGAACGGCGATACCCGGCAACGCCACGTTGATCAGCTCGCGGATGTTCTCCACGGGGCCGATCTTCACCTGGTTCGGGAAGCCGCGCCGTAATGTCTCGCCCGGCACCTGCGCCTTCACCGCCAACACCCAGGTGGCATCGGTCGTCAGGGTGCGGTCCAGGATCGGGCCCACGCGGATACCGAACTTGCGCTCCTGCAGGGCGATGGCCACCGCCGTCTGCTCCAGCACCGCGGACAGCGCCTGGCGCAGCGCCGCCATCACTGGGCGGAACGTCGCGTGCAAGTCGTCATGCCGGTAGCGCGGGAATACCACGGGGCGCTTACGGGTTTCGGTGAACGTCGCGAGCTCCCCCGCGAGACTGACGGCGACGCCGTAGAACGTCTCCGGATGCAGCTGCGACACAATTGAAGACAAGTGCGTCAGCAGCGGCTCGTAGCGGTTGCAGGTCTGCAGCAGCAGGAAGTCCGCCATCTCGGCGGCGCCTCGTGTTGCCGTTTCGGATACACGGCCCGCCAGCGCTTCGGCGCGGTGGTGGATCAGCCCCTCGAGCTGGTTGATGAAGCCGGACAGCACGCCGGACGGCTCGATCGCCAGCACGGGCGGTATGTAGCTGTCATCCAGCACCACGCTGCGGTCCGCCCGCACCTCGACGACCCGCGCAAGGCCGATGGACGCGAACCCGGCCCGCGCCTCGCCTTCGATCGCAAAGCGCAGCCGCAGCTTGCCGACAGGCAGCGTCGCGGTGGATTGGTAACCCGCATTGCTGTCCACCGCGTCGTGCTCGTCGGTGAGGTAGCGCGCAACCGTCTCGACATGCTCGGGGCCGGCCGACTCCACGGCGCCGGGCTGCCGGGTCGGCAGCATGAGGTAGATGGTGGCGTTGCGCACCGCCTCCGGCAGATCGATCGCGCGGGGGTGGCCGTCCTGATCCGGGATGTCGAACGGGGTGCCGTCCGGCAGGATGCCCGCCGCGCTGCGCAAAGCGAACTTGCCGAGCGTCAGCAGATCCTTGTCCAGTTCGAGCTGCGTCAGTCCCCAGGCGAACGGCCGCAACGGCCCGGTGCTGGTCCGCACCAGGCGGTCGAAGTAGCGCTCCTGCTGCTGCAGGTGTTGCGGCTGCAGGAACAGGCCCTCGCCCCAGACGATCCGGTTTTCCCACCCCATCTAGCGGGTAAGTCCTGCCGGGCTCGGCCCTGATCTCTGTTGCGCAAATTTGCCACGGAGAGACGCGGCTTCGTAACCTCGGCGAAAATGCGAGCGGGGGGCATCCATGGCGGACATCATACTAGCCGAGTGCGGCGGAACCACATGGCTCGTGGAGGGCATTCGGCACATGGACGACCTGATGCGCAACATGCTTCCCGCCTCCGTTACGATCAGCTTCGTGACCTGCGCCACGACCGACGAGGCGCTTGCCCTGTGGGCCGGGCGCAACGGCGCGGGCGAGGAGGAAAACCCAGTCCCCTGGATGATCAACCCGGCGATCGTGCGCCGCATCCGGGCGACGCTGGAGGGTCCTGCAATCACCTTCGCGCCCTGGTCCGCCATGGTGGACGCGGATGCGGAACAGCTGCTCGCCGGGCTGGCCGACCGAATGGCCGGGCACACGCTGATGCTGCGGCAGTTCGCACCGGCGGAGCCCCCGCCCGGACTGGCCGACCTGCAGCGCCTGCGCGGGATGCTGGTAGCGGCCGCCCTGGTGCGAGCCGGCGCCGACGCGGCGTTGCTGACACACGCGACCGCCGAGCCAGCCAAGCCGAACGACGCGAACCGGATCGAGTTCGTCACGCTGCCATCCACGGCCGACTGACGCTCAAAGCGACGCCAATAGCGCATCGAGGTCGACCTCCGTCTCGCCCTCGGCCGCTGGCGGCGGCTGTGCGCTCAGGCTGGCCAGCAGCGCATCCAGATCGTCGACCGGTGCGGCATCCGCCTCGCTGGCCGGCGCAGCATCCTCCGGCTCTGCATCAGGCTCAGGCGCGGCTAGTTCGGGCATGTCTGGCGCCGGAGCTGTGGCGGCTGGCGGGACCGCAGCAGGTGCGAGCACGGCCTGTTTCCAGGGTCCCGCGATGGGTGTACCGGCGAGCGAGGCGGCGCCGGCTAGGCGGATTTCCGGACGCCCCCGCAAGCTGACCACCGGCATGACATTGTAGCGCAAAGCGGCCGCCGTCTGCCGCTCACCATACAGCCGCTCGGTGCAAGGTAGCGCCACCTGGTCGCCGTCCGGCGCGGTGTAGACGTAGTATGGCATGTCGCCGATTACGCTGACCGCACCGGGCACCATCTTGGCTCCCGCCTTGGCCCAGCCCTGCGCCAGCGACAAACCGACCGCCAACGACGGGTTACCCCACAGCATGCCGGACAGGCCCGCCTCCCGGGTAAACTCCTCGAAGGCAAAGGCGTCGATCGGGTCGCTCTTTTTCCCGTACGGCATCCGCAGCAGGAAGCGTGGCGTCGCCAGCCCTAGGTAAGCAGCGGCCGGCAGCGCCATCAGCGCCTCCCAGGCCTGCCGGATCAACAGGTTCTGGTCGTGCATCGGGGTCTGCAACGCATCCGGATCGATGCTGGCAATAAACGGCACTTGCCCGGATGCAGCGACCTGCGCGAGCCGGCCGAGCAGGTCTGCGTGCGGCGGCGACAACTCGAACCCATACAGGCCGATGGCGGCGGAGAACGCCCCCTGGTCCGCATCGAGCGCCGGCTGTTCGACGAGCAGGCCATACAACCCGCTCTGCTCGATCGCATCGGACGCGGCAAGGTCGGCGGACAGCTCCTCGGCGGACACGTCGTACAGCACGATCTGCATTCGCGCGCCCGTCTCGACCCGGCGCACCAGCAGGTCCACGCCGCGCCACAGCGCCTCGGCAGACTGGAAATCAGGATGGTGCAGCACCCGGCGCATGGCGGCGGACAGGGCTGCATCCACGCGGGCGATCAGCTTGTCCGCTTGGGCGTCGCGGGCTGGCTGCACGAACGGGCCAACCAGGCGTCGCACCAGGTCGTCGGCCGACGCCTCCACAGCCGCCGGCGCCTTGCGCCCGGTCAGCCGTGCGAAATCGGACAGCTTCAAATCGGTCGCGACAGTGGCACCACGGGCGGAGGGCGGCGGTGGCGGCAGAGCCTCCTCGCCGCTCCAGGACAGGACCTCCTTCGAGGCGCGCGCAAAGCCGGTTTTACTCGACAGATCCCGGCGCAGCTGCAGCAGGGTGCCAAACAGCTCCACGTTCTCCACCAGCTGATCAGGGTGGAAGTCATCCAGACTGGCCACCGGGACAACGACAGTCTCGCCGTCCTCGCCCAGCGTGAGCGACAGATTCAGTGCCATTCGCGCTAGCACATCGTCCAGGTTGTCCACGTCGACGGCGATCGGCTTGCGCCCGGCCAGGGCGGCGCCTGTCTCTAGCTTGCCGGCGTTCGCACGTCCGGAGAAGTCGCCAAGTACCGCTAGTCGGAACCGCGACGCACCTGCCCCTTTCGCCTGCGGCCGGGTCATCCGGCCGAAGCTCACCTCGTAGTTCATTCCCAGCCCCGTGTGTCCCGTTGCTTCGCTGCAGCAATGATAGGCACGTGATCGCCTCTGCGACAACGCGCGCGGATCTAGCCGAACGACGTCGGCTCGGGTTAGCATCGTCCAGGGAGTATCGCCATGGCAGTCAACATGAATACCGGCATGCAGAAGGCCGATATGAAGAAGTTGTTGATGCGCTCGAAGAGCGAGCCGGTGAATTGCGCCATCGGGCTGGGCGACAACGCGGGGCTCGGCTTGCTGATGATGCACCGGACCAAGACGGGCAAAGCGTGCGAGAGCATGTTGAAGGCCGAGTTTCCGGACGCCAAGAACCTGCGTTGGGGCACCGCCTTCGTCGATGTGGACGACAATCCGAACCTGGTGAAGATTACGCTGAACCGCCCCGTTGCCGGGATGGCGAAACGGCTGACCAAGACGCTGAAGGGCACCGGTTTCACCAAGGTCGTGCTGGTGTTGGATGATGGTTCGTCCATCGAGGCACACGAGGAAGCGGACGAATTAGCGGCTTCGGCCACCCCCCAGCCCGCAGCCCCTGCTTCGGCTGTGGCTGAGGCAAGCACTGGCGTGCCGCCGCCCCCCGCGCCGCCGCCGCCGCCAGCCGGTCCAACCCCGGCGGAGAAGGCGGCGCAGGTCGCGGCGCTGTCCAAGCTGTTGGCAACACTCGCCACGCAGATTCCCGCCGCCGCCGGGCAGAACGCGGAGCGGAAGGCCGCGCTCATGAAATTTGCCGGCGACGCGAACGTCAATCTCAAGACCGGCAACCTGGTCTATGCCGCCACGGCGCTCAACCAGCTGAAGATCGCGTTGGAGGGTAAGCCGCCGGCTGCCCCCGCGAGCGCCACCCCTGCTAGCGCGGCTACCATAGCCACCCAGTCCCGCATCGCATGGGGCGGTGCCCAGCGCATGGTCGAAGCGGACGTGGAACGGCTGCGCGACGAGCTCGCCAAGACCTATGCCGGGCAGCCCTTCGCGGCCGAGATCGACGCGAAATTTCAATCCACGGTCGCCCCCGTGCTCGAGACTTTCGACGACAGCCTCATGGCGGTGCTGGACCAACTGGAAGATGCCGCCGATCCGCAGCAGCGCGCCCCTCTCATCGCCGAGGCGCGGGCGGTGCTGAAGAAATACCTGACCTACGCGATGAGCGAGAAGCTGATCTTGGACCTAGACGCGAACCCGTTCGTGCCGCTGACGATCCGCAACACGGTCACGACAACGCTGTCCAACCTGGCCAAGACGCTCGTCTGACCAAGTTGGGGTTTCCCAAAGGCGATAAGGCGTCGGGTGGGCTACTCGTAGCCCACCACCTTGCTGCGGCCGGTGGGCTGCGAGCAGCCCACCCTACGTTTGAGGCTGAAAGATAAATCTCACTCGTAGGCGTAGGCGAACTCGTTTTCGGTGGCGCCCACGCGCACCGTGCGGATCTCGCCGCCCTCCAGCATGCGCGTTAGGAATGCCATGCTCAGCGCCGGCAGCATCGTGTTGGTCAGGATCGCGTCGATCATCCGCCCGCCACTCTCCGGCTCGTTGCAGCGGCTGGCAATCAGGTCCACCGCGGCATCGTCATACGTCATCACCACCTTGTGCCGCTCGCCGATGCGCGACACCACGCGGTTGAGTTGCAGGCGGATGATGTCCTTCATCACCGTATCGCTCAGCGGGTAGTACGGGATCACCAGCAACCGCCCGAGCAGCGCCGGCGGGAACACTTTCAGCAACGGCTCGCGCAACGCCTTGGCGATGTCGTCGGGCTCCGGCATCAGCTCGGGGTCGGCACACATCCCCATCATCAGCGACGTGCCGACGTTGGAGGTGAGCAGGATCAGCGTGTTCTTGAAGTCGATCAGGCGGCCCTCGCCGTCCTCCATGACGCCCTTGTCGAACACCTGGAAGAAAATCTCATGAACATCCGGGTGCGCCTTCTCCACCTCGTCCAGCAGCACGACGGAGTAAGGCTTGCGCCGCACCGCCTCCGTCAGCACGCCACCCTCGCCGTAGCCGACGTAACCCGGGGGCGCACCCTTCAGGGTGGAGACGGTATGCGCCTCCTGGAACTCGCTCATGTTGATCGTGATGACGTTCTGCTCGCCACCATACAGCGCCTCGGCCAAGGCCAGCGCTGTCTCCGTCTTGCCGACGCCGGAGGGGCCGCACAGCATGAACACGCCGATCGGCTTGGACGGGTTGTCGAGCCCGGCCCGCGCCGTCTGCACCCGCTTGCTGATCAGTTCGAGCGCGTGCGCCTGGCCGATGATGCGGCGGCCCAGCGTCTCGGGCAGAGTCAGGACGGCTTGCACCTCGTTCTTCACCATCCGGCCGACGGGAATGCCCGTCCAGTCGCCAACGACGGCGGCCACCGCATTCTCGTCCACGCTCGGCAGGATCAGCGGTGTCTCGCCCTGATGCTCGGCCAACTGTGTTTGCAGCGCGCGCACCTCGGCCAAAGTGGCCGCCGGGTCCGCGGCGCTACCGTCGCGCAGGGCCGCGCGCTTCTCCAGCAGTTGGTCGACCAGCGCCTTCTCGGACTGCCAGCGCTCTTCGAACCCGACGAGGGCCGCCTTCTGCGTCGCCAGTGCGTCCTCGGCCGCAGCCTTACGGGCTACCACATCGATGCCGACGGCACCCTCGCGCCCGATGATCGCCAGCTCCGTCTCCAGCCCCTGGATGCGGCGGCGGCAATCGTCCACCGCGGCGGGCACCGCGTGCTGACTGACGGCAACGCGGGCCGCCGCCGTATCCAGCAGGCTCACCGACTTGTCCGGTAGCTGCCGGGCCGGGATGTAGCGGTGGGACAGCCGCACCGCCGCCTCGATGGCCTCGTCCAGAATCTGCACCCGGTGATGCTTCTCGAGCGGCAGGGCGATGCCGCGCATCATCAGGATCGCCTTGGTCTCCGACGGCTCCTCCACCTGCACGACCTGGAATCGCCGGGTGAGCGCCGGGTCCTTCTCGAAATACTTCTTGTATTCGGCCCAGGTGGTCGCCGCGATCGTGCGCAGCGTGCCGCGGGCCAGCGCCGGCTTCAGCAGGTTAGCCGCATCCCCCGTCCCTGCGGCGCCACCGGCCCCGATCAGCGTGTGCGCCTCGTCGATGAACAAAATGATCGGCTTGGGGGAGGACTGCACTTCCTCGATCACCTGGCGCAGCCGGTTCTCGAACTCGCCCTTCATGCTCGCGCCTGCCTGCAGCAGGCCGATGTCGAGCGTGAGCAGGCTCACATCTTTCAGCGCCGGCGGCACGTCACCGGCGACGATGCGGTGCGCAAAGCCCTCCACGACGGCCGTCTTGCCCACGCCCGCTTCGCCGGTGAGAATCGGATTGTTCTGGCGGCGGCGCATCAGCACGTCCACCACCTGGCGGATCTCCGTGTCGCGGCCGACGATCGGGTCCAGTTCGCCGTTGCGCGCCCGCTCGGTCAGGTCGACGGCAAACTTCTTGAGCGCCTCGCCCTTGCCCATCGCGGCCGGCGCCATCGCCTCGCTGGTCTCGCCCGGCGCCGCACTCCCGTCCGTTGCCGCCAGCCCATCCTCGGGTGACCCGGCGACGATCTTGGCGAAATCGTCCGCCAATGCTTCCGCCTTCACCCGGTCGAACTGCTTGCTGATCCCGCTCAGCACACTGCGCAGCCCGGGCGTGCGCATGCCCCCCAGCAGCAGGTGACCGGTGCGGACTTTTTGGTCGCCAAACATCAGCGTCGCCAACACCCAGCCGCGCTCGATGATCTCCTCGATATGCGGCGAGAAGTCCGAGATCGAGGTGGCACCACGGGGTAGCCGGTCCAGCGCCGCCGGTAGGTCCGCGGCCAGGCGGGAGGCGTCGAGCTCGAAATACCGGATGATGCGGTGCAGGTCCGAGTCCGGCTGCTGCAGAAGCTGGTGCATCCAGTGCACCAACTCGACATACGGATTGCCCCGCAGCTTGCAGAACACCGTGGCACCTTCCACGGCGCGGTAGCCGACCGGGTTCAACTTGCCGAACAGCGTGGCGCGACTGATCTCCGTCATGTCAGCTCCCTTACTTTTTGGTTCGTTCCGCGATCGGTCTGCCGGGCCATGCTGTCGCTCCCGGCCTCGAGCCGCAAGTCTGCCGCATCCTGCAACGATCGACGGGGTTTAAGCCAGGTGGTCCAACCAAGCCTGCCCTGCTTGCCGAGCCGCGTATCCGGCACCTCGTCCCGCCGCAGCACGAACTGCACATCCCAGGCCAGCAGATCCCCCGCGTAATTGCGAACGATCGGGACGAGCTTGTGGAAGCTGTCGCCGCCGGGCAACAGGCGCTCGTATTCCTCGAGCGATAGCGGACCGAACACCAGGCGGATCTTGTGCGTGCGGCTCCAGACCCGCGCGCCCAGTAGTGCGCCGGCGCCGATCGTGGCCGCGTCACGGGGCCCTGCGAGGCGGGTGTGGTCCTGCGGCGGCAAGGTCAGCCACGAACCCACGAAAGATTCAACCTGCACCGGCATGGTGAAGAACGAGGACAGGATCGCTGCCAGCCCGTCGGCATGCCGGGTCTGGTTGGCCAGCAGCCCGGCGAAATGCAGCTTCGTCATGTCCGGCATCGCGTCGCGATCGCGCAGGCTGGCCATACCGATGCCGGCCAGCGACCCGGTATATGTCGCGAAGCGGTCGGTGTCCGGGCGGTCGAAACTGATTGCGGGCCGCACGTCCGCCCAGGCGCGGTACAGCAACCCGAGCACCCGGTGATGGAAGAGGTCGGCAAAGCGCGTGAAAGTAGGGTCGCGCTCGTTGCGCAGCCGGTCGCGGGCGTATTCGGTCAGGTGTAGCGGCAAGGGCCCGTCCGGTCCGAACAGGCCGAAGAAATTCACCAGCAACCGGTCCGGCCGCCCCTCCTCGCCCGGCTCCCACCCGGCCAGCATGGCGGATGCGAACTCGACGGAGGCTTCCTGCCCCAAACGAACGCTGTCCTGCGACGGACGCACACTCTGGCCGAATCGCGGGCTGTCTGGGGCGAGCGCCTCCAACTCACGCATGGCGCGATAGAAGTCGACCGACTGCGGCTCTTCCGCTAGCCGGCTAAGAATGCCTTCCGTCACAGCACTGGCCTGGTGCCGAGCCGTAGCGGCCACCGCATGACCTCGCCCCGCTCCGAAACGCGCAGCGCGGTCTCGGTGAAGCCGTTGATGGAAACGTATTTGGCGAAGAACCGCTCCAGCACGGCTGCCAGCAGCACAGCGCCGCTGCCGCCGAACGGCGCCTCGTCCATCGTCAGCGTCAGCCCCAAGCCGCGCCCGGCCGCCATAGGGCCGCTGCCGGGAATACGGCGCACGACCGTCTCCGCGGCAATGCTCAGCAGCCCTTCGAGCTGGCGCGCCGCCACGCCTTCGCCGGACGGCACATAAAGCCGCAGCAGCTCGCGCAAAGCCGCGGCCCCTTGCCCCTCGTCGGTATCGGTCAGGCTCAGGTAGTTGAGGCCGAGATGAGAGATAAACCGCCATGCGTAGCTGCCGTCGGTCCGGCAGGGCTGCGGTGCCGACGGGCCGACGACGCAGCGCACCGAACTGACGGGGGCGCTCACCACGATCGTGAAATCGGTTTGCTGCCGTCCCACCGGCATCGACAGCGGCAGGTCACGGTTCGTACACAGCAGGTCCAGCCCGAGTTGGCGCAGCGACTGCTTCACCGGTGTGTTCTCGGCATCCACCAGGGTGATGAACAGTTCGTGGCCCAGATAGCTGGACCGCGGCCCGCGCTGCCGGCTGCGGGAGGACAGCTGTCGCGGCTGCCGGCGCAGCGTGTAGTAGCTGCGCTGGCCAGGGCTGCGACTGAGGTCGTTCATGGCGTAGAACGGCAGGAAACGTTGCGGGGGGCTGCCATCGCCGGCATAACCCTCGACCGCGCGGACGTCGAACACCTCGAAGTCCAGCGGCCGCATACGGTCGGGGACAACCTGGTGCTCGGCGTCCCGCTCACTGAGGTTGATGCGATCGCTGCGCCGGGGGAACAGGTTGATCGCGGGGGTGCAGAACAGCTGCATCTGGTCCGTGTTGAAGCCGCTGGCGAGCGCCGGGTCGGCGCGGTCCAGCAGGATCACGATCTCCAGTTCGCCGGTCGCGCAGCGGATTGCGGCCCGGTCCAGCCCTTCGATGGCGATGAACAGGAAGCGCTCCGGCATCGCGTAGTATTCCTGCAGCAACCGGTAGCCGTCGAAGGATTGCGGCAGCCGCGGCAACAGCGCCTCCTCCGGGCTGAAGCCCAGAGTGCGGACTGCGGAGGGCGGCAAGCTCTCCTGCCAGGGCACCGGGCGCACCGTCGGCCGCACATGCACCTGGGCAACGTTGGCGGCGAACTGCTCGTATAGCCGCATCCGCGCGCCAGCCGCGCCGCCGAGGAAGAACACCAGCCGCTCGAGCGCCAGCGCGTTGAACGCCATCTCCCCGGTGACCCGCAGGCGCAGGCGGATCGCAGCCTTCACCCCCCGGCGATCCGGCAAGCC
>CAXTBW010000125.1:0-11193 GCA_964242925.1 uncultured Acetobacteraceae bacterium
TGTCCACGCGGTAGAACCGCTCGGTGAGGCGCGGCAGATGCTCGCGCGGGATGCCGGCGCCGTCGTCAGCGATGGCGACTGCCAACCCGGGCCGCGCCGGCCAGCGCCCGCCGGGCGGCGCGGCGGCGGCGGTGACCCGGACGTGGCCGCCCTCCCGGCCGTACTTGACCGCGTTGTCCAGCAGGTTCTGGAACACCTGGCCCAACTGGTCGTCGTCCCCGCTGACCAGCGGCAACCCCTCCGGCACGTTCAGGTCGAGCGTGATGCCGCGGCGCAGCACCCGCGGCTCGAACGATGCGGCGGTGAAGCGCAGCAGCTCGTCGATCGCCACCGGGTCGGTTGGCGACTGATGCTCCGTCAGCTCGATGCGCGACAGGCTGAGCAGGTCGTCGATCAACCGGTTCATCCGGCTGGCCTGCTCGCCCATAATCTGCAGGAAGCGGGCTTGCGCCGGCGGGTCGTCGGCGGCGGGGCCGCGCAGCGTGTCGATGAAGCCGATCAGGCTGGCGAGCGGCGTGCGCAGCTCGTGGCTGGCGTTGGCGACGAAGTCCGCCCGCATGCGTTCCAGCGCGCGCTCCCGCGTGCGGTCGGACAGCACGGCGGCGACGGGGCCGCCCGCGAGCCGGAACACGGTGGCGTGCACCTCGCGCTGGATGGGGACGGACAGGGTCAGATCCGCCTCCTGCGGGGCGCCGAGCGAGGTGGTGCGTTCGATCGCGGCGCGCAGGCCGGGGTGGCGGAGCACCGACGGCATCTCCGCGCCGAATGCGGCCTGGGCGGCGGCGTTGGCGCGCAGCACGGTGCGGTCGGGGCCGAGCACGACGAGCGGGTCCGGCAGGGCGCCGATGATCGCCTCCTCGCGTCGCAGCTGCTCGGCCAGCATCTCGGAGCGTTGGCCAAGCAGGCGGATGGTGCGGCCAATCTCGCCTTCCAGCCGGGCCGGCGCGTCGAGCGGCGGCGCTTCCAGGTTTGCGACGCGGCGGACCTCCAGCACGACTTGCCGCTGCCGGTGGCGGTGATAGGCGGCGAACGCGGCGGCGGCGGCGAGGTCGAGCGCGCCGGCCGACGCGGCCGGCCCAGGCGCCAGCCAGCCGCCGGCCACGAGCAGCGCCAGGCCGACCAGCGGCGTCGCGGCCAGCGCCGCCGTAGTCGCCAGCAGCAGCGGTCGAGGGTCCGTGCTTTGCATCGTCGTGGGAACCGTGCCGGAAAGCCGCAGGTCTAACCCTGGCTCGGCGACGCGCTAACCGAACACCAGGTCGAGTTTGACGTCTATCTCGGGCGCAAGCACCAGGCTGACCCGGTCGCCGGCGCGATGGGTGGTCACCTCGACGTATCCGTCAGCGCCCGGCGCGCGGTGGACGTCGATGGCTTGCCGCTTGATGTCGACGATCCACACCTCGGCGATGCCGGCGCGCGCGTAGAGCGGCAGCTTCAACGTTCGGTCGTAGTGCAGCGAGGTGTCGGCCACCTCCACCAGCAGCAGCACGTCCGCAGGGCCGGCCCGCTCGCCCCTGGCGTAGAAATCCGCGCGGCGCTTCAGAATCGCCAGGTCGGGCTGCGGCGCGCTCAGCCGGTCGATCCGGACGGAGTTCTGCGGCGACACGATCGCGCGGCCCGCGAATGCAATGACGAACGCCTCGTTGAGCCGGTTCACGAGCGCCTCGTGTTCCTGGCCGATGGGCGCCATGTCGATCAGGTCTCCCTCGATGAGTTCGATCCGGATTTCCTTGGCGAAAACGCCGGCCTCGGCCATGCGGAAATACTCGTCGACGTCCAGCTTGTAGCGGGCTGGCGCGAAAGCCGCGTCGTCCATGGGGCCCTCCACGCGTTCTGTGGCAGGATACCATGCAAGCGACGGGCTTGCCACGATCAGCCGCGCCGGCGCGGATCCAGCGCCCAGACCACCGCGTCCGCCGCGCCGTTCACCATCACCACCAGCACGGCGCCGTACATCACGGCCGCCATCACCATGGGGAGGTCCAGCGTCTGCAGCGCGTCGTAGGTCAGCTTGCCAACGCCGTGCAGCCCGAACACCACTTCCGTCAGCACCGTGCCGCCGCCCACCAGCGCGCCGAAATCCAGCCCGAACAGCGCGACCAGGGGCGCCACGGACAGGCGCAGGGCGTGGCGCAGCAGGACGGCCGTCTCGCTCAATCCCTTGGCCCGCGCGGTGCGGATCGGGTCGGAACGCAGCGCCTCGGCCAGGCCGGCGTGCAGCACCCGGCCGTAGATGCCGGCGTACAGCAGCGCGAGGGTCGTCCATGGCAGGACCATGCCGGGCAAGCTCAGGTCCTCGCCGAGCGGGGGCACCCAGCCGAGCAGCCAGGCGCCGTGGAAGGTGCGCTGCGTCAGCAGGTTCACGACCTCGCCGAGCCAGAACGCAGGGATCGACATGCCCACCAGGCCGGCGCCGATTGCCAGGCGGCCGCCGAGGCGCGACGCGGTCGCCGCAAGCGCGATGCTCAGCCCGGCGGCCAGCCACAGCGCCGCGGCGCCGCTGGCCAGCAGCAGGGTGACCGGCGCCGCCTGCAGCACCGCGGGGACGACCTCCTGGCCGCGGTTGACGGTGCTGGCGAGGTCCCGCGTGACGAACAGGCGGGTCATCAGGCGCACGTATTGCACGGGCAGGGGGCGGTCGAGGCCGAACTGGGCGCGCACGGCGGCGAGCGTTTCCGGGCTGGCGCCGCGGCCGGCCAGGCGGCCGGCCGGGTCGGCGCCAGGGGTGGCGACGAAGATCAGGAACACCAGCACGCTGATGCCGAACAGCACGCTCGCGGCCTGGACCAGTCGTCCGATCAAGTCTGCGCCCCTTGGCGCAAGGCGTCCGCCAGGCGGTTCAGCAGCAGCACCGTCAGCACCACCGCCAGGCCCGGCGCGATGGCCACTGCAGGGCGCGTGTAGATGAGCCCCTGCCCGTCCGCGATGAGCGTGCCCCAGCTGGCGTCCGGCGGCTGCACGCCCACGCCCAGCACGGAGAGCGACGCCTCCGTCAGCAGGTCGAACGCCATCACGGTCGGCGCGAACAGCAGCAGCGTCGCGGCGGCGTGCGGCACGATGTGGCGCAGCACCACGTGCGGCCACGACCCGCCGAGCGAGGTGGCGGCCTCCACGAACGCCGCCTCGCGCAGGCCCAGCACCTGGGTGCGGATGGGGCGGGCGACGTAGGGGACGAAGACGACGCCCAGGATGGCGGCGGTGAGCGCCGGGTTGTCGGACTGGATGGTGAACGGCCCGATCTGCAGCCCGGAGGCGGCGAGCACGGCGGACAGCGAGATGGCGAGCAGGAACACCGGGAACGCCCACAGCATGTCCAACAGCCAGCGCAGCACTGCGTCCAGCACGCCGCCCATGGCGCCCGCGAGCACGCCGACCAATCCCGCCAGCGCCAGCGTGACGAGCGTGCCGGCCGTCGCGATGCCGAGCGAGGTGCGGCCGCCGTACAGCAGCCGCGCCGCAACGTCCCTGCCCTGCCCGTCCGCGCCCAGCAGGTAGGCGCCGTCCCAGCTCGGCCCGATGGGCGTGGCGCCGAGCCCGAGCCCGGCGGTGTTCTGCGCCAGCACAGGCACGGCGCGGCCGTCGCGCTGGATGGCGCCCTGGATGTCGGAGTGGAACGGATCGGTCCCGGACACGTGGGACGCGTAGAGCGGGGCGAGCAGGCAGGCGACGAGGATCAGCAGCAACCCGGCGGCCGGACCAGCTCTACCGCCCATCCGCCGCCGCCGGGAGTGCAAAAGTCATCGCGAGCCGCTGCTTGGCGGCGCGGCAATCCAGGGCGGCGCGTTCGGGGCTGGCGGCTGGATTGCTTCGTCGCAAGCGCTCCTCGCAATGACGGTGTTGAAGCGACCCACGGAGTCGGCGTGTTCGGCGATCGGCATCGGGTTGATGTATCGCCGTCGAGGCGGGCTGTCCAAGCGCGGGCCCCCGGCAGCCGGCGCCTCACCGCAGCCGCGTCTGCGCCAGGAGCCAGTGGTATTGCTCGTGGTAGAAGAACCCTTCCACGCGGCGCGATACGACGTCGATGTAGCGGGGGTTCACCAGCACGGCAAAGGCGGCCAGGTCGGTCGCCTCGCGGTCGATCGCGGCCCAGCCGGCCGGGTCGCCGCGGTCCGCCACCGCCTGCATGCGCGCGTCGAGCGCCGGGTTGCAGACGCCGCTGAAGTTCACCGAGCCGTCCGTCCCAGGATGGTAGGAGGCGCAGCTGAACAACAGCTGGAGGAAGTCGGTGGCGCCCGGGTAGTCCGAATACCACGGCGTAAGGCTGATCTGGACGTGGTTGTCGGTGTTCTGCAGATAGGTGAATTGCAGGTTGCCGGACAGCACGCGCAGCCTCGCGTCGAACCCCAGTCGGCGGAGCACGTCCAGCGCATAGGTCCCCACGGCGCGCTGCGCGGCGGAGGTGTCGATCACCAGCGTCACCGCCATGCCCGCCGTCCCGCTTTCGCGCACCAACGCCTGGGCGGCCGGCATGTCGTGGCGGAACGGGCAGTATTGCGCGTAACCCGGCAGGCCCGGCGGCAGGATCTGGCACGAGGCGGTGGCCAGGCGTGGGCCGCCGAACAGCTTCACGACGGCGTCGCGGTCGATCGCCAGATTGACCGCCCGGCGCACGCGGATGTCGTCGAACGGGCGTTCGTGGGTGTTCATCGCCAGCAGCCAAATCGCCAGCGCCGGGTTGGTGTGAACCTGGTCCGGGTAGGCCGCGCCTAACTCGCCCAGCCGGTCCAGCGGGGGCGTCTCGAACATCCAGTCCGCCTGGTTGTTCTCCACCTGGGTCACCTCCGCCTCGTCTTCCAGGCCGAAGCGGTACTCGATCGCGTCGGGGATGCCGGCGGGCTGCGCGTCCGGGTTCCAGGCGCGGAACGACGGGTTGCGCTCCAGCCGCAGGCCGCGCGCCGGGTCGTATTGAGCGATGCGGTAGGGCCCCGTGCCGACGATGGGGACGGGGCCGGCGTCGTGGGCCGGCGCGCTTGCGGGCAGCACGCTGGCGTGCGGCAAAGCGAGCTTCAGCAGGAAATCCGGGTCCGGGCGGAGCAGGCGGATGGTGAGCGCGCTGGCCGCATCGTCCGCTGCGACGCCGGACAGCGCGCAGTCGGCCGGCGCGCGCAGGCATTCGGGGCCACCGGCAATGTTGGCGTAGAAGCTGCCGGCGGTGGGCCCGACGATGCGGAAGATGCGCCGGAACGAGGCCGCCGCGTCCGTGGGACGCACCGGGCTGCCGTCGGCGAAGCGCACGCCCCGGCGCAGGTGGAAGGTGTAGAGCAGCCCGCCCTCGGTCGGCGCGGGGACGGCGTCGGCGAGGTCGCCGACCAGTTCCAACCCGGCCGGTCCGGCGACCCGGCGGAACCCGACCAAGCCGTCGTACACCACGGCGAACAGTTGCCAATACTGCCCGGTGTAATTGATCTGCGGGTCGATGCTGCCGGCGCCGCTGCTGGCCAGCAGCCGCAGCGTGCCTTGCGCGCGGGCGGGCGCCCACAGGGCGAGCGACAGCAGCGCAGCGCGGAACAGGGCGGTTCGCATCATGACGGCTATACCGCGGGGCGAGCGTCGGCGCGACACCGGCGACGAGATAGCTCTTGACATGCAAGCGCATCGAGATATGTTTTGTATCGCGAGTTATCGCAATACACACGGAGCTTAGTCGAATGAGATTTGGAAGACACGGCCACGCGGACCACCACCCGCACGGCGAACACCGCGGCGAGCGGGAAGCCCATCGCGGGTTCGGCCGCGACCGCCACGCGGAGCACGGCAGGATGGGCGGCGGACGGGAAGCGCGACTGTTCGAGCACGGCGATTTGCGCCTGGTCATCGCCGCCCTGCTCGCCGAGAAGCCGCGCTACGGGTACGAGATCATCAAGGAACTCGAGGAGCGGGTCGGCGGCGGCTACAGCCCCAGCCCCGGCGTCGTCTACCCGACGCTGACGTTGCTGGAGGAGATCGGCCACGCCGCCGTCAGCGAGGAGCGCGCCGGCCGCAAGCTTTACACGCTCACGCCGGAGGGCCAGGCGGCGCTGGTCGCCAACAAGGCGGCCGCGGACGCGATCCTGGCGCGCATCGACGCTAGCGCGCCGGCGCGGCGCGGGCCTCCCGCACCCGTGGTGCGCGCGATCGAGAACCTGCACACGGCGGTGCGGTTGCGCCTGAAGGGTCAGGACGCCACGCCGGAGCAGGTGCGCGCGATCGCCGACGCGATCGACGCGGCGGTGCGGCGGGTGGAGGAGGCTTGAGCCCCGCCGCGGCGCCGCTGGAGGGCCCCGGCATGCCAGCCACGCCGCTTCGCGATCCGCGCGTGCTCGCGGTCATCGAACGCCTGGTCGCCGCACGCCGGAGGCCAGCCGGCGGCGGTCCGCGCGGCAGTTCGCAACAGGATCCGCACAGCTACGCCGATGTCGGCTTCTCGATACTGCCCGAACAAGGCGATCTGCTTTACTTGTTGTGCCGGGCTATCCGCGCGACACGGGTGGTGGAGTTCGCGACCTCGGTCGGGATGTCGACGCTGTATCTGGCGGCCGCGGTCAGGGACAATGGCGGGGGCGTCGTGATCGGGTCGGAGCTGGTCCCCGCGAAGGTGGTCGCGGCGCGCCGGAACCTCGCCAATGCAGGCCTCGACCGATACGCCGAAATCCGCGAGGGCGATGCGACGCTCACGTTGCGGGATCTGGACGGTCCGGTGGACCTGATCCTGATCGACGGCTGGCCTGTCCCGGACGGCCCATCGCTGGCGCGGCGCGTGACCGAAGTGGTGGCGCCGCGGCTGCGGATCGGCGGGATCCTGGTCAACGACAATGCCGAGCCGGACTTCCTGGACTACATCCGCGACCCGGCGAGCGGGTTCCTGTCAATGACGCTGCCGCTCAAAGGCGGCACCGAGCTTTGCGTGAAAGCCGCCTGACGCGCGTCAGGCGCCCGGCTCGACGCGCTTGTAGAACAACTGCGTATCCTGGTCGGCGCCGTTCTCGTCGCGGGAATAGCCGGGGATGACGCCAGCTTGGCGCCAGCCATGCGATGCGTAGAGCGCCGGCCCCGCGCTGGCCGTCCAGGTGTCCAGCACCAGCAGTTCGCGGCCGGCGTGGGCCGCTTCCTGCTCGGCAGCGCGCAGGAGGGCGCCGCCCACGCCGCAGCGGCGGGCGGACGGGGAGACCAGCATCTTGCGCAGGTCCGCCCGGTGGCGCTGGTTGTCCGGCATGTCCAGCCCGAGCTGGACCGTGCCGACCAGTGCGCCGTTCAGCCAGGCCGCCATCAGCGCCGCCCTGCCCTCGCCCACCGCGCGGGTGATGGTGCGCCAGTACGCGAGCGCCCTGTCCGGCGGCAACGGCGGCACGAACGACACGGAAGCGCCGTCGTGCACGCAGTCCCGCAGTATGGCGGCGAGCGTGCGTTCGGCGCTCTCGGCGGCGGCGACATCCAGCGTCTCGATCACCAGGCCGGCGAGCGGCTTGGCGAACCCGGCCTCGATCGAGTTCGATAGGTCGTGCAACGCGCGCAAGCCGCCGCGGCGGACGTAGCCGTGCTTCTCGTAGAAAGCGTGGCCCCGGGTGAACAACATGTCCGACCACAGCGCCATGCGGACGCCGCCGGCGGCGCGGGCGTGATCCTCGGCCCGGCGCAGCAGGTCCGCGGCCAGGCCGGTCCCGCGCTGCGCCGCGGTCACGTACATGCGCGACAGTTGCCAGGCGTCGGCTGACGGGTACGCGGCGACCATGCCGACCACCTGGCCGTCCTGCTCCGCCGTCCACAGCGCGCCGCCTCTATCGGTGAAATGGGTGGCAAGCGTGCGGAGTTCGGGCAGTTCCGCATCCACGTCCAGCACCTGGCCCGGGTATTCGGCCCAGCATGCGCCGATCAGGGCGACGAAGCCGGCAGCGTCGTCGTCGCGGCCGGCTCGGATTAGGCCAGCGATTGGCAGAACGCCTGGATGCGGGCGCAGGCCTCGGTGAGCGAGGCGTCGTCGGTGGCGTAGCTGATGCGCAGGTAGGGGCTCATGCCGAACGCGGCGCCGTGCACCAGCGCGACCTGGCGCTCCTCCAGCAGGGCCAGCGCGAAGTCCTCGTCGGTGTCGATGCGGGCGCCGCCTTGCGTGGTCTTGCCGAGGCAGCCGGCGATGTTGGGGTAGACGTAGAACGCCCCTTCCGGACGGTGGCACTGCACGCCGGGCGCCTGGTTCAGCGCGTCCACCACCAGGTCGCGCCGGCGGCGGTAGGCGGCGGCCTGCTCGGCGACGCTGTCCTGCGGGCCGTCCAGCGCGGCGGCGGCGGCGGCCTGGTTGACGCCCGACACGCCGGCGGTGGCATGGCCCTGCATCTGCGTCATCGCCTTGATCAGCGGGCGCGGCCCGGCGGCGAAGCCCACGCGCCAGCCGGTCATGGCGTAGGACTTGGACACGCCGGAGATGGTCAGCGTGCGGTCGCGCAACGCCGGCTGCACGGCGGCCATGGTGGCGTGGGTGAAGCCGTCATAGACCAGGTGCTCGTACATGTCGTCGGACATGATCCACACATGCGGGTGGCGCAGCATCACCTCGCCCAGCGCCGCCATCTCGTCGGCCGAGCAGGCGGCGCCCGTCGGGTTGTTGGGGAAGTTCAGCAGCAGCCATTTGGTGCGCGGGGTGATGGTGGCGTCAAGGTCCTCCGGGCGCAGCTTGAAGCCGTTGTTCTGCGGGCAGTTCACCGGGACGGGGGTTCCGCCGGCCACCAGCGTCATCAACGGGTAGGCTCCCCAGTAGGGCGCCGGGATCACCACCTCGTCGCCGTCGTCCAAGGTCGCCATAAAGGCGTTGAAGATCGACTGCTTGCCGCCGTTGGAGACGGCGATCTCGTCCAGCGCGAATTCGAGCCCTGAATCGCGGCGAAACTTGCGTTGGATCGCCTGCTTCAGCGCCGGGACGCCGTCCTGCGGGGTGTATTTGGTCTCCCCGCGCAAGGCCGCCTGGTGCGCCGCCTCGATCGCGTGCGGCGGACTGGCGAAGTCCGGCTCGCCGATGGTGAGCGAGATGACTGGCGTGCCGGCGGCGCGCATGGCTCGCGCCTTGGCGGTCATGGCGATAGTGGCCGCCAACGGGATGCGGGCGAGACGGGACGCTAGCGCGGGCATTGTCAAAGCCCTCTCCCGCTTGCGGGAGAGGGTTGGGTGAGGGGGCTTTGCGCGGCTCCCCTCACCCCGACCCTCTCCCGCAGGCGGGAGAGGGAGCAGGAGCAGGAAGAGCGGGGCATTAGGTCAGGCCTTCGCAGAAGCGTTGGATGCGGGTGCAGGCCTCGGTCAGCGCCTCGGTGCTGGTCGCGTAGCTGACGCGGAAATGGCCCGGGTACATGAACGCGGCGCCGTGCACGGCGGCCACGCCCGCCTCGTCCAACAACGCGGTCACGAAGCTCTCGTCGTCGGTGATGGCGACACCCTTGGGGGTGGTCTTGCCGATGCAGCCGTGCACGGACGGGAACACGTAGAACGCGCCCTCCGGCTTGTGGCAGGTGATGCCGGGCGCCTGGTTAAGCATGTCCACCACCAGGTCGCGACGCGCCTGGTAGGCTTCCACCATCACGGGGATCGCGTCCTGCGGGCCATTGAGCGCCTCGACCGCGGCGGCCTGGCCGATCGACGACGTGTTCGAGGTGGACTGCGACTGCAGCTTGTCCATCGCCTTGATCAGCTTGACCGGGCCGCCGGCGTAGCCGATCCGCCAGCCGGTCATGGCGTAGGCCTTGGAGCAGCCGTTCATCGTGACCGTGCGGTCCCGCAGCTTAGGCTCCACCTGGGCGATGGTGGCGAACTCGTAGTCGCCGTACGCGAGCTTCTCGTAGATGTCGTCGGTGAAGATCCACACGTCCGGATGGCGCAGCAACACGTCGCACAGGGCGCGCAGCTCGGCGTGGGTGTAGGCGGCGCCGGTGGGGTTGCACGGGCTGTTCAGCATGAACCACTTGGTGCGCGGGGTGATCGCGGCCTCGAGGTCCTCCGGGCGCAGCTTGAAGCCGTTGTTCTGGCCGCAGGGCACCAGCACGGGCGTGCCGTCGGCCAGCGCCACGATGTCCGGGTAGCTGACCCAGCACGGGCTCGGGATGATCACCTCGTCGCCGGCGTTCAGCGTGGCGACCATGGCGTTGTAGATGATCTGCTTGCCGCCGGTGCTGACGATGATCTCCTCCGGGGCGTAGTCCAGGCCGGAGTCGCGCTTGAACTTGGCCGCCACCGCGCGACGCAGCGCGGGCGTGCCGGCGACGTCGGTGTATTTCGTCTCACCGGCCTGGATGGCGCGGATCGCCGCCTGCTTGACGTTCTCGGGCGTGTCGAAATCGGGCTCGCCGGCGGACAGGCTGATGACGTCCCGCCCCGCCGCCTGCATCGCGCGCGCCTTCGACGAGATGGCGATGGTCTGGCTGGGGCTGACGCGGCCGAGCCGCTCGGCGATGAGGTCCATGGGACAGTCTTCCGCGCGTTGAATTGACGGCGGGCAACCTATGCCCGGGTGCGCCCGGCGGCAACCGCGCGCTGTTGCACCAGCCATGCGGCACCGAGGGCCAGCGAGACGAACAGCAGGATGACGGTGGCCAGCGCGTTCAGCTCCGGCGTGGCGCCCAGCTTGAGGGAGGAGAACACCACCATCGGCAGGGTGGAGGCGCCTGGCCCCGAGACGAAGCTGGCGACCACCAGGTCGTCGAGGCTGAGCGTGAAGGCCAGCAGCCAGCCGGACAGCAGCGCCGGGGCGAGCAGCGGCAAGGTGATGCGCAGGAAGGCGCTGGCCGGGGTGCAGCCGAGGTCCATCGCGGCCTCCTCCAGTTCCGTCCCGGCGCCCGCCAGCCGGGCGCGCACCACGACGGCCACGTAGGACAGCGAGAACGAGATGTGCGCCACCGCAATGGTGAGCGCGCCGCGCTGGGCGGGGAAGCCGAGCGCCTGCTCGCTGGCGACGAACAGCAGCAGCAGCGAGAGCCCGATCAGCACGTCCGGCAGCACGAGCCGGGTTGCGATCAGGGCGTCCAGCAGGGCGCGTCCGCGGACCCGGCGGAACCGGGTGAGGATGACGCCCGCGGCCGTGCCGAGGATGGTGGCGCCGGTGGCGGACAGCGCCGCCACTTCCAGCGAGAGCAGGCCGGCGGCCTTGAGCGCGTCGTCGCGCCAGAGCGCGCCGTACCAGCGCCACGACAGGCCGGAGATGATCGTGGTGAGGCGGGAGTCGTTGAAGCTGGTGAGCACCAG
>CAXTBW010000126.1:0-11097 GCA_964242925.1 uncultured Acetobacteraceae bacterium
GCGCGCGTGTCGATGCCGGGCATGATGGATACGGTGCTGAACCTCGGCCTCAACGACGAGACCGTGGGCGGCCTGGCCCGCGCCAGCGGCGACCCCCGCTTCGCCTGGGACAGCTATCGCCGTTTCATCCAGATGTACGGCTCTGTCGTGCTCGGCGTCGACCACCATCGCTTCGAGGAGATTATCGAGAGCGCCAAGATCGAGGCCGGCGTGACCGAGGACACCGCGCTGTCGCCGGACCATTGGCGGGAAGTGGTCGACGAGTACAAGCTGATGGTGGAGACCGACCTCGGCCGCCCCTTCCCGCAGGATCCGGCCGAACAGATGTGGGGGGCCATCGGCGCCGTATTCGGCAGCTGGATGAACCCGCGCGCCAACACCTACCGCCGTCTGCACGACATCCCCGCATCATGGGGCACCGCCGTCAACGTGCAGGCCATGGTGTTCGGCAACATGGGCAACGACTGCGCCACCGGCGTCTGCTTCACGCGCGATCCGTCGACCGGCGAGGACGTGTTCTACGGCGAGTTCCTGGTCAACGCGCAAGGCGAGGACGTGGTGGCCGGCATCCGCACCCCGCAACCGCTGTCCAGGCTGCGCGCCAAGCCGGGCGAGGTCTCGATGGAGGAGGCGCTGCCCGCCGTCTACGAGGATCTGGTGCGCGTTCGCACCACGCTCGAGACGCACTACAAGGATATGCAGGATATCGAATTCACGGTGCAGCAGCAGAAGCTTTACATGCTGCAGACCCGCAGCGGCAAGCGCACCGCCGCCGCCAGCCTGCGCATCGCGGTCGAGATGGCCGAGGCCGGGCTGATCGACCGCAAGGAGGCGGTGCGCCGGGTGAACCCGGCGAGCCTGGACCAACTGCTGCACCCGACCCTGGACCCGAAGGCGGCGCGGACGCTGATCTCCAAGGGCTTGCCCGCCAGCCCGGGCGCGGCCAGCGGCGTGGTGGTGTTCAACTCCGACGAGGCGGAGATGCGCGCCGCCAAGGGCGAGTCGGTGATCCTGGTGCGGGTCGAGACCAGCCCGGAAGACATCCACGGCATGCACGCCGCCCGTGGCATCGTCACCACCCGCGGCGGCATGACCAGCCACGCCGCCGTGGTGGCGCGCGGCATGGGCCGGCCCTGCGTGTCAGGCGCCGGCGGGATCAGCGTGGACTATGGCGCGCAGACGCTGACTGCGAGCGGCCGCACGGTGCGCGCCGGCGACACCATCACGCTGGACGGCGCCACCGGCGAGGTGTTCGTCGGCTCCGTCGCGATGGTGGAGCCGAAGCTGTCCGGGGAGTTCGCGACGTTGATGGAGTGGGCCGACGGCCTGCGCCGCATGAAGGTGCGAACCAACGCCGAGACCCCGCTGGACGCGGAGACCGCCCGCAAGTTCGGCGCGGAGGGCATCGGCCTGTGCCGCACCGAGCACATGTTCTTCGACCCGGCGCGCATCGGCGTCGTCCGCCAGATGATCATGGCGCAGGACGAACGCGGCCGCCGCGCGGCACTCGCCAAGCTGCTGCCGTTCCAGCGCGACGACTTCCGCGACCTGTTCCGCATCATGGCCGGGCTGCCCGTCACCATCCGCCTGCTGGACCCCCCGCTGCACGAGTTCCTGCCGCACCAGGAGGCGGAGTTGGCGGACGTCGCCGACGCGCTCGGGGAGGACCTCGAGACCATCCGCCGCCGCGCCGACGAGCTGAAGGAGGCCAACCCGATGCTCGGCCACCGCGGTTGCCGGTTGGGCATCTCCTACCCCGAGATCTACGAGATGCAGGCCCGCGCGATCTTCGAGGGCGCCATCGCCGCCACCGCCGAGGCCGGCAAAGCGCCCGTTCCTGAGATCATGATCCCGCTGGTCGCCACGCAACGCGAGCTGGAGATCACCCGCGCGCAGGTCGACCGGGTGGCCGCCGAGGTGTTTGCCGAAACGGGCAAGACCATCGAGTACTCCGTTGGCACGATGATCGAGTTGCCGCGCGCGGCGCTTACGGCGGACAGCATCGCCAAGTTCGCGGACTTCTTCTCATTCGGCACCAACGACCTGACGCAGACCGCATTCGGGCTGTCCCGCGACGATGCTGGCAAGTTCCTGCCGCAATACGTCGAGCAAGGGATCTTGCCGAAGGACCCGTTCGTGTCGATCGACGTGGAGGGTGTGGGCGAGCTGGTCCGTATCGCCGCCGAGAAGGGGCGGCGGACCAAGAACGCGCTCAAGATGGGCATCTGCGGCGAGCATGGCGGCGACCCGGCCTCCATCGCGTTCTGCGAGGAAGTCGGGTTGGACTACGTGTCCTGCTCGCCCTACCGCGTCCCGGTAGCCCGGCTTGCGGCGGCGCAAGCAGCGTTGGGCGCGTCGGGCGACAAGACGGCCTAAGGCCGGCGGCCCTTCTCACCGTCATGTTGGGGTGCTAGCCGCCATCGTCATTGCTGGGAGCGCTGGCGACGAAGCAATCGAGCCGCCGGCGCCGTGCGCGCCGCTCTGGATCGCAATGTCGCCAGGCGGCGTCTCGCGATGACGAATGGCCGCTGGTATCGACCTGAAGCGGTTACTGCAGACCCGCCGGCTCCGGCATGCTGCCCAGCCGGCGGAGGCGCTCCGCTAGCTCTCGCAGGCTGACGTCACCCTTGTTCAACACCTGGTTGGCGCCGCGCAGGCGGCGGCGGTCTTCCGCGGTCAGGTCCATCGCAGTCAACACCACGACCGGGACAGCATCACACCCCGGACGCTCGCGCAAAGCCTGCAGGAACTCGAAGCCGTCCATCACGGGCATGTTCAGGTCGAGCAGGATCAACCGCGGGATGGCGTGCGCCACCAGGTCGAGCGCCTCGAGGCCGTTTTCCGCCTCCACCACGACCCAGCCGTTGCGCTCCAACTCCTGCCGGGTGCGGTGGCGCGCGTCCGCGTCGTCGTCCACCACCAGCACGTCGCCCTCGGCCTCGCGAAACCGCTCCATGACGGCGCGCAGCCGGTCCCAGTCCACCGGCTTGAGCACGTAATCCGCGGCGCCCAGCGACGAGGCGAGCGCGCGCTCGTTGAGGAAGGTCACCATCACGACTGGGATGTCGGCCAGTTGCGTGTCCGATTTCAGCGCGCTCAGCACCGACCAGCCGTCCATGCCCGGCATCGTCACGTCCAGCAGGATGGCGCGCGGACGCAGGTCGCGGGCCAGCGCAAGGCCGGTCGGGCCGTCCAGCGCGGTGCGCGGCGTGAAACCCTCGCGCGCGAGGAAGCGGCTCATCAGGTCCAGCTGCGCGCGGTCGTCGTCGACCACGAGCACGACCTCTTTCCCCGGCGCGGACTCCGGCTCGGCTTGGAGGGACGCCGGCGCCGCCTCGGCGGGCTGCAGCTTGGCGGGCAGCCGCACGGTGAAGATGCTGCCCTGGCCGGGACTGCTCTGGACGCCGACCTCGCCGCCCAGCAGCGCGGTGAACGCCTTGGTCAGCGCCAGCCCCAGACCGGTGCCGCCGAACTGCCGGGTGGTGGACGCGTCCGCCTGCTGGAAGCGCCGGAACAGCTTGGCCAGCTGCTCCTCCGTCATGCCGATCCCCGTGTCGGACACCGTGAAGGCGAGCCAGTCGGCGCCGTCCGGCCCGGGCGCACGCTCGACGGCCAGGGTGACCGCGCCGCTCTCGGTGAACTTCGCCGCGTTGCTGAGCAGGTTCAGCAGCACCTGGCGCACCCGGGTGACGTCGGATTGCATGGCGCCCAGCTCCTCGGCCAGGCGCAGCTCCAATCGGTTATGCTTGCGCTCCATCAGGCTCGCCACCGTGGACGCGACTTCCCCCACCATGACGGCCACGTCGAACGGCTCGACATACGCCTCCATCCGGCCGGCCTCGACCTTGGACAGATCCAGCACGTCGTTGATCAGCCCGAGCAGGTGCCGGGCGTTGCCCTCGATCATGCCGACATCGCGCGCCAGGCTGGCGGGCTCGGCGCCGTCGTCGATCTCCTCCGTCACCATCTCCGCGTAGCCGATGATCGCGGAGAGCGGCGTGCGCAGCTCGTGGCTCATGTTGGCGATGAACGTGCTCTTGGCGCGGTTGGCCTCCTCGGCCTCGTCCCGCGCGGCTTGCAGCGCGCGCGCCGCCTCGCGCATCTCGGTCACGTCCGTATTGGTCCCGAACCAGCCGACGATGCGGCCGGCGCCTTCGTCCGAGTCCTCGCGGATGCGCACCGCGCGCGACAGGAACCAGGCGTAGCTGCCGTCCCGCGCGCGCAGCGGGAACGTGTCCTCCCAGTCCTCGCCGGCCGCGAAGCATTCCCGCAGCCGCCGCTCGACCCGGTCGATGTGGTCGGGGTGATGCACGGACTTCCATCCCCAGCCCGACATCTCCGCGAAGTTCGACCCGGTGTAGTCGTACCAGCGCTGGTTGTACCACACGATGGCGCCGAACGGGTCCGTCATCCACGTCAGCTGCGGAATGGCGTTGGCGATGGTGCGGAACCGGGCCTCGCTCTCCCGCAGCCGGGCCTGGTCGCGCCGGCGGGCGGTGATGTCGCGGAGGTGGACCGTGAACATCGTGCGCCCGTCCGAATCCGTGCGGGACAGCGAGAACTCGGCGGGGAACACGGCGCCATCGGCGCGCAGGGCATCCACCTCGTGCAGCCGGCCGACCAGGCCGCTGTCGCCCTCGAGCGCGCGCTGGAACGCGGCGCGGCGGCGTTCCCTGGCAGCCTCGGGGAACACGGTGCCAACCAGCTCCTGGCCGAGCATCTCGGAGGCGCTCCAGCCGAATGTGGCCTCGGCGGTCCGGTTGAAATCGAGCACGCGCCCGGCGCGGTCGATCGTGATGATGCAGTCGGGGGACGAGGCCAAGATGGCGGCCTTCAACCGCTCGCTGCCGCTGAGCTGGTCGGCGATGCGGCGGCGGCCCATCGCCTGACCGATCTGATGACCCAGGGTCGACACCGCCTCGATCAGGCCGTCGTCCACCGCAATGCGTTGCCGGCTGAAGAACTCCATCGCGCCGACCACGGAGCCGGCGTCGATGATGGGGAAGGCGAACGCGCTGCGCAGGCCGATGCGGAGCGCCTCGGCCTGGCGAGGGCTGGCCGGTTCGGCCGCGATGTCGGCAATGAGGACGGGCGCCTCCATGATCCACACCCGGCCCGGCAGGCCTGCGACCAGCTCCAGCGGCGGCACTTCGCCATCGACGCCGAACGTGCCGGCCGCCGCGGCGCCGCTGGCATACCACTGGGCGATGCAGTGCAACCGCTCGTGGCCGTCGCCACCTTCCTGCCGGCGCCAGAACAGGCCCATGTCCCAGCCCAGGCCGGCGCCGATCGCCTCCAGGATGCGGCCCGGCATGGCGTCCCCGGCGCCCTCGCCGGACACGATCTTGGTGACTGCATACTGCACCGCCAAGCGGCTTTGCGCGTCGCGGCGGGTCGCGGTGTCGCTGAAGGTGATGATGCTGCCGGTGATGGCGCCGCCGTCCAGGACGGGGAACGAGGAGTACTCCGCGAAGAAGGCCGCGCCGTCCCGCCGCCACAGCATCTCGTTGTCGAGCCGGACGGACTTGCCGCTGATCGCGGTGTGCAGCAGCGGACATTCGGCCTGCGGGAACGGCGAGCCGTCCGGGCGCGTGTGATGGATCGCCGCGTGCATGTTGCGCCCGAGCAGCTCGTCCTCGCTGTCGTAGCCGAGCAAGCGGAGGGCGGCCGGGTTGACGAACAGGCATCGCCCCTGCAGATCTACCCCGTAGACGCCGTCGCCGAGGGCATCGATGAAGTTCCGCTGCAAGACCGCGGATAGCTGAGTGGTCGCCGCGGAGATCACCGGAAACCGTCCCGCCCGATCACCGCTTTCCCGGCGCGATCACCGCGAGGAGCCCGGCGAGCAGCACCATCCCGCGCGGGACGGCAAGCTTGGGGTCGCCATGCCGCATCTCGCTGCCCAGCAGCAGGGCCGACACGCCGGCCACGAGCGCGCCGCCCAACTGCCGGGTCGGGCGCGCGATCATCAGCAGGCCGCCAGCCGCTTCCGTGGTCGCCGCCGCCAGCACCGCCGTCCGCGACCAGCCGAGATGGCGGAACATGCGATCGTAACCGCGCTGACCAGCGAGCTTGTCGACGCCGGCGAGCGCCACGGCCGCGCCGGCTACTGGGAACATACGAGACATGGCTGCCCTCCGCGCTCCCAACGCAGCGTGGACGTTGGCGTTCACCGCGGTGCAAGGCGAGCCGCCAAGGCCTGGATTTCAGGGGCTCGGGTTAGTGTCCCAGCGCCGCGGGCTCCTCGGGCGCGCTGCCGGCCACGTTCCGCAGCGGAATGTCCTGCAGGCCGAGCGTGATCACGACGCCGATCACGAACAGCGCCAGCTCGGCCGCGAACGCCAGCCGGAAGCCGCCCGCGAGCGCCTCCACGCCGGCGGCATGCGCGGCGGCGCCCAGTTGGTCGAGTTGGCCGCCGGGCTTCAGCGCGCCGAGATCGGTCGCCCCAGGGTACCCGGCCGCCGTCAGGCGAGCGAGGAATGCGCCGGTCAGCAGGGCGCCCACCAGCGTGGCGCCGAACGCGCCGCCCATCGAGCGCAGGAACAACAGCGCCCCCGTCACGGTGCCGACATCGCGCCGGGGGGACGCGTTCTGCACCATCACCAGCACGTTCGGCATGCACACCCCGATGCCGACGCCGACGATGACCATGGGCAGCATCACCAGCAGCAAGGGGGTGCTCGCGCCGATCAACGCCAACCCGGCGAAGCCGACCGCATTGGCCACCATGCCGCCCAGCACCACCGCCTTCGTGCGGCCCAGCTTGCGCGAAATCTGCCCGCCGGTAAAAGCTCCGAAGGTGTTGAACAGCAGGAACGGGATGACCAGGAAGCCGGACTGCGACGCATCGGCGCCGCGGACCAGCTGAAAGAACAACGGCAACAGGAAGGTGGTGCCCAACAGGCCCGCGGCCGTCAGGAATGCCAGAGCCACGCCGCGGCTGAACACCGACACCTTGAACATGCGCGGCGGCAACACCGCGGCGTCGCCCACCCGCCGCTCCTGCCACACCAGCACCGCGAACAGCAGCACGGTGGCCGCCGCCAAGCTGATGATCGGCGTCGACGCCCAAGGGTACTCCGATCCGCCCCAGCTCAGCACCAGCAGGAACCCGGTCACCCCCGCCGTCAGCAGCGCCGCGCCGATGTAGTCGATCCCGCCGCCCATCCGCCGCACCGGCAGGATCTTCAGCGCTCTATTGCACAGCCACATCGCGGCCAGCCCGAGCGGCACGTTGATCCAGAAGATGTAGGTCCACGACAGATGGTCGGTGAGCCACCCGCCCACCACCGGGCCGGCAACCGAGGCGACCCCCCAGGTGCCCGCCATGTAGCCCTGATAGCGCCCGCGTTCGCGCGGCGACACCACGTCGGCGATTGCGGCCTGCGCCATCGCCATCAGCCCGGCGCCGCCGAGCCCCTGCAACGCCCGGAACACGATCAATTGGGGCAGCGTTTGCGCCAGCGCGCACAGGATGGAGGCCAAGATGAACAGCGCCAGCGCCGGCAGCAGCAACAGCCGGCGGCCATACATGTCGCTTAGGCGCCCATAGATCGGCGTCGCCGCCGTCGAGGTCAGCAGGTAGGCCGAGACGATCCACGACAGGTGACCGAACGCGTGCAGGTCCGTGGCGATGGTCGGCACCGCCGGGATGACCACGGTCTGGTCCAGCGCCGCCAGCAGGATGCAGAGCAGAATGCCCGTGATGACGCGCAGGATCTGCTGGTGCGAGAATCCGGCGGGCGCGGCCGCGGGCGTGGCCGAAGCGGGCATGGCGGCGGCGATTGGCGGCGGCATGCGTCAGCCTTACTCCCGTATTCCCGCCGCGTCAGCCCTCGCTTTGCGGCGCCGGCCCTCGCGTCGTGTCCAGCCCGGAGACGACCTGCAGCTTCACGACGCCCCCGCCAGCCGCGGCCTGATACAGCGCCGCGATCAGCTTTTGGTCCTGCAGCCCCTCCTCGCCCGGCGTGTGCGGCTCCACCCCCGCCTTCAGCGCCTCGGCGAAGTGGTCCATCTCGCGGGCGAACTGGTTGCGGTCGGTGAACTTCACACGGTCCTGGGCATTGCCGCTGCCCGCCTTGCGCCCGGTGATCATCGCGATGCCCTCGTAGCCGAACGCCGGGTCGAGGCTGATGGAGGCCTCGGGCATGTGCGCGCGCAGCCACCGGCTTTCGTGGAACGAGTAGCCGCTGGAGCAGGTGGCGATCGCCCCGGACGGGAAGTGCAGCGAAAACGAGCAGATGTCCTCGATCTGCTTGAACCGGTTGTCGCCGGACGGCCGGGTGAGCGTGGCCATCACCTCGACCGGCTCCTCCCCGGTGATGTAGCGCGCGGCGTTCAAGCAGTACAGCCCCACGTCGGGCAGCGAGCCGCCGCCGGCCATCGCCAGGTCGTGCCGCCACTGGCCGTTGTCGGCGTTGTTCTGGCCGTTCACCGCCTCGATCAGCTTGACCGGCCCGTGCTGGCCGCTGCGGACGGCCGCGATCAGGGCGCGGTGGTGCGGCTCGTACTGGCAGCGATAGGCGATCATCAGCTTGCGGCCGGCCGCCTTGCACGCGTCCACCATGCGCTGCGCGTCGGCGACGGAGGTGGCCATCGGCTTCTCGCACAGCACGTGCTTGCCGGCGGCGGCGGCGCGGGCGGTGAACTCGGCATGCATCGCGTTGGGCAACACGATGTAGACGATGTCGACCTCCGGGTTGTCCTTCAGGCGGTCGAAGCTGGCGTAGTCGTAGAGGCTCTGCTCCTTCACGCCGTACTGGGCGGCCACCGCGCGCGCCTTGTCCCGCTCGCCGCTGACCAGGGCGGTGACGCGCACGTGCTTCGCCTGGTTGAAGCCGGGCAGGATCTGCAGCAGCGACAAGTGGCCGAGCCCGACCAGGGCCACGCCCAGGCGCCGGGTCACCGGGTCGGCGTTGTCGACCTTGGCCTCGGCTTCGGTCGGAGTCATCAGCGGCGGCACGGTGACGGCGTCGCCCGCGGTCTTGCCCAGCAGGGCGGCTGGCTGGTCGGCGGCGCTGGCGCCCTGCCCGGCCACGGCGACGATGCCGGCGGCCGAAGCGCCGAGCAGGTCGCGGCGAGAGAATGGGGGCATGATGCGGTCTCCGTCGTGTTCGACAAGGGAACGCGGCGGCGGCTCGCGGTTTTCCCTCGCAGGCGGAACAGGGGGGATGGAATGCAACACTTGGACGTGCGTGCCGCGAACGCGACCTTTCATGTGGCGACGGTCGGCAGCGGCCCCGTGCTGCTGCTGCTGCACGGCTGGCCGGAGTTCTGGCTGACGTGGGAGCCGGTGATGGATCGCCTGGCGGACCGCTTCACGCTGGTGGCGCCCGACCTGCGCGGCTTCGGCGCCAGCGACAAGCCGGATGGACCGTGGGGCGCCGACCAGCACGCCGCCGACCTGTTGGCGCTGATGGACGCGCTCGGTCGCAAGCGTTTCGGGGTTGTGGGTCACGACGTGGGCGGCGCCATCATGCTGTCGCTCGGCCGCAAGGCGCCGGAGCGGCTGACGGGGCTGTTCTTCTTCGACTTCGTGTATCCAGGCATCGGCCCGCGCCTGGGCACGCCCGACCGGTTGAAGGAGATCTGGTATCAGTCGTTCCACCAGATGGATTTCGCCGCCACGATGGTCGGCGCGACGCGCGAGTCCTGCCGGGCTTATATCGGCTATTTCCTCCGGCATTGGGCCCACAAGAAGGACGCGTTCGACGACGTGCTGGAGCAGTGGGTCGACAACTTCCTAGCGCCAGGCAACCTCGACGGCGGGTTCGCCTACTACCGCGCGGCGCAGGCGGCGCGCTTGAAGATCATGCAGGGGGAAGCGCCCAAGTTGCCGCCGATCGACGTGCCGACCTGCGTGCGCTGGGCGGAGGACGACTCGATCTTCCCGTTCGCCTGGACCGACCGGCTGGGCGAGATGTTCAGCGACCTGGACCTGGCCATGTTCAGGGGCGTCGGCCACTTCCCGCACCGCGAGGCGCCCGATCAGGCCGCGAAGGAGATCGCCGGGTTTTTCAGCCGCCTGAAAGCTTGAAGCGACCCCATCGCAGGATCGGCTGCTCCACCAGCAGATGCAAAGCAATGGCGGCGACCAGGCACGATGCTGAGGCTGCCGCAAGGTAGCCCGCCGGCGGCAAGGCCAGGCGTGCGGCAACCACCCGCAGCGCACGCATCGGGAACGGATGGACGAGGTAAAGCGCGTAGGACGCGTTGCCCACCAGCAGCAGCCATCTGGGCGCGGCGCGCCAGGACAGGGCGGAGAAAACCAGCAGCGCCGCCGGCAGCCCGCGGACCAGCGCGCGGGGCGCCGCGTCTGGCGCCTGGCTGGCGAGCGCCGCCACCGCCAGGCCGGCCAGCAAGGCGCCCCAGCCGCCACGCCAGCCGCGCCGCGCGGCGATGGCGACCAGCACGCCCAGGGCGAACTCGGCGATGACCGGGTCGGTCCAGAACACGAGGGGCGTGGCCGTAAGCCGGGCCTGTCCGGCCGCCACCAGGGCGCCCAGCGCCAGCAGCATCGCGGCCAACCCCGCCGGTCGCCGCAGCGTCAGGGCGCCGGCGACGAGCGCGTAGAACAGCATCTCGTATTCGAGCGTCCAGCCGAGCCGCAGGACCGGCTGCACGAACCCGTCCGCGCGCCGCCAAGGAAAGAACGCGAACGACGCGGCAACGTAGCCCGGCCCTTCGCGCAGCCCGTCGCTGATGGCGCCTGGCGCTGCCGCCGCCGCCACCACGGTCGCCAGGGTGAGCAGCCAGTACAGCGGCACGATCCGCAGCAGCCGCCGCGCTGCGAAGAGCGGCACGGCGCCGCGCTGGCCGAACGAATCCCATGACGCCCAGGTCATCACGAAGCCGGAGATCACGAAGAACAGGTCGACCCCCGCCTCGAGGGGCACGGCGTCCACCCCCCGCCACGGCGCCTGCCCCGGCGTTCCGGTCAGCGCCCCCGCCTCGTCAGCCAGGTGCAGGGACGCCACCGCGCACGCCGCCAGCGCGCGCAACGCCTGGATGCCGTCGAAGCCCCTTGCCTCCTGCCTGCTGCTCCCTCTCCCGCCAGCGGGGAAGGGTTTTCATGCGGCGCGGAGCAGGCGGTCCACG
>CAXTBW010000127.1:0-1895 GCA_964242925.1 uncultured Acetobacteraceae bacterium
AACAGCCGCGCCGTGATCCGGGTCGGCGGCGACCGCGCCTTCTACTCGCCCTCGACCGACCACGTGCAGATGCCGCCCACTCGCGCCTTCCGGTCGCCCCCAGCATACGCGAGCGTCCTGCTGCACGAGCTGGGTCATTGGAGCGGGAGTCCGGAACGCCTCAAGCGTGATCTGAGCGGCAGGTTCGGCTCGCATGACTACGCCAAGGAGGAGCTTCGCGCCGAACTGGCGCAGGTGATGATCTGCTCCGAGTTGGGCATCGAGGACTGCGACTTCACCAACGGTGCCGCATACATTGCCGACTGGCTCGGCAAATTGCGGGACGACAAGAAGGAGGTCTTCCGTGCGGCCTCGGACGCGCAGCGGATCGCCGACTACCTGCTCGCCTTCCATCCCGCCTATGCCGAGCAGTCGCGTGCGACCGGCAGCGAGGAGCAGGTCGCCCAGGAACCCGACGCGTCAGTAGAGTCCACGGCCGCGACGTTGCGGGAGGCAGCATGATGCCGACCAGCTGGGAGCTGTCGCCCGCGCATCCCGAGGTAGGCGACGAGACGCCGTTGCTGATCCTCGACCGAGAGGACGGCCCCGACGGACGCACGATCTGCATGATCCCCGGTCGACTCTCTCGACGCGTGGCGGACGGTGAGTTCGTCAGGCTGCTCGACGAGCAGGACCTGGCGAACGCCAACGCGATCCTGCTGCTGCCCGACCTGCGGAGCACCCTCGCCGAGCTGATCGAGTGGGCGGCGGGCACTGGCGGCTGGGATGCCCCGTGCTGGCGCGCTGCAGAAGACCTCCTCCAGAAGATCCGGTCCGCCAGCCCGCACGGCTGATCCCCGCCTTCCAGACCTTCGACAGGAGACCCTCATGGGCCGCATTTGCGACTACGCGGTCGTGCGCCTGCACGACGGCGCCTATCGTCTCGACCGGGTTACGGAGCCGTCCCCGGGCGCGGTCGCCAACATCACCCCCATCCGAGACCGAGCAGGCACCCCGACGGGCTGGCGCCTGCGGCCCCTGTTCGTGATGCAGGGGTCCAAAAGCAAGATCTGGCCGACGCCGGCCGAGGTGGTCGCCTCAACCAAGCTGATGACCCCGGGTCAAGCACGCGCGGCGATCACCACGGCCGACACGGCGGGTGCGCCATGAACTACATCGCCCGCCTGCAGGCCGACCTAGCCGCAGCTGCCGCCGCCCTCTCGGCCAAGGCCGAAGCGATCCAGGAGTTCCGCGTCCACCTGGCGGGCGACAAGTTCGCCGGCACGGACACGGACGGCAGCCGCAAGGACTGGATCGCGGCCGGAGACGTCCATGCCTGGCTGGCCCGCATCACCGCGGCGGGGACTTGAGCGATGAACGCCGTTTCTCTTCCGAATGCCCGTGCGGCGATGCGCGGGCCAGACCTTCACAGCTACGACCGCATCGTCATCGCATTCTCCGGCGGGAAGGACAGCGTCGCCTCCCTGTTGACCGTGCTGGACGCGGGCGTGCCGCCCGAACGCATCGACGTCTACCACCACGACGTCGACGGCAACGGCCCGTCATTCATGGATTGGCCAAGCACCACAGCCTACTGCCGCGCCGTCACCCGCGCGCTCGGCGTTCCGCTCTATCTCAGCTGGAAGGAGGGCGGCTTTCTCCGCGAGATGCTGCGCGACGGGGCGCCGACCGCGCCGATCTGCTTCGAGAGGCCGGGCGGCACCGTCGGGAGGGTCGGCGGGCAGGGTCCGGATGGCACCCGTCTCCGCTTTCCCCAGGTCTCGGCCAACCTGAACCAGCGCTGGTGCAGCGCCTACCTCAAGATCGACGTCATGGCAGCGCTGATCCGAAATCAGGATCGCTTCCTGGACCGGAGAACGCTGATCGTGACAGGCGAGCGTGCCCAGGAGAGCCGG
>CAXTBW010000127.1:1995-10626 GCA_964242925.1 uncultured Acetobacteraceae bacterium
GGCCATTCGACCGCCGAGATCGGCCGTCGCATGGGCATCAGCAAGAACGCGGTGATCGGCAAGTCGCATCGCCTCGACCTAGCAGCCCGCCCGTCACCGATACGGCCTGCCGGCCAGGCCAAGGAACGCCGACCGCGGCGGATGATCTGCCCGAGCCTGGCAGAGCTGCAGCGCAGGCCGCACGTGGAAGCGAAGCTGGCGGTATCCGTGCCGCCCCCGCCCGTGCGGGTTGCAGCACCGCGATTGGTCATGCCGCCAGCGCCGGAGCCGCCGGCTCGCACGCCCTTTCTTAGCAAACACCCTTGCGCCTGGCCGATCGGTGAACCCGGCACGAAAAGTTTCCGCTTCTGCGCGGAGCTTGCCCAGGCAGGGAAGCCGTACTGCCCTGGCCACTGCGTCCAAGCCTACGTGGAAAAGACCACGCACCGCCAAGCAGCCTGATTCTTTCCAGCCCGCCCGAGCGGCACGGCCGCTGCGGCACAACCCTCAGCACGGAGACGACACATGGCTCGTCGCCCCGGCGCGATCACGCATGGCTTTGGCTCGGACCCGATCATCGTCGCCTACGGTGTGGGGGTGGACAGCACCGCGATGCTGATCGGCCTGCGCGATCGACACGTCCAGCCTGCCTTGATCCTGTTCGCCGATACCGGATCGGAGAAGCCGGAGACGATCGCCTACTTGCCGATCATGCAGGCCTGGTTGGCAAGGAACGGCATGCCGCCGGTCACGATCATCAAACGGCACAGCCCGCGTGCCGGCGACACCTCGTTGCACGGCGAGTGCCTTCGCAAGAGCGTCCTGCCGTCCCTCGCCTATGGCGGGCACTCCTGCTCGCTGAAGTGGAAAGTCGATCCGCAGTGGCGCTACACCCAGCAGTTCTTCGGCTGGGATCGCAGGAAGCAGAGCTGGCCGCACGGTCCGACCGTCACGAAGCTGATCGGCTATGACGCGGGACCGCGCGACAGCCGGCGTCTTGTCAACGCCTCCGGCAAATGGCCGCCAGGACACCGCTACCGTTACCCGCTGGTGAATGGGGATGGACCAGAGAGCACTGCGAGGAGGTGATCTCACAAGAAGGCCTCCCCGTTCCCGTCAAATCCGCCTGTTTCATGTGTCCGGCATCGAAAAAGGCCGAAGTCGACTGGCTTGCGCACGCACATCCGGACCTCGTGGAGGTGTCGGTCGCTATGGAACAGCGCGCCCACGCGCGAGGGCTCACCACGACCCGCGGTCTGGGCCGGCGCTGGTCCTGGTCGGAGTACCTCGGCCACGGCGATCCGGCGACCGCCGCCCGCCCCTGATTTGGGGTCATCCCGAACGGGCCATGTCACCTGACGAGACGGCAGGCCACTTCGTGGCGGCCGCCGCAAGGGTCCCCGGTCTGCGACCGCGGCCCGGCTTTGCCGGCTACGCCCTTGCCCCGTCCGCCGCTCAGCGGCTGCGGGAATCGGTCTTGGAAGAGAAGATCGAAAGGAAACAGCGTGAGTACCACGACAGAGACAGCGCCGAGCAGCACAAGCGCGGTCCGAGAGCAGCTCCTGCGAGACCTGGCACATTTTACATGCGACCTGGAGCGTTATCGGCACTGGACAGGACGCACGATCTACACGCCCGGCGTTCAGCATCTCGCCCAGAAGGCGAATGCATACTGGCTCATAGACCTGGTCGTGTCGTGGCAGCTCCAACGCAAGATCGCCGCTGCCCCCTTCCAAGTCTGGAAACTGACCGTCCGGCCTGACCGAACGGCAACGGCGACCGCGACCAACGGCGGCGACCGCGAACTGGCAACGCAAGCCATCCCGTTCACCGACTTCCCGCTCGAGGAAGTCAGCCTTTGGCTGATCGACGGCACGTTGATGCTGCCCAGCGAATACTGACCGACGCGGGCTAGGCCCGCACCCCCGCCTTTTTCCTCATCCGCATCGCGTTCTCGCCCGCCATTCGCAGGCGAGCGCGCCATTGCACGTCCAGGAGACGCGACGATGCCCGACGCTGCGCAATACACCCTTGGCCTGTTCGACAGCTCCGCCCTTGGCTGGACTGTTCCCACCCCTACGGTCGCATCCCCGGCCGCAGAGGAGCGGGATGACGAACCCGACATCCTCCCCGCGCCGACCGCCCAGGGTCGCGGCGTGAATTTTGCCCTAGATGGCGACCGGCGCCTCGCGCGGGGCTGGCCAAGCCGCGCCAAGGACAATGTCGCGGCAATCGTGCTGTCCAAGCAGCTGGAGGACGAAGGACGGGCGCCCACGACGGCCGAGCAGGAGCGACTGATCCGCTTCATCGGCTTCGGCGCGACCGAGTTGGCCCAGAACGCCTTTCCGCTCCCCGGCGAGAGCGAGTTCCGCCCCGGCTGGCAGGAGATCGGGCAGGCCCTGGCCGACGCCACGACCGCTCCGGAGTACGCCGCCTTGCAGCGTTCAACCCAATACGCCCACTACACGCCCGAGCCGGTGATCCGCGCCACCTGGAAGATGGCGCAACAGCTCGGCTTCACCGCCGGCCGGGTGCTCGAGCCGGGCATGGGCACGGGCCTGTTCTTCGCGATGATGCCGGAGGACCTGCGGGACACGACCCGCCTGACGGGCATTGAATATGACCCGATCACCGCCCGCATCGCGGCGCTGATCCATCCGCAGGCGCGGGTGCGCCGCGAGGACTACACGCGCAGCCCTCTGGGCGGCGGGTTCGACCTGGCGATCGGCAATCCGCCTTTCGCCGACCGCGTCATCAAGTCTGACCCCCTGGTGGCCAAGCACGGCTTGCGCCTGCACGACTACTTCATCGCCCGCTCTATCGACCGCCTCCGGCCGGGCGGGCTGGCGATCTTCGTCAGCAGCACGGGGACGATGGACAAGGCCAGCACCGCCGCGCGCGAGCACATTGCGAGCATGGCAGACCTGGTCGGCGCGGTGCGCCTGCCCGAGAGCAGCATGCACGCGACCGCCGGCACCGAGGTCGTCATCGACGTGCTGGTGTTCCAGCGCCGCGCCGAGGGCCAGGCCCCGGCCGGTCCCGCCTGGATGGCACTGACCGAGATCGACCTTGGCGAGCTACAGGACGACGCCGAGGAGGAGGCCGAGCTGGACGGCGTGGATCCGGATGCTCCGCCCACGCCTCGCCACCTTCGGCGCGGCACGGTGCTGGTGAACGAGTATTTCACGGCGCACCCCGAGATGGTGCTTGGCTCGCATGGTCAGCGCCGTGGGATTTATGGACCGGGCTGGTCCTACACCTGCCGGCCCAACCCCGAAGCCGGTTCCCTGGAGGCACAGCTCGACGCGGCCTTTGCGCACCTGCCGACCGGCATCTTCACTCCCAACCCGGATGCCCTCGCGGGCGACGAGGACGAGCAGGAGTTCGCCAATCCCGTGCGCGTCGGCCGCGCGGCGGACGGCGCCACCATCAAGGAGGGCAGCTACCACGTCGGGCAAGGCGGTCGCCTGTGCCAGATCCTTGGCGGCGAGGCCGTCCCGGTGAAGATCAAGTCCGGCAAGATCGGGGAGGGGATCAGCCTGAAGGCGGCGAAGGTCATTCGCGGCCTGATGCCGATCCGCGATGCCGTGCGCGACGTGCTGCGCGCCCAGGCCGCCGGGCAGCCCTGGAAGGAGCTGCAGGTGCGGCTGCGCTGCTGCTACTCCAACTTCATCCGCTACTACGGGCCGATCAACCACACCGTCGTCTCGACCCTGACGGACGACGAGACGGGCGAGGAGCGCGAGCAGCACCGCCGGCCGAACCTGGCGCACTTCGCGGACGACCCCGATTGCTGGCTGGTCGCCTCCATCGAGGAATACGACCTCGACAGCGGGATCGCCCGAATGGGTCCGATCTTCCGCCAGCGCGTCGTATCGCCGCCCGCCCTGCCGATGATCACCAGCGCCGGCGATGCACTGGCCGTCACCCTCAACGAGCTAGGCTTCGTGGACCCGGAGCGGCTTGGCGACCTGCTGGAATGCGCGCCGGACGATGCGCTCGCGCGGCTCGGCGACGCCGTATTCCGCGACCCAAGCACGGAGCAATGGGAGACGGCCGACGCCTACCTGTCCGGAGCGGTCCGCCACAAGCTGGCCGCCGCCGAGGCTGCAGCGGCGATCGACGGCCAGTATGCCCGTAACGTCGAGGCGCTGCAGGGCGTGCAGCCGCGCGACATCCCGCCTTCGGACATCACCGCCCGGCTCGGCGCACCCTGGCTGCCAACCGACGTGATCCAGGACTTCGTGCGCGAGGTGATAGGCGGCGAGGTGGAGGTTTTCCACACCGTCGAGGTGGCGGCATGGGGCGTGCGTGCCTCATGCTTCGCAGGCACCGCGGCCGGCACGTCGGAATGGGGCACAGCGCGCCGGCACGCAGGCCAGCTCCTGCATGACGCTCTGAACAGCGCCACGCCGCAGATCTACGACATCGAGATCGTGGACGGCAGCGAGCGACGGGCGTTGAACCCGGAGGCGACCGAGGCGGCCAAGGAGAAGCTGGTCAAGATCAAGACCGGCTTCGCCAACTGGGTCTGGACCGAGCCCGATCGCGCCGACCGGCTTTCCCGCCTCTACAACGACCGCTTCAACAACCTGGTGCCCCGGCACTTCGACGGCCGCCACCTGACGTTGCCGGGCGCCAGCGACATCATCACCCTCTACGCCCACCAAAAGCGGGTGATCTGGCGCATCATCACGGCCGGCTCAACCTACGTCGCCCACGCGGTCGGCAGCGGCAAGACCTTCTCCATCGCCGCGGCCGTCATGGAGGAACGACGCCTGGGCCTCGTGGGCAAGGCAATGTTGGTCGTACCAGGACACTGCCTGGCACAGGCCAGTCGCGAGTTCCTTCAGTTGTATCCAACCGCCCGCATCCTGGTCGCGGACGAGACCAACTTCGCCAAGGAGAAGCGGGCGCGCTTCCTGGGCCGTGCCGCGACCGCGTGCTGGGACGCCATCATCATCACCCACTCCGCGTTCAAGTTCATCGCCGTGCCGACCGACTTCGAGCGGGGCATGATCGAGACGCAGATCGCGGCCTTCGAGGCGCTGATCACGTGCGCCGATGGCGACGATCGTATCACCCGCAAGCGCCTGGAGGCCATGAAGGAGCGCCTCGGGGAGAAGCTGGAGACGCTGCGCGAGCGCCGCGACGACATGCTCACGATCGAAGAGCTTGGCATCGACCAGGTGATCGTGGACGAGGCGCAGGAGTTCAGAAAGCTGACTTTTGCGACTAATCGCACGGCGCTGAAGGGCGTCGATCCGGATGGTTCGCAGCGGGCATGGGACCTCTACGTCAAGCGCTGCTTCATCGAGACCATCAACCCGCGCCGCGCGCTGATCCAGGCCTCGGGCACGCCGATCACCAACACGATGGGCGAGATGTTCACGCTCATTCGCTACCAGAACGAGGGCTTGCTGCGCGAGCGCGGCGTCCACGAGTTCGACGCCTGGGCGAGCGCCTTCGGCGACACGCGCACGGAGTTGGAGCTGCAACCGTCCGGCTCCTACAAGCCGGTCGAGCGTTTCAGCAAGTTCGTCAACGTCCCCGAGCTGATCGACATGTTCCGGACGGTCTCGGATGTCGTGCTGAAGGACGACCTGCGCGGCTACCTGAAACTGCCAGCCGTGAAAGGGGGTCATCGCCAACTCGTCACGTCCGAAGCGAGTGATGCGTTCCGCGACTACCAGGCGGAGCTGGCTTCTCGCATCGACGAGATTGAGAAGCGCACGCGTCGTGTGGAAAAGGGTGATGACATCTTGCTGAAGGTCATCACCGACGGCCGCCACGCCGCGATCGACATGCGCCTGGTGGAAGCGTGGACGGGTGACGAGCCCGACAACAAGCTGAACGCGCTGATCCGCACCGCGCACCGCATCTGGCAGGAGACGAGCGAGCACCGCTACTGCCAGCGGGACGGCACGCCGTTCCCGACGGCAGGGGCGGCGCAGATGATCTTCTCCGACCTCGGCACGCTCTCGGCCGAGGACACGCGCGGCTTCTCAGCCTATCGCTGGATCAGGAATGAATTGATCCGCCTCGGCGTGCCGGCGGCCGAGATCGCCATCATGCAGCACTTCAAGCGCTCGGCCGAAAAGCAGCGCCTGTTCAACGACATCAACGCCGGTCGCGTGCGCTTCGTCCTTGGCTCGACGCAGACGATGGGGACGGGCGTGAATGCCCAGCTTCGCTTGAAGGCGCTGCACCACCTGGATGTGCCGTGGCTTCCCTCGGACATCGAGCAGCGCGAGGGACGGATCGAACGGCAGGGCAACCAGCACGACGAGGTGGAAATCTACGCTTACGCGACCCTTGGCTCCATGGACGCCACCATGTGGCAGAACAACGAGCGCAAGGCCCGGTTCATCGCCGCGGCGCTGTCGGGCGATCGCACGATCCGCACTATCGACGACATGGGCGACACCGCCAACCAGTTCGCCCTCGCCAAGGCCATCGCATCGGGTGACGCGAGGCTGCTGCAGAAGGCGGGGCTGGAAGGTGAGATCGCCCGTCTCGACCGCCAGCGTGCGGCGCACTTCGACGACCAGCTAAACGTCCGCCGCCAGGTCGCCAACACGGAGTTCGACCTGCAGTCAGCGCGGCGTCGGATCGAGCAGATCGGTGAGGACCTGCGCCAACACGTCTCAACCCGGGGCGACGCCTTCGTGCTGCACTGGGGCGGGAAGCGGATCGAGGACCGCCGGACGGCCGGTGCCTTGCTCCTGTCCAAGGTGCGGATGCTAGCGCGCGCCCAAGTGGCGGATGAGCTGGACCTTGGCACCTTGGGCGGCTTCGGTCTCTCCTGCAGCGCCGGCCCGACCTGGCGCAGATCGTTCGAGACGGCACTGGTGCTGCGTCGCACCGGCCTGGACCAACAGGTCCAGGTCGAGGACGACATGACCCCCACGGGTCTCATCGCCCGATTGGAGCACACCCTCGACCGACTGCCCCAGGACCGTGAGGACCAGGAGCGCAAGGCGGCCGAGGCCGCCCGCCGCCTGGCCGGCTACCAGGACCGCCTTGGCCAGCCGTTCGCCCTGCAAGGCGAACTGGACGGGAAGCTCGCCCAGCTTGCCGCCTTGGAGGCGGACCTCGCCGGGACCGGCAAGCCGGCTCTCGCCCAGGCCGCCTGAACACCCCAACACCGGAGACTGTCATGGCCACCATCCTGGACACCGGGGCGCTCGTGCGCCCCGCGTTCACTGCTGCCGATTTCACGGCAACGAAGTGGGACACGAGCGAGGATAAGGCGAAGTTCGCGAACAATCTTTGCCGGTTCATCGCTAGCGACTTCAAGACGACAATGTTCACCGACAAGCTGTATCGCCGCCTGGCCATGATGTTCGGGCACATTGCGCACTACAATAAATTCGGCTTTACAGCGGAGTTCTTCGAAGATCTACGGGGAAAGGTCACCTTTCTCGAAGAGACTACGATGTGGCGGCCGTGCGGCGACCCCGCCTGGACGTACTCCGACGTCGAGCGCGCGATCCTGAGGCGACTTCAAACGTGCGATTTGCTGACTGCCTATCGCCAGCTTCGGGCCGCCGAGATCGACGGTGCCGAACGCGAACTTCTTCGGCGCCTGCAAGCGAAGTTCGCAGGGCAAACCGCGCCGGTTCAACCACCGGTGCTGCACTGCCCGGCAATGACAATACCTGCCGCAGCGCGACCTAGGCCAGCTGAGCAATCGAGCCTGTTCTGATGGCGGCTCACATCCGGAAAGACTCAATCGATGAGGATCACAGGGTTGACGTCTACTGCGATCTGCACCGCAAGGTCTCTTCCGTTAAATCTTTGAGCGGGGTGAACAAAGGTCGGGTAATCGACAAGCCTCGCGCCATCGTCTTGCAGGATGTCCGGCTTCGCGTAAGCCAAGCGGCAGTCTGCAAAGTCCGCGAAACAGGAGTGCGCTCGGTTCATGCATACGCACGCGGCCGTCGCACCGAGCTTTGTCCACAGAGCGTCAGAGATAGGCCAGACGCGTTCCGAGTTCGCTACAACCCGCATTTGCGCGCCGAGTTTTTCGACGACGCAAGCGGTGACGCCCTGACCCAGCTCGCGTTGCTGGCGATCGAGGGCAAGACCGCCTGGGGCGTACGCTAACCGCTTCCGGTCGGCGACACCGCCAAACAACCACGATCCGGCAACTGCCGCAGCGTGACCGTCGCAGCAAGGGTCTCGGGGCTCTGCCCCGGCCCGGCTTCGCCGGCTGACGCCCTTGCCCCGCCCGGCCATCGCTGCGGCTGGGGGGAGGGGTCTTCTGAGAAAAATCCGGAAGGCGAGACCATCAATCCAGGAGCCCATGATGCCCGAACTTCGCAACGTCGATCCGCGCTCGCTCACCCTCAACCCGGACAACCCCCGCCAGAGTCCAGTCCCCAAGGAGATGGACCAGCAGCTCGTGGCGTCGATCATCGCCATCGGTCTGCTCCAGCCCCCTCTCGTCCGGGAAATCGATGGCATCCTCACTGTCCGCGCCGGCGACCGCCGCACCCGCGCCGCCATCGTGGCCGGCAATGAGACGATCGACGTCTACGTGCTGGACGGCAACGAGGACATCGACGCCATGGCGGCGATGAGCGAGAACCTGGTCCGCGTCGGCATGAACCCGGTCGACACCTGGCGCGGCATCGACAAGCTGGAGCA
>CAXTBW010000128.1:0-10500 GCA_964242925.1 uncultured Acetobacteraceae bacterium
GGGTGAAGCTCTTGCCGATGCCGCCCTTGCCGTAGATCGCGATGATCTGCGTCTCTTTCTTCACCGGGCCCGTGTGCACGGCGTCCGGCTCGACGGCGGCTTCCGCGCGCAGTTGGTCGACCATGCTGGCCTGCGGTTCGGCGCGTTCCGGATGGTTCACGGGTGCGTTCACGGGCAGTCCCTCCAGTCCAGGATCATCTTCAGGCACGCGGGGTCGCCAAATGCCGTGCGATAGGCGTCCGGCGCGCGCGCGGCCGGTTCGTGGTGGGTAATGAGGCCGCCAAGGTCGAGTCGGCCCGAACAGGCGAGGTCACGCACCGCCACGAGGTCGGCCGGCTGCCATTGGGCTGCGATCCGCAGGCGGGCCTCGCGCATGAAGGCGGGCGGGAACGCGAACGACACCCGCTCGTGGTAGAACCCGGCCAGCACGATCTCCCCACCGGGGGCCAGGCGGCCGACCAGGGTGTCGAGCAGGCCGGCATCGCCGCTGGCGTCGTAGATCGCCCGGTAGTCGCGCCGCGCGTCGTCCGCCGGGTCGATGACGTCGTAGCCGGCGGCGCCGCCGGCGCGGGCCGGATCGCGCTCCCACACGGTGGGCTTGCCGCCCTCGAGCACGGCGAGGCGTGCCAACATGCGGCCGAGCACGCCATGGCCGATGATGAGGTCGGGGAGCGCGTGGCCGGCGATGGCGTGGCGCGCGGTGGCGGCCAGCGCGAGCAACACGCCGCGCTCACCCATCTCCTCGCCGATCGGCAAGGCGCGCGAGTCGGGCACGATCACGCGGGAGGCCGCGCCGCCGAACAGGCCGTGCACGGGGCCGAAGCAGGTCGCGCCAGCGACGAACACGGGCTCGCCCGCCCTGGCGCCAGAGGCGATGCGTCCGACCGATTCGTAACCGGGCACCAGCGGGTAGCCCATGCCGGGGAATGGCGGCATGTCGCCGGTCCAGAGCAGGCGCTCGGTGCCCGTGCTGATGCCGCTGAACGCGATGTCGACGACGACGTCGCCAGCGCCTGCGGCCGAGAGGTCCAAGCGGTTCAGTCCAAGTTCGCGCGGGGCGCTCAGAACGACGGCGGTGGCTTGCAAATCCGTCCTCCCTTTCTTGGCCTCGCCGAACGATTCGACGACAGCACGTAAAGCTAACCTGACAGAATGATCTGTCAACACAGATTTACAGACGGTGTCATGGATTCGCGACAAGCACGTTGGCGATCAGTGGGTTCGCGGTGTTCGACGCCCGAATGCGGGTGAACCCAGCTTCGGCGAGCATGGCCGCAAGGCGAGCCGGCGAGCGCGCCTGCCCGCTGCCGAGCGCCAGCAAGTAGAAGGCGAAGTAGGCCTCGCCTATGCGCTCGGCCCCCGCCATGCCCGCCATCGGCTCGGCCAGCAGGAACGTTCCACCGGGTGGCAAGGTGTGATGGATGGCGCGGAACAGCGCCAGGACGCGGGCGTCGTCGTGGTCGTGGGCGACACGCACCAGCGAGATCAGGTCGGCGCCCGTGGGCAGCGCGTCCCGGTGCATGTCGCCGGGCACGCACGTCGCCCGCCCCGTCAAACCGAGTCGGGCAAACCGCGCCTCGGCCAGCCCGGCGACGGCGGGCAGGTCGAACACCATGCCGCGCAGCCCCGGCGCACGGGCGAGCGCCGCGGCGAGAAAGCCGCCATCGCCGCCGCCGACATCCAGCAAGCAGCGGCAGCGGCGCACGTCGAAGGCGTCCAGCACCTCGGCGGCGACCATCGGTTGGGAGGCCGCCATCAGCGCGGTGTAGTCGCCGACCCGCTCGCGGCCGAGTTCCTCCGGGCGCGCCTGCGCGGCGTATGGCCAGTAGGCGGCAAGCTGCGTGGCGGTCCCGGCGCCCTCGCGCAACAGCCGGACCGGGTCGGCGAGGTCGGCGTAGAGCATCGCGTGGTGCCGGACCATCTCGGTCACCGCCGTGTTGCCCACCATCGCGGCGCCGAGCGGGCCGAGCGCGAACCGATTGCCGCGCCTGGCGACCAGCTTCAGCGAGACCGCGGCCCCAAGCAGACGTTCGGCGCGATCGGGCGCCATGCGGAAAACAGCCGCCAACTCAGGGAGGCCCTGGGGACCGTTGGCCAGGATGTCGAACAGCCGCAATTCCACGCAGGCATGCAGCACCTGCGCGTAGACGAACCCGGCGCAAAGATCGAACAGCGCCCGGCTGCGGCGGCGGGCGATCGGCCGCGTCAGGGGGAAGCGGGTCGCCCACGCGCGGAACTCCGGACGAGCGACGGTGGCGTCGCGCCAGTTCCGCAGCCGGTCAAGCAAAGGCGTCGGCGCGACCTGAGGCCAGGCAAGCGCGGACGGCATCGTCAGGCGGCACGCCGCGCCAGATCCTGCGGCAACAGACGCATGGTTTCGCTCAGGATGTGGCTGCGCAACTCGCTGCGCCCCGGGCAGGGCGGCACCGCCTCCACCGCTTCCTCGGCCAGGCGGTCCAGCCGGTCGAACGCGCCGTCCAGGCCCAGCTCGGCAACCACGTTCGGCCGCCGATGCGCCGCGTCCTGGCCAACCGGCTTGCCGATGGTCTCTGCCGCGGCGCACCCATCGAGGATGTCGTCGGCCACCTGGAACGCCTCGCCCAGCGCCGCGCCGAGCCGGCGCCAGCGCTCGCCCTCCGCACCCGCCGCAGCCGCCCCGGCGACGGTGGCGGCCGCGAACAGGGCGCCCGTCTTCTCGCGCTGATACTGCGCAAGGTCGACGCTATCCTCGCACTCCCAGGCTTGCCCGGCGACGATGCCGCAGGGCACCCCGACCGCCCCCGAAACCGTGGCGATCAAGGCGCCGAGCCGCGCCGGGACATGCTGGGCGCCTTGCGCGAGCGACTGGAACGCCAACACGATCAGCGCGTCGCCGGCCAGCACGGCCAATGGCTGCCCGAAGGCGGCGTGCACGCTGGGCCGGCCGCGGCGGGTTGCCGCATCGTCGAAGCAGGGCAGGTCGTCGTGGATGAGGGACGCGCAATGCAGCAGCTCGATCGCGGTCGCGGCGGCATCGGCGACACCCGGTTCGTCCTCGCCGCAAGCCGCGGCGACGGCCAGGCATAGCCGCGGGCGGATGCGCGCGCCGCGTGGGAACACGCCATGGCGCATCGCCGCACCCAACCGCGGCGGGCAACCAGGACGGTCGGTGTTTGCCAGCGCCGCCACCAGTGAGCGCTCGATCCGGGCCATCGCGTCCATCGGCATCCCCCGATTGTGTAAGTCTTGCTTGTCAGATAGGACTGTCAATGAAACCTGACACACCGGTCAAGGACATTCTGCAGTGGATCGCGTAGTGGTTGTCGGCGCAGGGGTGGGGGGTCTGGTGGCGGCGCTGGACCTTGCCGGCCGGGGCTGCGCGGTCACGCTGGTGGAACGCGCGCCGGGTCCAGGCGGGAAGATGCGGCAATTGCTGGTGAACGGCCGGCCGATTGACGCTGGGCCAACGGTGTTCACCATGCGATGGGTGTTCGACGCGATCTTCGCCGACGCGGGGACGACGCTGGACAGCCACCTCACGCTGCGGCCCGCCGAACTGCTGGCGCGGCACGCCTGGGACGCGCAGACCCGACTCGACCTGTTCGCCGACATCGCCCGCTCCGCCGACGCGATCGGGCGTTTGGCCGGGCCCGCGGACGCGCGCGGCTACCTCGCCTTCTGCGCCGAGGCGAAACGCGTGTACGACACGCTGGAGGCGCCGTTCATCCGCGGCCCGCTGCCCTCCCCGGTCAGCCTGGCGCTAGCGGTCGGCAACCCGACGCGCCTGCTCGGCATCCGGCCGTTCCAAACCATGTGGGCCGCGATCTCCACCCACATGCGGGACGAGCGATTGCGCCAGTTGTTTGGACGCTACGCCACGTATTGCGGCTCCTCGCCGTTCGCCGCGCCGGCGACGCTGATGCTGGTCGCGCATGTCGAGCAACAGGGCGTGTGGCTGGTCGAGGGCGGAATGCACCGGGTCGCGGTGGTGCTGGCGGCGCTGGCCGAGGCGCGCGGCGCCGTCCTGCGCTACGGCGCCGACGTGGCGGAGATCGTGGTTGCCGGCGGCCGGACGACCGGGGTGCGCCTGGCTGATGGCGAGCACCTGCCCGCCGACGCCGTGGTGGTGAACGCCGACCCCAACGCCGTCGCATCCGGGCTGTTCGGCGCGGCGGCGCGACTCGCCACCCCCGCCGCGCCGCCTGCGTCACGCTCGCTCTCGGCGCTGACGATCGCGCTCGAGGCGACCGCCGACGGCTTTCCCCTCACCCGGCACAACGTGTTCTTCTCCCGCGACAGCCGCGCGGAGTTCCACGCCCTGCAACGCGGCGCGATGCCGGCCGATCCGACCATCTACGTGTGCGCGCAGGACCGCGGCGACGCGGCGGAGCCGCCAGGTGGTCCGGAACGCCTGCTGATCCTTGCCAACGCGCCCCCCAATGGGGATGCGCACGGCTTCACCGAGGCGGAGGTCACCACATGCGTCAACCGGGCGCTGGACAAGACGACACAGTGCGGGCTGCGGCTGACGGGCGACTCGATGACGGTCGCCACGCCACGACAATTCGACCAACTGTTCCCAGCGACAGGGGGCGCGCTATACGGCCCGGCGGTGCACGGGGCGATGGCGACGTTCCGCCGGCCGGGCAGCCGCACGAAACTGCCGGGCCTGTACCTGGCGGGCGGGGCGACGCATCCCGGGGCGGGCGTGCCGATGGCGGCCTTGTCCGGCCGGCAAGCGGCGTCGGCGCTGATGGCGGACCTCGCTTCGACGCGCCCGTCCCGGCGCATGGCTACGTCTGGTGGTATGTCGACGCGCTGAGCGATGACGGCCGGCACGGCATCACCCTGATCGCGTTCATCGGCAGCGTGTTCTCGCCCTACTACGCCTGGTCACGCCGCCGCGGCGCCGGCAATCCGCTCGAGCACTGCGCGCTCAACGTCGCGCTGTACGGGGCGCCCCGGCGCTGGGCGATGACGGAGCGGCGCAGCGCGGCCGTGGCGCGGGATGCGACCGGCCTCGCCATCGGCCCCAGCGCGCTGCACTGGGACGGCGACTGCCTGGTGATTCGCATCGACGAGGTGACGGCGCCGGTCCCGTCCCGCGTGCGCGGCGAAGTGCGGGTCCACCCGGCCGCGCTGACCCGCCGCAGCTTCGCGCTGGACGATGCCGGGCGCCATGCGTGGTCGCCGGTGGCGCCCGTGTCGCGCGTGGAGGTATCACTCGACTCGCCGTCGCTGCGTTGGTCCGGACCGGGCTACCTCGACTCGAACGAGGGCGCCGCCGCGCTGGAGACCGACTTCGTGGAGTGGGACTGGTGCCGCGCGCCAACCGCCGCCGGCGCCACCATCCTGTACAACGCGACCCGCCGCGTCGGGGGCGAGCAGGCGCTCGCGCTACGGGCGGCGCGCACGGGCGAGGTGGAGGTGTTCACCCCTCCGCCGATCGCCATGCTGCCGCGCACGCGCTGGGGGGTTGGGCGGCGAACCCGCGCGGACGCCGCGCCGCGCGTGCGTCAGACGCTGGAGGACACGCCGTTCTACTCACGCTCGGTGATCGAGACGCGGCTGGGCGGCGAGGACCTGGTGGCCGTGCACGAAGGCCTGTCGCTGACCCGGTTCCGCGCGCCCTGGGTGCAGGCGATGCTGCCGTTCCGCATCCCGCGGCGCTGGTGACTCATCGTCATTGCGAGGGGCGCTTGGCGACGAAGCATCCAAGGCCACGCGGCAGGTCCGGCGCGTGGCCCTGGATTGCTTCGGCCAAGCGGCCTCGCAATGACGGACGGTGTTACTCGCGCGGTTTGTCCCCGGCCTTCCGGATAGCGCGGCGCACGGAGATCAACTCGGCGACCAGCAAGCCCATGCCGACCAACAGGAGGATGATCCACTCCCACTGACCCACCGCTACCCCCTCGCCTGCCTGTGGTCGAGTTCGCTGAACAGAGTGACCAGCCACGACATCCGGTCACTCCAGCCGACGGTCCTTGCCGGAATTGGGGTGGACGAAACCGCGGCGACCAGGTGGCTGGCCGCAGGGTGCGGCGGCAGGGAGCGGAAGCGGTCGGGATCGAGCAGGAACGGGCTGACCAGCAGGCTCAGCCCGGCCAACGCCAGCTTGCGCCCGCCGCTTACGCGCGCACGGACGGCGACAGAGTCGTACCCGTTGCGCGCGACCTCCCGGCCGATTGCGGCATACAGCCGCCGGGCGGCGCCGATGCCGGGCCGGCACGCCAGCGGCAGCCCGGCGATGCCCTCGTCGGCCCGCGCGTAAAGGCCTTCCGCCTCGGCCAACAATCGCTGGATCACCCCCGCCAGCGCCGGGCTTGGCCTGGGCTCGGCGAGGAAGCCGTCGGGGTCGATCCCGGCCTCGCGCAGCCAGCGCAGCGGCAGGTACAGCCGGCCGGCGCGCGCATCCTCGCCGACGTCGCGGGCGATGTTGCTGAACTGCATGGCGATCCCGAGCTCGCAGGCGCGCGCGACCGACGCCGGCGAGCGCGCCCCCATCAGCACCGCCATCATCGCGCCGACCGTGCCGGCGACGCGGGCGGCGTAGTCCTGCAGGTCAGCCAGGTCCTCGTAGCGGCGCCCCTCGGCGTCCCAGGCGAACCCCTCCAGCAACGCGTCGAGCAGAGCGCGCGGCAGGCGGTGGCGCGCGACCACCTGGGACAGCGCGCGGTCCGCGGCTTCCGCCATCGGGCGGCCGGCATAGATCGCGTCCAGCCGTTGGCGCAGCCCGGCCAGCGCGTCGGCGGCGCCGCGCGCATCGGCGTCGATCAGGTCGTCGGCGACGCGGCAGAACGCGTACAACGCGGTCGCTGGCCGATGCACCCGCGCAGGCAACATCCGCGCAGCGGCGAGGAAGCTGCGCGAGCCTGCGCGCAACGTCGCCCGGCATGCCGCGAGGTCCTCATCGAACGCCTCAGGCATGCGCGGCCGCCGCCGTCACCAAGCGGTCGAGCACCTTGGCGGAACACAACACGCCCGGCAGTCCCGCGCCGGGATGCGTGCCGGCGCCCACCAGATACAGCCCCGCGATGTCCTCGCTGCGATTGTGTGGGCGGAACCAGGCGCTCTGTCGCAGCAGCGGCTCCATGCCGAACGCGGCGCCCTGGTGCGAGGCGAGCCGGTCCCGGAAATCCAACGGCGTCATCATGCGGGAGGTCACAATCCGGTTCCCCAACCCTGGCAGCACGGTGCGGGACAGCTCGCGCATGATGGCGGCGCGGTACGGCTCCGCCGCGGTGGTCCAGTCCGTGCCGCTGGCCAAATGCGGAACCGGGGACAGCACGTAGAATGTGTCGCAGCCCGGCGGCGCCAGGCTCGGGTCGGTCGCGGTCGGGCGGTGCAGATACAGGCTGAAATCATCCGCCAGCACGTGCCGCTTGAAGATGTCCGCCAGCAGCTCGCGGTAGCGCGGGCCCAGCAGGATCGTGTGATGCGCGACGTCCTCGTAGCGGCGATCCGTGCCGAAATACCAGACGAACAGGCTCATGGAGTGCCGCGCCCGCTCCACCTTCCGGTTGGTCCAGCGGCGGCGATGGCGCGGAGCGATCAGCTTGCGGTAGGTCGTGGCGGCATCGGCGTTGGACACGACCAGGTCGGCATGGATCGTCTCCCCCGAGCTTAGCGCAACGCCGCACGCCCGGCCGTTATCGACCATGATCTCGGCCACCTCGGAATCGCAGCGGATCGCGCCGCCCTGGCCGCGGATCAGGCCCGCCAGGCCGCGCACCAGCTCCCCCGTCCCGCCCATGACGAAGTGCACGCCGAACTGGCGTTCCAGGAAGGCGATCAGGCCATACACCGCGCTCGCGCTGAACGGATTCCCGCCGACCAGCAACGGGTGAAAGCTGAACACGGTGCGCAGCCGCTCGTCGCGCATGTGCCGCGACACCATCCCGTAAACGCTGCGCCAGGCGCCCAGCCGCAGCAGGTCGGGCAGCGCGCGCGCCATGCTGGTCCAGTGGTCGAACGGCTTGTCGCCCAGCTCGGTGAAGGCGACGCGGAAGATCTCGCCGCTTGCCGCCATCAGCCGCTCGTAGCCGGCCACGTCGCAAGGCGAGAAACGCGCGACCTGGGCGCGCATGGCGGCCGGGTCGCCGTTGTAGTCGAACACGACGCCGTCGTTGAAGCGGATGCGGTAAAACGGGTCGCTCGGCCGCAGCTCGATGTCGTCTTCCATGCGGCGGCCGCACAGCGCCCACAGCTCGCGCAGCAGGAAGGGAGCGGTCACGATGGTTGGCCCGGCGTCGAAGACGAACCCGTCCTGGCGAAACACGGCGGCGCGCCCACCCAACTGGTCCAACCGCTCGAGCACGGTGACCCGGTAGCCCTTCGCGCCGAGCCGGATCGCCGCGGCCAACCCGCCGAACCCGCTGCCGATCACCACCGCATGCGGCCGGCGATCACCGTGGCCGGTCCCGGTTCGGTGCGCCTTGGTCGGTGCAGCGGCGGTGAGGGTCGTCATGCAGGACCGAGTGTAAACAGAAGATGACACGTCCGAGAAGCCGTCAGTTGCTCCAGCGCATCCGCAGATCGACGATATGCGCGACCAGGGCGCCGAGCAGGCACAAAGCCAACGCAGGCAGTGCGAACCCCTCGAGCGACAGCAGCAGCGCGAGCAGCAGCATGGCCCCTGCGGCGAGGTTCGGCAGGAGGTTCCTGGCCGACGGCCCGCGCCCGGTGCGCGCCCGATACGCCAGCAATGCCGCCGCTTCGGCAAACACGCCGGCGAGGATCACGGCGACCAGCGCGCTCATGTATCGGCCGCCGTGAGATGACGCCGCAGCCGGCGCAGGCCGAGCGCCACCGTAAGCCCGACGATGGGGATCGCCACCGCCATCGCGATCGCCGGATTCACCCGCACGCCAGCCGCCTCCACCCCTTCGGCGGCGTGCCCGACCAAGCCGACGGTGTAGTACGTCACCGCCGCCACGGAGAGCCCTTCCACGGTCGATTGCAGGCGCAGCTGCAGCCGCACCCGCCGGTTCATCGCCGCCAGCAGAGTCTGGTTCTGCTGCTCGCGCGTCACCCCGACCCGCGTCGCCAGCAGTTGCGTCGCGCGGGCCACGCGGCGGGACAGTTCCTCCTGGCGGCCGGCGATCGTGACGCAGGTGGTCATCGCCGGGGCAAGGCGGCGCTCGGTGAAGTCCTGCAGGTTCTGCAGCCCGGGCAGCCGCGTCTCCCGCAGCTCGCCGATGCGCCGGCGGACCAGCTCGTGGTAGGCGGCGGCGGCGCTGAAGCGATACAGGTTGTCGGCCAGCCCGCTGTCGATCTCGGCGGCCAGGCGCGTCAGCCGCTCCAGCAGCAGCGGCTCGTCCACGTCGCCCGCCGTCACCATGGCGACGGTGATCTGCGCCAGCTCCTTCTCGCGCCGCGCGATGTCCGGCGCCAACGCGCGGGCGACCGGCAGCGCCAGCAGCGCCATCATCCGGTAGGTGTCGATCTCGAGCAGGGTCTGCACCAGCCGCCCGGCCTGCGACGGCGTCAGGCGGCGGTCCTGCACCAGGATGCGCCCGAACCCGCTGGCGCGGATGCGGAAGTCGGCGAACGCGGTGGCGCCCCCGTCGGCGATCGCCGACCCGATCAACTGGTCCCGCTCGAACAGCTGCGAGGCGAGCGCCACCGGGTCGGTCTCGGTTTCCCGCACCAGGGTCACGTGGTCGGCGACCAGCAGCTGCCCGGGCAACGCCGCCACCCAATCGGCTGGCACGGCGGCCAGGGCGGTCGCGTCGTCGGCGCCGGGCACGATGAAGGTGTAGCGGACGAACTCCGTGTGGCGCTCCCATTTCAAGCGGAACGGGCCGAAATCGGCGCTGTAATGGCTGGCGCCGGCCTCCGGGATCGGCGCGTCGAACCGGGCGGCGAGTTCGTGCACCGCGCGGTAGCCGGCCTCCATCTGCGCCGCGTCGGACAGCAGGGCGAGGTAGGTCAGGCGGGCGGGCGCCTCCAGCGGCGTGGGCGGACGGGCATGCACCTCGTCGTTCAGCTTGCCGCGCAGGGGATAGTCGGGCGGCAGCGCGGAGATCACGCGGGCAGCCCCACGCGGCGGGCGAAGGCGACGATCAACGCGGCGGTGGCGGCCGGATCCTCCTCGTGGGCGAGGTGGCCCAGGCCGGGCTGCGTCTCGAGCGTGGCGCCGGGAACCAGGTCGCGAACGCGCGCGGCCTGGGCGGGCGGAATGGCCCGGTCGTTGTCGCCGGCGACCAGCAGCAGCGGCACGGCGAGCCGGGGCAGGTCGGCGGCGAGCGGCTGCAGGTCCCACCGCGCCATCATGCCCAGCGCCGAGGCGGCGTGGCGGGGGTCGCTGACCAGGCGGCCGTACAGCCGCACCGCCTCCTCGTCGACGCGCGACCCGGTGTTGGCGAGCAGCTTGGCCACCGTCGCACGGTCGCGCGCCCGCCAGGCGAACAGGTTGGGCAGCAGCGGCACCCCCACGAGGAACCGCGCGAGCGGCGAGAACAGTTGCCCGGCGGCGCCTTGCATCGGCAGCAGCGCCCCGTTCAGCGCCACCACCCCCGA
>CAXTBW010000129.1:0-10410 GCA_964242925.1 uncultured Acetobacteraceae bacterium
CGGCGGCGGACAGGAAGATGCGGTCGCGCGGCGCGATGCCGACCGTCATGGCGTTGACTAGCGGGTTGCCGTTGTAGGCGGGGTGGAAGTTCACCTCGCCGCCCACGGTCGGCACGCCGACGCAGTTGCCGTAGCCGCCGATGCCGCGCACCACGCCGTCCACCACGCGCTTCGTCGCCGGGTGGTCGGGGGCGCCGAAGCGCAGCGCGTTCAGGTTGGCGACCGGACGGGCCCCCATGGTGAACACGTCGCGCATGATGCCGCCCACCCCGGTCGCGGCGCCCTGGTATGGCTCGATGAACGACGGGTGGTTGTGCGACTCCATCTTGAACACGGCGGCAAGGCCTTCGCCGATGTCCACCACGCCGGCGTTCTCGCCGGGGCCGTGGATCACCCAGGCCGCCGTGGTCGGCAGCTGCTTGAGCCACACGCGGGACGATTTGTAGGAGCAGTGCTCCGACCACATCACCGAGAAGATGCCCAACTCCGTCAGGCTGGGGGTGCGGCCCATGATGGCCAGCACCCGGCCGTATTCCTCGGCGCTGAGGCCGAACTCGCGTGCTAAAGCCTCGTTGACGGGCTTCATGCCGCCAGCGCTTCCACCAGGCCGGTGAACAGCGGCGCGCCGTCCTGGCCGCCCATGACCGGGTCGACCAGGTCCTCCGGGTGCGGCATCAGGCCCAGCACGCGGTGGTTGGCGGAGCAGATCCCGGCGATCGACCGGGCGGAGCCGTTGCGGTTGGCCGCCGGGGTGGCCGCGCCGGACGCGTCGACGTAGCGGAAGGCGACCCGGCCGTCGCCCTCCAGGCGGTCCAGCGTGGCGGCGTCGGCGATGTAGTTGCCGTCGCCGTGCGCCATCGGGGCGCGGAACACGTCGCCCTCGCGCCAATGCCGGGTGAACGCGGTGCCGGACCGCTCGACGCGCAGGTTGCAGTCGCACGACAGGAACCGCAGCCCGGCGTTGCGCAGCAGGGCGCCGGGCAGCAGCTGGGCTTCCGTCAGCACCTGGAAGCCGTTGCAGATGCCCAGCACGTAGCCGCCCGTCGCGGCGAAGGCGCGGATGGCGGCCATGATGGGGGAGTGCGCGGCCATGGCGCCGCAGCGCAGGTAGTCGCCGTGGGAGAACCCGCCGGGCAGCACCAGCAGGTCGGTTCCGGGCGGCAGCGCCGTCTCGCGGTGCCACAGCGTGGCCGGACGCTGGCCGGTGGCGCGTTGCAGCGCGATGGCGACGTCGCGCTCGCGGTTGGTGCCGGGGAAGACGACGATGGCGGTTCTCAAGGCGCGCGGTCCTTCTGGCCTTGCCCGCGTCTAACACGCGCGGCGGGGCAGGGCGAGGCAACCCGGCGGCGGCTTGGCGGCTTAGCAGCGCAGAAATGATGGGAGGCACGCGATGCCGCACGAGAAGACGAAGTCGGACAACGACGACAGCCACGCGCGTTCCGCCAAGGCGCAGAAGGCCGAGGAAGTGCAGCGCGCCGGCAGCGCCAAGGCGGGCGCGGGCCACGCCGCCGTCCCCGAAGGCGGCTCGGCGCCTGCTCCCATCCGCGCGAAAGGCGAGGTCATGCCCGCCAGTTCGACCGGGGATGGCCCTGGCAGCAGCCCGGCAACGGCTGGCAAGGCGGAGAAAGAGGCGGCGCATCGGAACGCCGAGCTGACCAAGGACCAACACGGTCGCGGCCATCGCAAGGAGCATTGATAATGACCGCATCCACCCGGACCACCGGCAACGACCCGCTCGAGGGCATCGATCCAGGCGGCACGCGGCCTACCAAGCCGGGCAACCCCGACAAATCCGGACCGGCGCACCCCGAGAAGGTGCGGGACGAGCAGACCATCGTCAGCGGAGACGAGAACGAGCCGAAAAGCGAGCGGGCGCGATGAGCGGCACGGCGAAGGAGGCCGAACGCGCGCAGGCGCTGCGCAAGCGGGCGGCCGAGGGCGACAAGGACGCGCAGGCGCAACTCGACTCCGGTGAGAACACCCCGTTCGGCGGCGACGAGGTGATGCCGCACGATCCCGGACCGGCAAATGCGCCGCCGGACGAGGACTGACTGTCGGGAGAGCGCCGGCATGACACGGTGCTGGACCGCGCTCGCGCTGTGCGCGCCGGCGCTGCTGGCCGGCTGCAAGGACGAGAGCAAGAAATCCAGTCAGTCCGCGCCCATCGCCGACCGCGTCGTGCAGGCGGTCGAGCTGGATATGCGCACGGTCTCCGGCATGCCGCGCGCGCCCCGGTTTCGCGGCGTCCAGCTGTATCGCCAGGCAAAGCCGCAGGTTCAGGCGGTGTGCGGCCAGGTCAGCCCGTTCGGGGACGACGGCAACATCTTCGTGCCGTTCGTGTCGGTGGTGACGGCGAGCGGCGACGAACCGCCACGCTACGCTTTCGAGCATCGCATCGGTTCGAGCACGGCCGAGGCGAGCCGGGTCTACGCCGCGATCGTGGCGTTCTGCTGGGACGGCGGCGGCCCGGCGCCCGGCCCGTCCCCGGGGGCTGCCCCCACGCCGCCCTTGCCGGACACGGTCAGCGACCCGGCCGCGCCGCCCTCGCCACCGGCCAAGCCGGGCCCGGCCGCCGGCGCGCCCGCATCCGGCAGCGTGACGGTGCGCCAGGCGGCGACGCTGCACCCGGACCCGCATGGCGGCGCCGGGCGGACCGTGCAGCGCGGAACGTCGCTGAAGGTGTTCTCACAGGCGCCCGGCGGATGGCTGCAGGTGGGCACGTCCGCGCCGGAGGGCTGGATGCACGAGAGCATGCTCGACCGGCACTGATGCCGGCTTGACAGCCAAGGTGGCCTGACGGAGCGTCGCCCGACGACGGTCGGCCACACCCGGGCGCAATGGGAAACGGCCGGCAGGGAGCGCCGATGCGGCATTCGATAGGACCGGGCAGGCGCGCCGTGCTCGCGGGCGGCGCTGCGGCGCTGACTGGCGCGGCCAGGCTGGCGCGGGCTGCCGATGCGGGCCCGATCCGGATCGGCGTGCTGAATGACCAATCCGGCGCCTACGCATCGCTCACCGGCCCGGGCTCGGTCATCGCCGCCCACATGGCGGTCGAGGATTTCGGCGCCGCCGTGCTGGGCCGCCCGATCGAGATCCTGGTCGCCGACCACCAGAACAAGGTTGACGTCGGCGCCAGCGTCGCCCGGCAGTGGTGCGACACGGGTGGCGTCGGGCTGATCATCGACGTCGGGCACTCCGCCGTAGCGCTCGGCGTGCAGCAGATCGTGCGCGAGAAGAACAAGATCGCGATCTACACCGCCGTCGGCACGACGCAGATCACCGAGCAGGCGTGCTCCGCCAACGGGTTCTCGTGGTGCTACGACGCCTACGCGCTGGCCAACGGGCTGACCACCGCCATGGCCAAGCGGGGTGCGCACGACTGGTTCCTGCTCGTAACCGACTACGCGTTCGGCCACTCGCTGCAGGAGGAGGTCACCGCGGCGGCGCAGCGCACCGGCGGCAAAGTGGTGGGCGCCGTGCGCCACCCGGAGCACGCCAACGACTTCAGCGCCTACATCCTGCAGGCGCAGGCGTCGGGCGCGCAGGTGCTCGGTTTGCTGAACAGCGGCGCGGACATGGTGAATTCGCTGAAGCAGGCCACCGAGTTCGGCTTCGGCGGCGCCGGCGGGGTGCAGATCGCCGCGCCGCTGGTGTTCATCACGGACGTGAACGCGATGGGCCTGGACGTGGCGCAGGGGCTGACCTTCATGACCGGCTTCTACTGGGACCGCACCGAGGCCAGCCGGGCCTTCGGCGAGCGGTTCTTCGCCCGGCATCACGCGATGCCCAGCATGGCGCAGGCCGCCGTCTACTCGGGCGCGACGCATTACCTGCGCGCCATCGCCGCCGCCGGCGCATCCGCCACCGAACCGGTGCTGGCCGCGATGCGCGGAACCCACGTGAAGGATTTCTACGCCGAGGACGGCTGGCTGCGCGTGGATGGCCGCCTCATGCACGACCTGTATCTCGTGCAGGTGAAGACCCCGGCCGAATCGAAACGCGCCTGGGACTACTACAAGATCCTTTCGACAGTGCCGGCGGACCAGGCGTTCCGGCCCTTGGCGGACAGCAAATGCCCCCTCGCCCGGAGCTGACACCCCCGCTCGACGACATGCCGATCGTCGACGCGCACCATCACCTGTGGGACCTGGCCGGCCCGCTGCGCTACCCGTGGCTCACCCACCCGGAGGTGAACTGGCTGGGCGACTACTCCGCGTTCCGCCGCAGCTACCTGCCGCCGGAATACCGCCGCGACACGGCGCTGCACAACGTGGTCGCGACCGTGCACATCGAGGCGGAGTGCGACCGCGGCCAGCAGGCCGAGGAGACCGCGTGGCTGGCGGAGATGAACCGGCTGCACGGGATGCCGAACGCCATCGTGGCGCACGCCTGGGTCGACGAGCCGAACTCCGAGGAGATGCTCGCTCGCCATTGCGAGTGCCCCCTGGTGCGCGGAATCCGCACCAAGCCGATCATCGCCGCCTCGCCGGCGCACAGCGTGCGCGGACAGAAGCGGTCGTTGCAGGACCCGAAATGGGTCGCCGGCCTGGCATTGCTCGCGCGTTACGGCCTGTCCTGGGACCTGCGCGTGCCGTGGTGGCACCTGGGGGAGGCGGCGGAGGTGGTGCGCGCGCTGCCTGGCTTGCCCGTCGTGCTGAACCACATGGGCTACCCGTGGAACCGCGACCCGGCCTCGCTGGATGGTTGGCGGCAGGGGATGGCGGCGTTGGCCGCGCTGCCGAACGTGCACTGCAAGATCTCGGCGCTGTGCATCGAGGGCCAGCCGTGGACGCTGGAGGCCAACGGGCCGCTGATCCTGGAAACCATCGCCCTGTTCGGCGCCGACCGGTGCATGTTCGCGTCCAACTTTCCTGTCGACAGCCTCAAGGGCAGCTGGGACTACATCTACACCAATTTCCGCCGTTCCGTGGCGCACCTGCCGCTGGCCGACCAGCGCGCGCTGTTCGCGGGCAACGCCATCCGGTTCTACCGCCTGGCCGGCGTATGAGCGATCTTGGCAATCCGCTGCGCGAGCCGCATTTTGACCATCTGGGCATCCGCCTCACCGAGTGGGAGCCGGGCCGCGCCGTGTTCGAGCTGGTGGTCGAGCCGCGCCACCTCAACTTCGCCGGCAGCGTGCATGGCGGCGTGATCGCCACGCTGCTCGACGTGGCGTGCGGCTACAGCGGGTTGCGGTCGCTCCCGGACGAGACCGCCGGGCTGGCGACAGTGATGCTGACGACGAGCTACCACGCCGGGTCAGGGCCAGGAACGCTGACGGCGACCGGTCAGGTGACGGGCGGGGGGCGCAGCATCTTTTTTGCGTCCGCCGAGGTGCGCGGGGCCGATGGCGCGTTGCTGGCGAGTGGCCAGGGGGCATTCAAGCGCGCGAAGCAGACGACGTAGGGTGGGTTGCCCTTGACCTTCCGCCAGCCGGTTCGGAGCAACTTCTCGGATCTGCTGCACTAGTCTCAGCTGGTTGACCTTAGCAAGCACGGCGCAGCTTCAACGAGAGCGTTGTGCGCGGTCGCCTGAATGGGATGGGAGCGGTGTTGATGGAGCGGCTTGTGCGACTGGAACGGCTGACCAAGGCGCCGCTGTTTGTCGCTTGGGCTTTGCTTGCGTCCCTGTTGGCGGGATGCGCGACGGCGCCGGCGCCGCACCCCGCGGTCCCGCCGCTGCGGTCGGAGGAGGTGCCGGCGCCCCCGCGCACGCGGACCGTGATGATTTGGCAGCCGGGCCATTGGGACTGGACGGGCGAGGCCTACGCCTGGGCGCCCGGCGAATGGGTGGAGCGAGCCGCGCACGGCACGCTATGGCAGGACGGCTACTGGAGCGTCGCGGCCGGCAACTCGGTCTGGGTGCCCGCGCACTGGCTGTAGCTGCGAGTGCAACGTCATGCCCGGGCGGAGCCTGATCGGGTACGGCGACGGCCCAACGCAACCCGTCACCGCGAGCCGCCGCTTGGCGGCGTGGCGATCCAGGGCGGTGCGCGTGGTGCTGGCGGCTGGATTGCTTCGTCGCAGCGCTCCTCGAAATGACGACATCCGGTGACGCGCTAAAGCAGCGCCCGAGCCATCGCGTCGCGCCAACCGGCCACGAGGCGCGCCCGGTCGGCGCCGTCCATCTGCGGGGTGAAGCGCCGGTCGCAGCGCCAGGCCGCTTCCACCGAGGCCGTCGCGCCGTACGCGCCAACCGCCATCCCCGCGAGGAAGGCGGCGCCTAGGGCGGTGGTCTCCAGCACCGCCGGGCGCTCGACGGGCGCTTGCAGCATGTCGGCCAGGAACTGGCAGAACCAATCGTTGGCCGCCATCCCGCCGTCCACCCGCAGCGCCTGCGCCGCCCTGCCGCTGTCGGCCGCCATCGCGTCCAGCAGGTCCAGCGTCTGATACGCGACCGACTCCAGCGCGGCGCGGGCCAGGTGGGCGGCGGTGGCGTCCAAGGTCAGGCCGCAGATCAGCCCGCGCGCATCCGGCCGCCAGTGCGGCGCCCCGAATCCCACGAAGCCTGGCGCCATGTAGACCCCGTGATTGTCAGGCACCGATGTCGCCAGTCCGTGCGTGTCCGCGGCGTTGGCGATCACGCCGATGCCGTCGCGCAGCCACTTGACCGCCGCACCGGCGACGAAGGTGGCGCCCTCCAGCGCGTAGCTCGTCTGCCCGTCCAGCCGGTAGGCGACCGTGGTCAGCATCCGGTTGGCGGAGGCGACCGCCTGCCCGGTGTTGAGCAGCGCGAAGCTCCCCGTGCCATACGTCGCCTTCACCATGCCGGGTGCGAAGCAGGCCTGGCCCACCAGCGCCGCCTGCTGATCCCCGGCCATGCCCGTGATGGGGATAGGGCTGCCGAACAGCGCCGCATCGGTGGTTCCGAACAGGCCGCTATTGTCGCGCACGCCGGGCAGCATCGCGGCGGGGACGTTGAAGAGGCGCAGCAGCTCGTCGTCCCAGCATTGCCGGTGGATGTCGAACAGCAGGGTGCGCGAGGCGTTGGCCGCATCGGTCGCATGCACCCGGCCGCCGGTCAGCCGCCACAGCAGGAAGCAGTCCACCGTGCCGAACAGGATCTCGCCCCGCTCGGCGCGGTCGCGCGCGCCGGGCGTGTGGTCCAGCAGCCAGCCGAGCTTGGTCGCGGAGAAATACGGGTCCAGCAGCAGGCCGGTGCGCGCCTGGACCATCGGCTCGGCGCCGTCCGCGCGCAGCCGGGCGCAGGCATCCGCGGTGCGGCGGTCCTGCCAGACGATGGCGCGGTGGATCGGCGCCCCCGTCGCACGGTCCCACACCACAACGGTCTCGCGCTGGTTGGCGATGCCGATCGCGTCGATAGCCCCCCCGGCGATCGCTTCCCGCGCGACGCCGAGCGCGTCGCCCCAGATGTCCTCCGCATCGTGCTCGACCCAGCCTGGCGCGGGATAGTGCTGGGGCAACTCGCGCTGCGCGGTCGCGACCGGCCGGCCGGCGTGGTCGAACACGATGGCCCGGGTGGAGGTGGTGCCCTGGTCGATCGCCAGGATGCGCGAGACGCCTATCGGGCGGCCCCAGACAGCAGCCCGCGGACGGCCCGCAACGGGCGCGTGACGGCCCAGGAGGTGGAGCTGCGCAGCGCGGCGACCTCGCGCCGGAGCTGCTCGTTCTCCGTGTGCACCGAGGGCAGGCAATGCGCCGGACGCAGCACGACGTCGCAGAACATGTTGGTCTGAAACGCGAAATACTGCATCGCCCAGTCGTGCTCGATCATGAACTCGTTGGTCGCGTTCACCACGCCGTACGGCACGGTCGCGTTCAGGCCGTCCACCATGATGTAGTCGTTCATGATCAGCCAGCCATCCGGCCGCATCTTGGGCAGCGCGCTGGCCAGATCCCGCTTTACGTGCTCATAGCGGTGGTCCGCGTCGATGTACATGACGTCGACGCTGCCATCGGGCAGCCCGGCGATCGCTGCGTCGCTCTCGCCCGCGATCACCTGCATCGTCCCCGCCGCCAGCTCCGCGGCATAGCGCGCGCGGAACGCCGCCTCATGCGTCAGGCCGTTGAACAGCGTCGCCGTGCTGACGCCCCAGAGCTGGGTCTCCTCGTGCAGCTTGAACTGGTCGATCGCGACGGTCAGCGATGGAGACGCCATCCGCATGACGTATTCGGTCCAGTTGCCGGTGGCGACGCCGACTTCGCAATACACCCGGCCCTTGGGCAACAGGGCGGGGATGTCGTAACGGTCGGGCAGCAGCCTGGCGCCGTCGATCAGACGGGCCGGGAGTTTCGGCGCCTCGGGCGGCAACGACATCGCGGTGGCGACTCCTGCGCGGCATATGGCGCGCCCGGAAAGACTCGAACTTCCAACCCCCAGATTCGTAGTCTGGTGCTCTATCCAATTGAGCTACGGGCGCCACCGAGGGCGCGGTTTATGCCAAGCCGGCCGCGCGGGCAACCCCTATGCGGACAGCTTGTCCAGCTCGCGCAGGATGCTCTCGCCCATCACCGCGGTGCCGACCTGCGCCGCGCCAGGCGCCATCACGTCGGCGGTGCGCAGGCCGCTCGCCAGCACGTTGGTCGCGGCGCGCTCGATCAGCTGGGCGTCTTCCTCCATGGCGAAGGAATGGCGCAGCAGCATGGCAAAGCTCAGCAGCTGGCCCAGCGGATTGGCGATGCCGCGGCCGGCGATGTCGGGCGCGCTGCCGTGGATCGGCTCGTACAACGCATAGCGGCGGCCGGTGGCCGGGTCGGCGTCGCCCAGCGTGGCGGATGGCAGCATGCCAAGGCTGCCCGTCAGCATCGAGGCCAGGTCGCTCAGCAGGTCGCCGAACAGGTTGCTGGTGACGATCACGTCGAACTGGCGCGGGTTGCGCACCAGCTGCATGGCGCAGTTGTCGGCGTACATGTGGCTCAGCGCGACGTCCGGGAATTCCCGCTCGCCCAACGCGGTGACGACCTGGCGCCACAGCAGGCCGGATTCCATCACGTTGGCCTTCTCGACGCTGCACACCCGGTTCTGCCGCTTGCGGGCCAACTCGAATGCAACGCGCGCCACGCGCTCGATCTCGCGCGTGCTGTAGCTCTCGGTGTTGAAGCCGCGTTGCTGGCCGTCCGGCAGGGTCTCCACGCCGCGCGGCTCGCCGAAATAGATGCCGCCGGTGCTCTCCCGCACGATCATCAGGTCCAGCCCGCGGACCACGTCCGGCTTGAGCGTGGAGGCGTCCAGCAACGGCTCAAGCACGATGGCCGGGCGCAGATTGGCGTATAGCCCCAGCTCGCGCCGTAATGTCAGGATGGCCAGCTCCGGCCGGTTGCCGAAGCCGAGCTTGTCCCATTTCGGGCCGCCGACGGAGCCGAACAGCACGGCGTCCGCGTCCTTCGCGCGCGCGACGGTCGCCTCGGAGATCGCGGCGCCCTCCACGTCGATCGCGGCGCCGCCGACCAGCCCTTCGGACAACTCGAACGTGGCGCGCCGCCGACGGGACATCCAGTCGATCACCCGGCGGACCTCGCGCATCACCTCGGGGCCGATGCCGTCGCCGGGCAGGAGGAGCAGCTTCTTGTTGGCGGGCATGGGCGGCTCCCTTCGCAGGCCTAGACGGTCACGCCCGGCAGCCAGCCGGGCCGGGCCGCCTCGTACGTGTCGATCGCGGCGCCGCGCAGCATCGTCTGGTCGATATCGTCAAGCCCGTTCAGCATCGTGTGCTTGCGGAAGGCGTCGATCTCGAACGGGATCTCCTCGCCCGAGGGCCGCACCACCACCTGGCGCTCCAGGTCGACGGTCAGCCGGGCGTTGCCGCCCATCCGCGCGTCCTCCATCAGCTGGTCGCAGATCTCACGCGAGAGGCGGATCGGCAGGATGCCGTTCTTGAAGCAGTTGCCGTGGAAGATATCGGCGAAGTCGGGCGCGATCACGCAGCGTATGCCGAAATCCAGCAGCGCCCAGGGGGCGTGCTCGCGCGAGGAGCCGCATCCAAAGTTCTCGTGCGCGATCAGGATTTCGGCGCCGCGATAGGCCGGCTGGTTCAGCACGAACTCCGGCCGTTCCGCCCCGGTCGCGTCATAGCGCAGCGTGTCGAACAGGTGCACGCCCAGGCCGGTGCGCTTGATCGTCTTGAGGAAGCGCGCGGGGATGATCTTGTCGGTGTCGACATTGGCCAGCGGCAGGGGCGCGGCGGCGCCGGTCAGGGTGGTGAAGGCCTGCATCATGCGAACTCCCTGACGTCGGCCAGATGGCCGGTGACGGCGGCGGCGGCGGCCATCGCGGGCGACACCAGGTGGGTGCGCCCGCCCGGCCCCTGGCGGCCCTCGAAGTTGCGGTTGGACGTGCTGGCGCAGCGCTGGCCCGGCGTCAGCTTGTCCGGGTTCATGCCCAGGCACATCGAGCAGCCGGCCTCCCGCCACTCGAACCCGGCGTCCAGGAACAGCTTGTCCAGCCCCTCCT
>CAXTBW010000130.1:0-10109 GCA_964242925.1 uncultured Acetobacteraceae bacterium
AAGGCCAAGCGCCGCATCATCGTGAAGAACGATGAGACCGGTGAGGAGACCGAGTACCTGATCACCAAGGGCAAGCACGTCTCGGTGCAGGAGGGCGACTTCGTCCGCCGTGGCGACCCGTTGGTGGACGGCCCGCGCGTGCCGCACGACATCCTCAAGGTGTTGGGCGTCGAAGCGTTGAGCGACTACCTGGTCAACGAGATCCAGGACGTCTATCGGCTGCAGGGCGTGAAGATCAACGACAAGCACATCGAGGTGATCGTTCGCCAGATGCTGCAGAAGGTCGAGATCACCGAGCCCGGCGACACGACGTTCCTGACCGGCGAGCAGGTGGACCGGGTCGAGTTCGACCACGAGAACGGCAAGCTGTCGGGCGACGACCGCCTGGCGGTGGCGACCCCGGTGCTGCAGGGCATCACCAAGGCGAGCCTGCAGACCCACAGCTTCATCAGCGCCGCCTCCTTCCAGGAGACGACGCGGGTGCTGACCGAGGCCGCGACCGCGGGCAAGGTCGATACGCTGAACGGGCTGAAGGAGAACGTGATCGTCGGGCGGCTGATCCCGGCGGGCACGGGCAGCGTGATGAACCGGCTGCGTCAGGTTGCGATGAACCGCGACCAGGCGCGCAGCGTCCCGGCCCAGCCGGCGCCGCCGTTGCTCACTGGGCGGCAGGCGGCGGAGTAGGCGAGCTTCAACAGGGCGGCGGTGGGGAAACCTGCCGCCGCTCGCTCACGCCGCGATGGAAGCTGGCAGCTCGCGCACCGGCTGCGTTTCACAGCAGACGCAATTGCGGCCTAACTCTTTCGCTGAGTAAAGCGCCTGGTCGGCTGCATCCACCAGCGCTTCCGGATTGGTAATGCGGTCGGACGGCATCCTGGTTGCGACGCCGATGCTAACCGTCACCCCGCCCAGCACGCTGTCGCGGTGGACTATCGCAACTCTGGCGACCGCCGCGCGAACGCGTTCCGCAACCAGGCTGGCGCCGGCCTGGCTGGTTGCAGGCAGCAGCAACACGAACTCCTCTCCGCCGATGCGTGCGGCCAGGTCCCCTGGGCGCTGCAGCTCAGCCCCGATCGCGGCGGCCACCTGTCGCAGGCAACCGTCGCCTGCCGGGTGCCCGTGACGGTCGTTGAAGCGCTTGAACAGGTCGATGTCGATCATCAGCAGGGACAGCGGCGTTTGCTCGCGACGACACCTGCGCCACTCCGTGTCCATCACCGACTCGAACGCCCGACGGTTTTTCAAGCCAGTCAGCGTGTCGGTGTGCAGCATCTGCTCCAATCGTGCGTTCAACTCGTCCGCCCGCCTGGCTTGCGCGACCAGATCCGCCAGCAGGGCCGCCAGCATCGTCACCCCCGTGAGCAGGTTGAGCGCCCGGCTCACGTGCCAACCAACGGTGAACCGGCCGCCGCCGAACAGAGTCAACATCACATCCAGGATGCTTGCCAGCATCGACACCGCCAGCCAGACCGCGAGCGGAGAGCGCAGCCGCAGCCTGGCGAGCACCAGGACGCCGGCAGCCGCCAGCATCGCGAGGACCGCCGGGCCAATGCCGAGGGTATTGATCCGCGCGTAGTTCCCGTCGCGGTGCAACGCCGGCAACCATCCCGGCCCGGCCGTCGCGAGGGCCACGAGCGCGCCCACCAGCAAGGTGGCTCCGACAGCAGCGCCGGCCGCGTCCCAGCGTTGCAGCGGGGCCGGCCGGCCCAGCGCGAACCAGCCGACCCCGAGCGCCAGCCCGCCGTGCCAGACGACCCACAGCCAGGCCGCAGCGTCCACCCCGCCGATCACCGGCGCCGGCCGGAACACGCCGGGGAAGGCCAACATTTGCGGCGCCAGCACGAGGGCGGCGAACAGATAGGTGACGGCAAGCCGCAAGGGCGCGCGCTCGCCGGTCGACAGCGCCTTCACCAGCAGGAGCGCCGCCGTCAGCAGTTCCGTCATCAGGGCTAGGGCGCCGAACGCCGGCAGGAAACTGGGGTTGGGCGTCAGCGGCACGCGGGCGAACGGCGCGGTCGCGAGGGTGGCGGCCACGATGACCGCCGCGACCAGCCCGGCGGCCAGCTTGTGCCCGCGCCCGGATGAACCAGGGGGCGTCGTCGGATGGTGGGGCACGTCAGCCTCCTCGGGCTACGCCAGTCACTCCGAGGAGGCTTACCGCAGATTGGTTAACTGCTGACGAACGCCGCCCTACGACGCGGCTTGCAGCCAAGGCGCAAACCGGGCGCCGGTGTGGCGCAGGGTCTGCACGATCACCGGCATCCCCACCCCGGCGGGCAGGCCCGGCGCAACCGCTTCCACCACCGTCAGCCGCAGCGCGGCCTCGGCGGTCGCCAACGCGACGAGCGGTTCCGGCGGCTGCAGCTCCTCCGGCGTGGCGAACAGACCGATGCGCCGCGTCCAAGCGCCCACCCCGCGCCGGCTGGTCCACACCGCGAGCGGCACGCCGAGCAGCAGCCCGGGCGCCAGCGTAGCGGCGGCGAACGGCGACAGCGCGGCGAGCGCCAACACCGCGACGGACGCGACGGCGAGCGGGACGCCAAGACGGCCAGCCGCCTCCCGCCAGCCGACGCCGCGGTCGTCGCGGGGCTGCGCGTCCCAGCGCACGACCCGGCCGGCAAGCGTGGTCAGCACGAACTGCGTGTAGAAAACCAGCATCACCGGGCCAAGCAGCAACCCGAACAACTGGTCCAGCAGCGCGCTGGCCAGCAGCCGGCCGCGCCCGCCGAACCCGCGCGACGCCTGGCCGTCCGCCAGCGTGGCGGCCAACGCCAGCACGCGCGGGCCGAACAGCAGGGCGAGCACCATGACCAGCATCGCCCGGTCCGCATCCGGCGCCACGTGGGGGCCGGACAGCGCGCTCGTCAGCACCAGCATGATGAACAGCGGCGCCGACAGGTAGTGCGCGATGCCCAGGCCGAGGTGCACGAACGACGCCGTTTTCAGCCCCGTCGCGCGCAGCACGGCGCCGTGCTGCAGGTTGCCTTGGCACCACCGCCGGTCCCGCTGCAGGTGGTCCAGCAGGTTGGTCGGCGTCTCCTCCCACGAGCCGTCATGGCGCCCCTCCGGCCCATCGGGCAGCAGCCAGACGTCCCAGCCGGCGCGCAGCATCAGCGCGGCTTCCACTGTGTCGTGGCAGAGGATCTCGCCCCCCAGCGGGGCTGCGCCCGGCAGCGTGGGGAGGCCGCAATGCGCTGTGAACGCGGCGACGCGCAGGATGGCGTTGTGCCCCCAGTAGCTGCCGCGCGGGCCCTGCCAGAACGCGACGCCGCGGGCCAGCATGGGGCCGTACAGCCGGGCGCCGAACTGTTGCACCCGGGCGAACAGGGTCGAGCGGCCGACCGGGTAGCACATGGTCTGGATCAGCCCGGCGTTCGGGTTGGCCTCCATCGCGCCCACCAGCCGGGCGATCGCGGCGCCCGTCATCAGGCTGTCGGCGTCCAGCACCACCATGAAGTCGTAGTCGGCGCCCCACGACGCGCAGAACGCGGCGACGTTGCCGGCCTTGCGCCCCGTGTTGTCGGCGCGGCGGCGGTAGTGGATCGCCGGGCTACCCTCGGGTCGGCCGGTCAGCATGCGGCGGAACGCGCTCTCCTCCACCGCGGCGCCTGCGGCGGACTGCGTGTCGCTCAGCACGAACAGGTCGGCCGCGCCAAGCGCCTCCTGGGCAACCCCGTCCGCCATCACGGCGGCGGCGGCGAACACGCGGTCGGCGTCCTCCTCGTAGATCGGCAGCAAGATGGCGGTGCGCGCCTGCCCGGTTGGCGGCAGCAGCGTGGGGCCACCCGCGCGGCCGCCGACGCGCTGCCACAAGGCCGCCAGCGCGCCCAGGATGCCGCTCCACGACGACAGCGCCAGCAGGCCGACGTTCACGGCGACGGCGATGGCGTAGACGATGCGCGCGCCGCCGGTCAGCGGCATCGCGCGCAGCGCGAGCGTCAGCGCGGCCACCGTGCACAGCGCGACGGGAACCAGCAGGCACGCGTGCCGCAGCCAGGGCGCCGGCGTGGCGCGATGAATGGACAGGCTGGCGTCGAGGATGGGCTGGCGGGTCGGGATGTGCATGACGGCCTCGGGCGGTCGGGGAAGCGAGGCGCGCAGAAAGCCACCCAATTGCGGTGGGGTGAGGCCGCGATTGTGTCGGTCCCGGGTGCTTGTGAGGGCGAAAGCGGCGGCGCATCGTGCCGGCAAGCAACAAGGGAGGCGGCGATGCGGTGGCTGATGATGCTTGCGGCGCTGATGGCGGCCAGCGCGGCGCGGGCGGCCGACGAGCCCGGCCTGCAGCGCTACGTCATCGGCGACCTGCTGCTGGAGGGCGGCGGCGTGATCCACGACTTCAACATCGCCTACATGACCGAAGGGGTCTTGAACGCCGACAAGTCGAACGCGGTGCTGATGGTGACGGCGATTGGCGGCACGCATCACCGCATCGACTTCATGATCGGCCCGGGCAAGGGGCTGGACACCGACAAGCTCTACGTCATCAAGACGGACGCGATCGGCAACGGGCTCACCACGTCGCCAAGCACCAGCGCCAGCCAGCGCGGCCCCGCTTTCCCGGCGTTCGGCATACGCGACATGGTGGAGAGCCAGCACCGGCTGCTGCAGCACCTGGGCATCACGCACCTGGTGGCGGTCGCGGGCGCCTCGATGGGCGGGATGCAGACGCTGCAATGGGGGGTCAGCCACCCGGAGATGATGGATGCGTTGATCGCCCTGACGCCGATGGCGCGCACGTCGGCCTGGTCGATCGCCGTCAACCAGGCGACCCGAAACGCGCTGACGCTGGACCCGGCATTCGACGGCGGCCGCTACACGGCGCAGCCGGAGCGCGGCTGGCGGCTGCGGGCCGACGTCCTGCAGGTGCTGGCGACCCGCACCCCGGCGGCGATGCGCGAGCAGTTCGCCGCGCCCGCGGACGTGCTGCCCTGGATGACCGCGCAGGAAGAGGGCGTGCTGAAGAGCGGCTTCGACGCCAACGACTGGATCGCGCAGACCATCGCCTATGACCGCCACAATGTGGGCGACACGCCGGTAGAGGGGGGCAAACCGTTCGGCGGCGATCCGTTGCGCGCGTTGGCCACGGTGCGCGCCCGCACGCTGGTTATGTCGGGCGAGTTGGACCTGTACAATCCGGTGGAGGAGGGGATCGCGGCGGCGGCGGCGATCCCGGGCGGGCTGCACGTGACGATCCCGTCCGTGCAGGGCCATGTCGCGGCGTCGCCCGGGTTCAAGGCGGACGACGTGGCGTTCATCAACGCGCAAACGCGGCAGTTCCTGCGCAGCGTTCCATCGGCGGGCTATCGTTAGGGCAACCCGGCAGGTAAGGGCGCGTTCACAAATGACGGGCTCGGCCCTGGGCCGGACCGATCGATAGGGATTCCAATCGTGAGCACAAATCGACCGATACGGCTGGGCGCCGGGTTGCTGGCGTTGGCTATGGCGTTCGCGCCGGTCGCTGCCGACGCGCGCTGGGGCGGTGGTGGTTTCCGAGGCGGTTACCGCGGCGGCGGCTACCGTGGCGGCTATCGCGGCGGTGGGGGTGGCGCGGTGCTTGGCGGCGCCTTGCTGGGCCTGGGCGCTGGCGCTTTGCTGGGCGGCGCGATCGCCAACCGCGGCTACGCGCCGCCTCCGCCCGTCTACTACGCGCCACCGCCGACCGTGGGTTACGGTCCGCCGCCCGGCGCATACTACTGAGTTGCTGCTTTCAAGGACGGAGCTGACATGACCATTTCCCTTCGGCGCGCTCTCGCCGTCGCCATCGTGCTGCTGCCTGCGGCGGCGTTCGCCCAAACACCTGCCTCGGCGCCGCCCTCGGCTGCCCCGTCGTTGTCGCGGACCGACGCCATGCGCGTCGATGCGCGGATCAAGCAACTGCACGACCAGCTTGCCATCACGTCGGCGCAACAGGGGCCCTGGGACCAATACGCCCAGGTCATGCGGGAGAACGCAGCCGCCATCTCGCACGCCGGCGCCGATCGCGCCGCCAAGCTCGACAGCATGGACGCGGTCGCCACCATGCAGTCCTACGCGGACCTGGCGAAGCTGCATGGCGAGAACATGGAGAAGCTCGCGGCCGCGTTCACGACGCTCTACGGCAGCCTCACGCCGGCGCAGAAGCAGAAGGCCGACGGACTGTTCCGCGTCAGGGCGGAAAGCAACGCGGCGCGTGCGAAGGCGCGCTAGAACGGCTCCGTTTCGCCGGTGGGGACCGGTAGCTGGAACGCCTTGATCGTCATGCAGATCAGACCGTAGTAGCCGACCACCCCGACAAGCTCGACGACGCCCGCGTCGCCGAGCGTGTCGGCGGCGGTGCGGTAGGTGGCGTCGCTCACCACCTTGTCGTGCAGCAGGTGATGGACGAAGCGCCAGACTGCCTGCTCGTCTTCCGCCTCGAAATGCGGCATGGCGCCGGTGCGCAAGGCTTCCACCGCTGCGGCGTCCAGCCCGGCGGCGATGGCGATCGGCGCGTGCACATGCCATTCGAACCCGGCCTGCCAGTAGGCGCCCACGGTGATGATGGCCAGTTCCGACAGGCGCGGCGGCAGCGACGTGTCGTAGCGGCAAAACGCGCCAAGCGCCTGCGCCCGGTCGGCCAGCGCCGGGCTGTGCAGCCAGGCGATCAGCGGGCCCTGCACCACGCCGCGCTTGCTGGCGCGGATGGCGTCCGACACCTGGCGTTGGGCATCGGTCATCTCGGTGATTTCGGGCAGGCGCGGCATTGGTGTTCTCCTTGAAGGGTTCACCTGGGGCCAGGGCGGCGCCAGATAAGCCCCTCCCATGCCGCATCCCGACACCTGGCTCAAAGTTCTGCCCGACGGTCTCTACTGCGAGCCGGGCGGCTTCTACGTCGACCCGTTGCGGCCGGTGGACCGCGCCATCATCACGCACGCCCATGCCGACCACGCCCGGCCGGGCCATGCCCACGTGCTGGCCAGCCCCGAGACGCTCGCCATCATGCGGGTGCGCATGGGCGACGACCGCGCCGGCGCCACGCAGCAGGAGCAGCCGTATGGCGCGGTGATCACCATCGGCGAGGTGCGGGTCTGGCTGCAGCCGGCCGGGCACGTGCTGGGCGCGGCGCAGGTCGCCATGGAGTGGCGCGGCAGCCGGGCGGTGGTGTCCGGCGACTACAAGCGCACCGCCGACCCGACCTGCGCGCCGTTCGAGCCGATCCCGTGCGACGTGTTCGTGACGGAGGCGACATTCGCGCTGCCCGTATTCCAGCACCCGCCGCCGGGCGACGAGATCGCGAAGCTGCTGGAGAGCGTGGCGCTGTTCCCGGAGCGCACCCACGTCGTTGGCGCCTACGCGCTCGGCAAGTGCCAGCGGGTGATCGCGTTGCTGCGGCAGGCCGGGTGGGACCGGCCGATCCACCTGCACGGCGCGCAGATGCCGTTATGCGCGGCATACGAGCGGCTGGGGGTGCGCCTGGGCGAGCTGCGCCCGGCGACGGTGGCCAACAAGGCGGAGCTGGTCGGCGCCATCGTGATTGCGCCGCCGGGCGCCATCGCCGACCGGTGGGCGCGGCGCATGGCGGAGCCGGTGGTGTGCCTGGCCTCCGGCTGGATGCGGGTGCGGCAGCGCGCTCGCTCGCGCGGGGTGGAGCTGCCGCTGGTGATCAGCGACCACGCGGACTGGCGCGAGCTGAACGAGACGGTGGATGACGTGGGGGCGCCCGAGATCTGGGTGACGCACGGCCGGGAGGAGGCGCTGATCCACGAGGTCGCCAAGCGCGGCGTGCGCGGCCGGGCGCTGCGGCTGCTGGGGTACGGCGAGGAGGAGGAAGACATGGCGCCCCCGGCCGAGGCCGCGGCGTGAGGCGCTCTCCTTTCTGCTCCCTCTCCCGCCTGCGGGAGAGGGCCGGGGTGAGGGGGCTCCTGCCCGAGATCGTGCGCGTGGCCCCCCTCACCCAGTCCTCTCCCGCAAGCGGGAGAGGACTTTTCGATCTATGATCGCGTTCGCCAACTTGCTGGAGCGGCTGGTCCTCACCCCCGGCCGGCTCGCCAAGATCGCGCTGCTCCGGCGCTACTTCGCCACCGAACCCGACCCCGACCGCGGCTTCGCCCTCGCCGCGCTGACCGGCGAGCTGGTGTTCCAGGCTGCCAAGCCCATGCTGATCCGCGGCCTGGCGGAGGCCCGCACTGACCCGGTGTTGTTCGATTGGTCCTACGACTACGTCGGCGACCTGGCCGACACCGTAGCGCTGATGTGGCCCGCGCGCCCGACCAACCAGCCGTCCCCGGGCATGACGGACGTGGTGCAGACGCTGATCTCCACCCCCAAGGCGGACTTGCCCGACATCGTCGCCGGCTGGCTCGACGCCTCCGACGCGTCCGGCCGCTACGCCCTGCTCAAGCTCATCACCGGCAGCCTGCGCGTCGGCGCCTCGGCCCGGCTGGCCAAGGTCGCGCTGGCGGAACTCGCCGGCGGCCGTATCGCGCCGGACGAGATCGAGGAGGTGTGGCACGGCCTGACTCCGCCTTACCTGCCGCTATTCGCCTGGCTGGAGGGACGCGGCGACCGCCCCGACCCAGCGGGCGCCCCCGTGTTCCGGCCCCCTATGCTCGCCCACCCGCTCGAGGCGCCCGACCTCGCGGCGCTCGACCCGGCGGCGTACCGTGCGGAGTGGAAGTGGGACGGCATCCGCGCCCAACTGGTCGCCGTGCCCGGCGGCCGCCGGGTGTTCTCCCGCGGCGCGGAGGATGTGTCGGGCACGTTCCCCGAAGTCGTCGAGGCGATGGACTTCCATGCCGTGCTGGATGGCGAACTGCTGGTGGTGCGCGAGGGCGTGATCGCGCCATTCGCCGACCTGCAGCAGCGGTTGGGCCGCAAGGTGGTCGGGGCCAAGATGCTGAAGGACTTCCCCGTCCACGTCCGCCTGTACGACCTGCTGTTCGACGGCCCGGAGGACCTGCGCACGCTGCCTTTCGACACAAGGCGCGCTCGGCTGGAGCAGTGGTTCGAGCGCACCCGGCCGCCGCGCATGGATTTATCGGAGCTGATCCCGTTCGGCAGCGTGGCCGAGCTGTCCGCCGTGCGCGACGGCGCGCGGGCGGCCGCCATCGAGGGGCTGATGCTCAAGCGTGGCGACAGCGCCTATGTCCCCGGACGGCCGAAGGGCCAGTGGTGGAAGTGGAAGCGCGACCCGCTGACGATCGATGCGGTGATGATGTATGCCCAGCGCGGCCACGGCAAACGCAGCTCGTTCTACTCCGACTACACGTTCGGCCTGTGGCGCGCGGACGGCGAGCTGGTGCCCGTGGGCAAGGCCTACAGCGGCTTCACCGACGCGGAGCTGGTGAAGCTGGACCGCTGGGTGCGCAACCACACCACGAATCGTTTCGGCCCGGTGCGCGAGGTGGAACGCGGGATGGTGCTGGAGATCGCGTTCGACGCCGCGCAGTTGTCCACGCGGCACAAATCCGGCGTCGCGCTGCGCTTTCCCCGGGTGGCGCGCATCCGGTTCGACAAGCCGCCGGGCGAAGCGGACCAACTGGATACGCTGATGTCGCTGGTGGAGAATGGTCCCGCTTGAATGCGACGCGTAGCTTGCCGGTCCTGGCGGGACGCATCATGTTTCGACGAAGACCAGGAGGAACGCGCATGCTGGCCCTGCCCGAACCGAAAGCCGACGTGCTCGCGCGACGCGACGAGATCGTGGCCGGGCTGCGCGCCATCCTCCCGGCCTCGGGCGTCATCGCCGAGCCGCTGCTGCTGAAGCCGTACGAGGCGGACGGCCTGCCGGCCTACCGGCAGATCCCGCTGGCGGTCGCGCTGCCCGAGACGACGGAGCAGGTCGCCGCCGTGCTGAAGCTGTGCCAGCGCATCGGCGTGCGCGTGGTGCCGCGCGGCGCCGGGACCAGCCTGGCCGGGGGCGCCACGCCGCTGGCGGACGCGGTGGTGCTGGGGATGATGCGGATGAACCGCATCCTGGAGATCGACTACGCCGACCGCTGCGCCACGGTGCAGGCGGGGGTGACCAACATCGCCATCACCCAGGCGGTGTCGGGCGATGGCTTCTTCTACGCGCCGGATCCATCGTCGCAGCTCGCCTGCATGATCGGCGGCAACGTCAACATGAACTCCGGCGGCGCGCATTGCCTGAA
>CAXTBW010000131.1:0-10095 GCA_964242925.1 uncultured Acetobacteraceae bacterium
GTCCGTCATGCCCGGGCTTGATCCGGGCGCCCGCGGCGCCATGGCGGTGGCGCATCTCCGGCGCTGGTTTCAAGGCCGCCCTGACATGCCGGGCCGCCCTGACATGCCGGGCCGATTTGCTGGCCGGGCGTGGATACCCGGGCTATGAACCGGGCAAATCTCTGACGAAACAGCATGTCCACATGGTTGCCAGTCCAAAGTCTGCGGCGGGGGACCTGCCGAGCTTTGGAAGGTTGGAAGTCTGTTGGATGAGCGGGTCCGGTTTGTCGTTGCGGTCGACTGCGGGTCGCTGTCGATTGGCAACACAGGCACGCATGCGCCCGGCAGGACTCGAACCTGCGACCAAGCCGTTATGAGCGGCCCGCTCTAACCAACTGAGCTACAGGCGCATGCCCGGCACTCCATGCCCCCGGGCGGCCTGCCTTGGCAAGCATCGGCGCGCTCGCTACGGTCCGCCCAACTTGCGAACCGCCTCCCCACGACACAGCAGGGACCACCATGGACATCGCCAAGATTCCCATCGGCAAGGAGCCGCCGCACGACATCAACGTCGTGATCGAGATCCCGCAGGGCTCGGCGGTCAAGTATGAGGTCGACAAGGACAGCGGCGCCATCATGGTCGACCGCTTCCTGTTCACCCCCATGGCCTACCCGGCGGCCTACGGCTTCATCCCCGGCACCCTGGCGGACGACGGCGACCCGGCGGATGCGCTCGTGCTCACCCCCTACGCCCCCGTGGTGCCGGGCGCCGTCATCCGCGCGCGGCCGATCGGCATGCTGCAGATGGAGGACGAGAGCGGGCAGGACGAGAAGATCATCTGCGTGCCGCACGACAAGATCCATCCGCAGTTCAAGACCGTGCACGCGATTGAAGACCTGCCCGAGATCACCCGGCAGGCGATCGAGCACTTCTTCACCCGCTATAAGGATCTCGAGCCTGGCAAGTGGGTGAAGGTCACCGGCTGGGCCGACAAGGCGGCGGCCGAAGCGGTGATCCTGAAGGCCATCGCCGCCGCAAAATAATGCTGGGCCGCCAGCTTGCCCTGCACGGCGCGTTGCTGGCGTTGGCGCTGGCCGCCTGCGCCACCCGGCAGAACACGACGGCGTCGCAGGCGTGCACCGTTGTGGATGGCGCGTCGTTGCAGGACTGTCTGGACCAGCTCCCGGACGGCGCCACGCTGGGGCTGCCGCCGGGCCGCCTGGTGGTGACCAGGCCGATGGTGGTGCGGCGGCGCGTGACGATCACCACCGTTGGCCTTTCGCCCGGCGCGCCACGGTGCGCCGACGACGGGACAGGGTGCGTCGTGCTGGCGCTGCGTCTTGCCCAGCCCGGCGCGCCGGGGGAGCACGCGTTCAGCATCCGGGCCGCTGGGGCCGCGCTGGACCACATCGTCGTCGAGGGCGCCCGCGCCGACCCGGCCCGCGACGACCATGCCGCCTGCAACGGCGCCAGCCGGCCATCGATGGGTCTGCTGGAGGTCTCCGCCGCCAACGTCGCCATCACCGGGAGCGTGCTGCGCGACGCCGCCTGCTACAGCGCGGTGGTGGTCAACCCGACCGCGAACGGCTTCCATTTCACCGACAACGCCGTGCTGTCGAACGGCTCGCATGACGGCCGGGCGATGTGGGCGGACGGGCTGACCTTGCTGGACGGCGCCGACGCGGTGGTCAGCGGCAACCTGTTTCGCGACAACACCGACGTCCAGCTGGTGCTGGGTGGCTGCGCCCGCTGCACCATCGCCAACAACCGCATCGAGACGACGGACGGCGCAGGGCGCGGCGCGTTCGCTGGGCTGCTGGTGCATGGCTGGCCACACACCAGCGGCGACTACGCGGACAGCGTAATCGTCGGCAACAGCATCGATTGCGGCCCGGCCCGGCAATGCGGCTTCGGCCTGGGCGTCGGCGGGCGGGCCTGGTACGTCTCGCGCACCTACGGCGGGCTGATCGCCAACAACACGGTCCGCCGCGCCGGTGTGGGCATCAACGTGGACGACGCCACCGGCCCAGTCACTATGCGGGACAACCAGGTGTCGGAGTCGGGCGGCACGGTCCGCTCGCACTGCGGCGCGTGGATGGCGGGCGCAGTGAACATCTCCCCGGCATCCCGCCGCTTCGTGGACGCGACTGCCGGCGTGGTCATGCCGGCGGAGGCCGTCACCAGCCGCAGCTACGCAGGATGCCTTCCAGGCGCATAGTCATGCGAGTGGAGGCAACAACGATCCGTCATCGCGAGCCGCCGCTTGGCGGTGCGGCGATCCAGGGCGGCGAGGACCGTGCTTGCGGCTGGATTGCTTTGTCGCAAAGCGCTTCTCGCAATGACGAGGTTGGCTGGCCATCGGCAGGCTATTTCCGGGCCGGCGCCGCGATCTCCGGCAGCGGCAGCGCGGTCGTGGACTTCACCCGCTCCATGCTCATGCGGCTGCTGACATTCTTCGGGCCCACCGCCGCGATCAGCCGCTTGTAGAATGCGTCGTACGCCCGCAGGTCAGTGGTCACCACGCGCAGCATGTAGTCCACGTCGCCGGCCATCCGGTGCGCCTCCATCACCTCCGGCATGGCGTTCACCGCTTCCGCGAACCGCTCCAGCCAGGCCGGCGAGTGGTCCCCCGCCTCGATCGCCACGAACACGGTCAGGCCTAGCCCGACGAGCTCGGGGTCCACCAGCGCGACCCGGCGCTCGATCACGCCCTCGGCCTCCAGCCGCTGGATGCGCTTCCAGCAGGGCGTGGCGGACAGGTTCACCTGCTCGGCCAGCTGCGCGATCGACAGCGTGCAGTCGGTTTGCAGCAGGGTCAGCAGCTTGCGGTCGACACGATCCATCAGACGGGGTCCATCTCAGGGCGCTCGGCCGATGACGGCCCAAATCGGATCGCCGCGGTCGGGAATGACCTCCCCCGTCTCGACCGACGCGAAGCCGGCGCGGGTGAGGTACATAGCCACCAGGCGTTGCTGGTCGGCGCCGTCCAGCGCCTGCCAGATCGCCACCGCCTTGGTCGGGAAGCAGCGGTTGGAGAACGTCACCACCAACGGCGCGCCCGGCCGCAGCACGCGCAGCACCTCGCGGAACACCGCGACGGGTTGCTGCAGGTATTGCACGGACACGCACTGGCAGGCGCCATCGAAACTGCAGTCGAGCAAAGGCAGCGCCGGGTTCGCGTTCAGGTCCTGCACGAACCGCTCGTTAAGGCGCGGGTTGGCGTCCAGCTCGGCCGCGTTCATGCCGTGGCCGGTCACGTAGGCGTAATCCACATCCTCCGGCAGATGACTGACCCAACTGCTCATCAGGTCCAGGATGGCGCCGCCGGCCGGCAGGGTGTTGCGGTACAGCTCCGTCACCGCGGCGATCGCGCCATCGTCGATGTGCGTGACCAGGCGCGGCTGCTCGTAGAACAGCGTGTCTGGGGAAGGGTCCGCCTTGTCGAAGGCGCGTGGCGGCAGGCCTGTCATGTCGTTCATGCCCTGGAAGATGAGGCGCGACGGCCGACATGCCAATCCATGCTCCAAGCTAGGCGACCCTGGGTTCCGAAACGGCTGTTGGTCACCCCTTCCGCCCTGCAATGGCCGGACGGCGCCGCCACGGTCGAGCGCGCCGCCGCGTTGGGCGCGGAAGTCGTGCGCCTGCCCGCCGACCGGCTGAGCGGGCTGCCGGACAACTACCGCGACGCCAAGACCACCATGGCGTTGGTGACCGCCTCGCCCAGCCGGCGGCGGCTGCAGCCGATTCCGCCCTCGGCCGACTGGCGCTTCGACCTGGCGGAGGGCTGCCCGGCGCACTGCCAGTACTGTTATCTCGCCGGGTCGCTGGCCGGGCCGCCGATCGTGCGGGCCTACGCCAACCTGCCGGAAATCCTGGCCGAACTGGCGCCTGCGTTGGGGCAGGGTGGGATCACCTCGCTGTCGCCGGACCGGGCGGCGGAGGGCACCACGTACGAGTGCTCCTGCTACACCGACCCGTTGGCGATCGAGCATCTGACGGGCGGGCTTGCCACCTGCATCAAGCATTTCGGCGCCTGGGACGCGGCGGTGCAGCTGCGGTTCACCACGAAGTTCGACGCCGTGGCGCCGCTGCTCGGCCTGCAGCACGGCGGGCGCACGCGCATCCGGTTCTCGCTGAACGCCGCCGGCGCCGAGCGGGTGGAGGGCGGCGCCCCCCGGATGCCGGCGCGGTTGTCGGCGCTGCGGCAGGTGGCGTTGGCGGGCTACAAGGTCGGGCTGACGATCGCGCCGATCATGCGACTGCCGGAGTGGGCCGCGCAGTACGACAAGCTGCTGGCCGACGTGGCGGACGCGCTGGACGGCGTGCCCGGCCTGGACCTGACGGCGGAGCTGATCACGCACCGGTTCACGCCGAAGTCCAAGACGGTGTTGGAGGGCTGGTATCCGGGCAGCCCGCTCGAGATGGACGAGGCGGCCCGGACGCGGAAGCTGACCAAGTTCGGTTCCACCAAGTGGGTGTTCCCGCGTGAGCAGATGGCGGAGCTGCGCGGGACGGTCGAGGCCAGCCTGGCCCGGCGGCTGCCGGCGGCCCGGGCGCTCTACTGGACGTAATGGGTCGAGTCAGTCTGCGACGCACGTGGTTCGCAGCCACGATACGCAAGTTCATCATGCCAGGGCTTGACCCGTTATTAAAGGGACGCGATCGACGACGTCGACGTCGTTGGCGCCTTCAAACCGCAATGTGGCTGCGCCATCGCGACCGGGACGCCGTGGATGCCAGGGTCAAGCCCTGGCATGACGGTGTGGCCAGCGGTGTTCGTTGCCTGGCCGAATGCAGCAAGACACGTGCCGCAATGCTCTAACGCCCTTGCTGGTAATTGACGATGGGCGGCGCATCATCCGCGTGGTGCTCCGGCAAGCTCGATAGCCCGTCGCACCACGCCAGCCTCATCTCGGGCACGAACTGCATCTCCGGCGCGACCGCGGCCGGGTCGTCCAAACTGCCGATCGTCAGGCTCACGTTCGGGCTGTCGAGCACCCGGTAGGTGAGCGGCGTGCCGCACTCCCGGCAGAAACCCCGCTCGGCGATGCTGGAGCTGACGAAGGTCGCGGGCGGGCTCGACCACTCGACCTGTGCGGCCGGGAAGCGGACGAACGCCATGAACGGCGCCCCCGCGGCCTTCTGGCACATGCGGCACCAGCACACGCTGGCCCGGTCGCGCGGTCCCGTCGCGCGATAGCGGACACGGCCGCACTGGCATCCCCCGGCATACTCCATGGCGCGCCCTCTAACGCTGTTGCAGGAATGGGTTGGTCGATCGCTCCGCCCCGATAGACGAGCCCGGCCCGTGCCCGCACAGGAACACCAGGTCGTCGCCGAGCGGCAGCAGCTTGTCGTGGATCGACCGCAGCAGGGCCAGGCCGTCGCCGTAGGGGAAGTCCGTCCGCCCAACCGAACCGCGGAACAGCACGTCCCCCACTAGCGCGAAGCGGCCCGGCGCGTTCACGAACACCAAGTGGCCCGGCGTGTGCCCAGGGCAGTGCAGCACGTCGAACGCCACCCCCGCGAGCTGCACCGTGTCGCCCTCGCGCAGCCAGCGGTCCGGCGTGACGTTGCGGGCATCTTCCAACCCCAACGCGGCGCCCTGCGCGGCCAGGCCGTCCAGCAGGAAACGGTCGCGCTCGTCGGGCCCCTCGATCGGCACGCCGCCCAGCGCGTCCTTCAACGCCGCCGCGCCGGCCGCATGGTCGACATGGCCGTGAGTGAGCGCGATCCGCTCGACGTTCACGCCAAGCCGCCGCACCTCGGCCAGGATCCGCGGGGATTCGCCGCCGGGGTCGACGACGGCGCCGACCATCGTGTCCTCGTCCCATAGGATGGCGCAGTTCTGCTGGTAGGGCGTCACGGGGAGGATGGCGATCTTCATGCGGCTTGTCTCCCAAGCAGAACGGTCGGATTTTGCCTTACGGAGCGACGAATGAGTATAGCCGGTCCCCCATATCGTCATGCCAGGGCTTGACCCTGGTATCCACGGGGTTCCAGCCGTGTTGGCGCATCCAGATTGCATTCCGATAACGCCAACCGCGCGCCACGTCGCCTGCCCCGCCCCGTGGATGCCAGGGTCAAGCCCCGGCATGACGATCGAGGCGATGGTCAAGCCGAATGCGCAATGCTGTCTCCGCGGGTCAATGCGCTATTCTGCCAAAGGAACGTCAGTTCGTGCTTGTTGTGGTGCAAGTGGGTCAGCGTCGCGCCGGGCACGGCGGCGAAGCCGTCTAGCGTGGCGTGGTCGGCGGCGCCCTGCAGCTTGACGGTGCAGACGATGCGGCCCGCCAACCCGCTCGCGATCCAGCGCCGCACGAGCGTGAGCAGCGGCGCCGGGTAGGCGATCACGTCGCTGAACAGCCAATCGACCGCAAACGGCTCGACCGCGAAGGCATTGCCCTCCCGCCATTGCACGCCCGGCATGGACGCCACCGCCGGGTCGAGCGGCGCGCGGTCGATCGCCAGCACGCTCGCGCCCAGCCGGGCCAGCGCCCAGGTCCACCCGCCGGGGGAGGCGCCGAGGTCGAGGCACGTGTCCCCAAGGCCGGGCCAGGCGCCGAGCCGGGTGCAGGCCTCCCACAGCTTGAGGTAGGCGCGGGATGGCGGGCCGCTGCGGTCCTCGACGAACTCCACTGCGCCATTCGGGAACGGGCTGGTTTTCACCGGGCTGGCGAGCAGCCGGTCCGGTTCCAGCAGCGTCCAGGCGCCCAGGTGCGAGGCCGGCGCCGCCTGCGGGAACACCAGCGGCTTGGCGCTTACCGGAGGCAGGCGCTCGGCGATCAGGGCGGAACGGCGGTGGTGACCGGCGGCATAGCCGGCCCAGTTGCGCTGGATAGCCCGCAGCGCGTCCGCGGCGGCCTTGACCGAAGGCGCCGGCACCTCCTGCGGCGCGGTCCAGACGTCCAACGCCCAGGCGCTCGCGCGCGGCGGGTCCGGCGACAGCGCCAGGCGGCCATGCCAGGCGGACACGGCGACGCCGGCGCGGGCCAGTTCGTCCGCCAGGGCGGCCTCGAACCCCTCGGCCGCAAGGTAGGCGCTGCCGATCAAGCGCGGGGCAGCGCGGAGGCGGCCAGCAGCAACCAGCCGCCCATGAGGAGGAACCCGCCCGTGGGCGCCATCACGCCGAGCGACACGCCGCCGAGGCCGAGCGCGTACACCGCGCCGCAGAACAGCAGCGCGCCGAGGGTGAACGCCGCCCCCGCGCCATGCGCCAGCCGTCGCGACAGCGCGACTCGGCGCTCGGCCAACATGCCGCAGCCGACCAGCGCCAACGCGTGCCAGCCCTGCATCTGCACGCCGCTCTCCACCATGCGCAGCGCCGCCGGGCTCAATCCACCCAGCGCGTGCGCCGCCGCAGCCGCCATGGCGACGGCGCCCAGCCCCAACAGGCCGCCGATTCCGACCCACACGCGATGCATTCAGCGCACTCCTCGGCAATTTGCCATGTTCCGTCCGGCGGCCTCCCGGTTTAGGATTACGCCAATGCCTCGTGGCGGCGACCTATTTCCTGAGATTGGACCGTTCGAGACCGGCTACATGCCCGTGTCCGGCGGTCACGTCATGTATTGGGAGCAGGTCGGTCACCCCCGCGGCCAACCGGTGCTGTTCCTGCACGGCGGACCGGGCGCCGGCGCTGGCGCGGTCCACCGCCGATTCTTCGACCCGGCGTATTGGCGGCTGGTGATCTTCGACCAGCGCGGCGCCGGCCGCTCCCGCCCGCTCGGCAGCCTGGTGGCCAACACCACGGCGGACCTGGTGGACGACATCGAGCAGTTGCGCCGCCACCTGGGGCTGGAGCGGTGGATCCTGTTCGGCGGCTCGTGGGGGTCCACCCTGGCGCTCGCCTATGCCCAGGCGCACCCGAACCGCGTCGCCGGGCTGGTGCTGCGCGGCGTGTTCCTCGGGCGGCGGCTGGAAGTCGACTGGTTCCTCAACGGCCTGGCCGCCGTGTTCCCGGACGCGCACGCCCAGTTCGTGCAACACCTGCCGGAGGAGGAGCGCGGCGACGTGCTCGGCGGCTACCTGCGCCGGCTGAACCATCCGGACCCGGCCATCCACATGTCGGCCGCTCGCTCCTGGTCGGTCTACGAGGGCTCCTGCTCGACCCTGCTGCCTTCGCCCGACACCGTCGCCTCGTTCGCGCAGGACCGCACCGCGCTCGGCCTGGCGCGCATCGAGGCGCACTACTTCGCCAACGACCTGTTCCTGCCGCCGGGCGGGCTGCTGGGCCGCATGCACCTGATCGGCCATTTGCCGGCGGAGATCGTGCAGGGCCGCTACGACATGGTGTGCCCGGCGCGCACCGCGTTCGAACTCGCCGCCGCGTGGCCCGCGGCGCGCCTGACCATCATCCCGGACGCGGGACACTCGGCGCTGGAACCGGGTATTCGCCGGTCGCTGGTTGCGGCGGTCGAGCGGTTCCGTTACGCCCGCTAAATCGGCCGCTTTCCTGAACGAAACCAGCGTTAGAACGTTGGGCGGTGTCGATATATCTAACCTCCAGGAGCCTTGTTTGATGATTCGTCCCGCCCACTGGCTTGTCGCCGCCGCTCTGCTGCCCATCGCGGCGTGCTCCAGCTCTACTCCAGCTCCCGTTGCGTCCGCTCCGCCGCCGCCTCCGCCGCTCGCCGCCGCCGACCAGACCTTCATCAACGCCGCCGCCGCCAGCGACGCCGGCGAAGTGCAGGCCGGCCAGCTCGCCGCCACCAAGGCGCCCAACGCCCGCGTCAAGAAGTTCGGCTCCGACATGGTCGCGGCGCATACCCAGACCACGCAGCAGCTGATGACGATCGCGCAGAGCAAGGGCGCCACGCCGGATGCGACGCTGACGCCGATGTCGCAGGACATGCTCACCAAGCTGAACGCCGACTCGCCGCGCGCCTTCGACCGCGACTACGTCCGCGGCCAGATCGCCTCGCACCAGGCGGCTGTGAAGGTCTTCCAGGATGAGATCGCCAACGGTCAGGACGCGGACCTGAAGGCGTTCGCCACCTCCACGCTGCCGACGATCCAGGCGCACCTGCGCACGGCGCGCGCGCTGAGCAGCGTCCGCAGCTAGTTTTTCACGGCTTCGCTTGCGTTGACGGGGGGCGGGAGCAATCCTGCCCCCCGTTGGTTTGGGGTCACGCGCATGAAGGTCGGCGTCATCGGACTGGGCTCCATGGGCATGGGCGCCGCGTTGAACCTGCGCCGCGCCGGGCACGCGGTGATCGGCTGCGACACGCGGCCGGAAGCCTGGACGGAGCTCGAGTCGGAGGGCGGCCAAGCGGTTTCGACGCCCGCCGGGCTGGCCGGGTGCGAGGCGGCGATCGTGTTCGTGGTCAACCAGGCGCAGGCGGAGGCCGTGCTGTTCGGCGCCGCCGGCTGCCTGGACGCGCTGGCGCCCGGCGCCGTCGTGCTGTGCTGCACCACCGTGGCGCCCGCCGCCGCCCGCGTGCTGGGCGAACGGGTGGCCGCGACCGGACGGCTGTATCTGGACGCGCCCGTGTCCGGCGGCGCGGTCGGCTCGCGCAACGGACAGATGACGGTGATGGCCGCCGGGTCGGAAGCGGCGTTCGACGCGGCGGCGCCCGTGTTGGAGGCCATTGCCGGCAAGGTCTGGCGGCTGGGCGAGGCGCCCGGCGTCGGCAGCACGGTGAAGATGGTGAACCAGCTGCTCGCCGGGGTGCACATCGCCACCGCGGCGGAGGCGCTGGCGCTGGGCATACGCGCCGGGGCGGACCCGCAGACGCTGTTCGAGGTGATCTCCGCGTCGGCCGGCAGTTCGTGGATGTGGCAGAACCGGGTGCCGCATATCCTGGCCGGGGACGACAAGCCGCTGTCCGCGGTGAACATCTTCGTCAAGGACCTCGGCATCGTGCTGGATCAGGCGCGGGCGCTGACCTTCCCGCTGCCGATGGCGTCGGCCGCGCACCAGCTGTTCCTGGCCGCCGCGGCCGCCGGGCATGGCGGTCGGGACGACGCCTTCGTCATCCGCGTGTGGCAGGCGTTGACCGGGATCGACCTGCCCGGAGAGTCGACCGCCGAGGAGTAAGCCAGCGTCCAACAACCGACTCGTCATCGCGAGCCGCCGCTTGGCGGCGTGGCGATCCAGGGCGGCGCGTGCGGTG
>CAXTBW010000132.1:0-9771 GCA_964242925.1 uncultured Acetobacteraceae bacterium
TCCGCCGCGGCGCGGCCGATCTCGGGCTTGGCGCCGGCGCCCAGGCCCTGCGTCAAATGCGGCCCAAGCTGGATGCGGCGGTCGGCGCGGCTGTGCATCAGCTGCTGCGCGTCCGTGTTGGCGACGACGAAGTCCACCCCCTGCAGGTTCAGCGCGATCATGTTGTCGACGGCATTGGTGCCGCCGCCGCCCACGCCGATGACGGTGATGCGCGGCGTGAAGTCCGTGTGGAGCTGTTTCGGCACGGTCAGGTTGAGAGTCATGGAGTTCCTCCGTTGAAAGTTTGTGGATTGCGGCGACCGGGCATCAAACCCGGTCCCGCAGGAAGCTCACGATGCGGCGGACCAGCCCGTTCGGTCGCTCCTCCGCGCCGAAGTCGAGGTCGCTCAGCGAGCGGCCGCCGCCAGCCGCCCACATCAGCAACCCGGCGGACACCGCGAAGCCCGGGCCGGTCGCAGCGTCGGGCAACCCGCGCAGCAGCTGCCGGTCGGGCCGGCCGAGGCGCACCTGGCGGTTCAGGATGCGGGCCGCCATCTCCCGCGCGCCGACCAGCTGGCTGGCGCCGCCCGTTAGCACCACGCGGGCGCCGGCGGCGCGGCCTAGGCCCGCGCCCTCCAGCCGGTCGCGCACCAGTTCGAACGTCTCCTCCAAGCGCGGCTTGATGATCGACACCACCATTGACCGCGGGTAGCGCGCATGGGCGTGGTCGTCCTCGCCCACCATGGGGACGGTCAGCATCTCACGCTCGTCGTCCGGGCTGCCCTGGGCGGAGCCGTTCAGCGTCTTGATCCGCTCCGCCGCGGTGACCGTGGTGGAGAGCAGCCGGGCGATGTCGTTGGTGACGTGCTGCCCGCCGACCGGCAGCTGGGCGGTGTGCAGCAGCTGGCCCTCGGAGAACACGGCCATCCCGGTGGTGCCTGCGCCCATGTCGACGACGGTGGCGCCCAGCTCGCGCTCGTCCTCCACCAAGGTGGACAGTCCGGCGGCCATGGGGGCGGACACCAGCTCGCCGATGTCCAGTTCCGCCCGCGCGGCGGAGGCGCCGAGGTTGCGCAGCGCCATGGACAGCGCGTCGATCACGTGCAGCCGGGCGGTCAGCGTCTCGCAGTGATGGCCGCGCGGGTCGGCGACGCCGGGCGTCTCGTCCACGCTGAAGGCCAACGGCAGGGCGTGGATGGTCTCGCGCCCCTCGCTGATGGCGCGCGCGCGGCCTTCCTGCACCACCCGGCGGATGTCCGCCTCGGTGACGGCGCGGCCGCCGACCGGCCATTGCACGTTGAACAGCCGGCTCTCGGGCTGGCCGCAGGTCAGGTTGACGGTGACGGAGCGCAGCCGGTGGTCGCTCATGTCCTCCGCCTGCGCGACGGCGCCGCGGATGGCGCGCTCGGCCTCGTCCAGGTCGGTGATGCCGCCGCCGCGCACGCCGCGGCCGCGCTGCCAGCCCATGCCCAGCACGCGCAGCGAGTGGTCCGCCTCGGTGCGGCCGATCAGGCAGACGACCTTGTTGGTGCCGATATCCAGCACCCCGAACGGCCCGGCGCGCGCGGCGCGGTTGCGCGGGGGCGGGTCGGCGGCCATCGGCGGCGCGGTCGGCGGCAGCAGCAGCGCGGGGCGGCGCGGGACGGCGTTCATGCCTTCTTCCCCCCAGGCGCCGTAGCCGTGGGCGGCGCGGGAGGCGGGGCTTGTGGGCGCACCACCAGGCGGTCGGGCAAGCGCATGTCCACCACCGCCAGCGGACGGTCCAGCAGCGCGTCGTCGGCCTGCAGCTGCGCCAGCCGGGCCAGCGCCTGCGCGTCGGCGCCCTCGGGCAGCAGCACGTCGGCGCCGTTCTTCATGCGCAGATTCCAGCGCCGCTCGCCGACGCGGATGGCCGCGACCACGCGCGGCTTGATGGTCGGCTGCGCGGCCAACGCGTCCAACAGCGCGGTGGCGGCTTGCGGCGCCCCGGCGCCCACCACCAGCGGCAGGTTGCCGAACGCGGCCACGTCCTCGCCGGCGACGGTCTGGCCGTCGCGGTCGATCAGCACGAACTTGCCCTGGTTCTGCCAGATGGCGAAGGCGCGGCGCTCGACCAGGTTGATCACCAGCGTGCCCGGCAGCCGCCGCTCGACCGCCGCGTGCTCCACCCACGACAGCGTCTCGATCCGCTGCCGCGCGCCCTCCAGCGAGAAGGCGAGCATCGAGTCGCCGCGGCGCACGCCCAAGGCGGCGTTCAGCAGCGGCTCCGGCGTGTTGCTGCGGCCCTCGACGATGATCTCCTGCACCCGCATGTTGGCGGCGTTGGCCACCGCGTCCCGCAGCCGCGCGAGCGCGCCGCCGGGTTGCGCGGAATGCGCCAGCAGCACGCACGCCAGCACGACGCCGAAGCCGGCCAGCCCCCACGCCGCCGGGCGCACGAACCGCCGTTGCCGCCGCAGCAGCAGCTTCAGCCGCGAGGGCCGGCGCTGCACGTCGCGCGGCTGGCGGAGGGTCACGCGCGACATGCCGCGTTCTCCACCATCCAGGCGCACAGCGCGGGGAAGGACATGCCTAAGTGGGCGGCCTGCTCCGGCAGCAGCGAGGTCGGCGTCAGGCCCGGCTGGGTGTTCACCTCCAGCAGCACCAGGCGGCCGGGCTCGCCGGCGGTGTCGTCGTAGCGCAAATCCGCTCGCGAGGCGCCGCGGCAGCCCAGCGCCTGGTGCGCGCGCAACGCGATGTCCATGGCGCGGGCGAACGTGTCGGGGTGCACCTTGGCCGGCAGGTCGTGCGCGCTGCCGCCCGCTGCATATTTCGCCTCGTAGTCGTAGAAGCCCTGCGCCGGCGTGATGTCGGTGACGGTCAGCGCGCGGTCGCCCATGACGCCGACGGTCAGCTCGCGGCCGGGGATGTATTCCTCCACCAGCGCCTCGGTCCCGAACCGCCACTGCGCCGCCACCTCCGCCCGGCGATTGCCGCCGTGGCGCATGATCTCGACGCCGACGGAGGAGCCCTCGTTCACCGGCTTCACCACGTAGGGCAGCGCGATCGGGTCCGCCTGCGCCAGCTCGCTGATGGGCACGACGCGGCCGTTGGCGACCGGCAGCCCGGCGGCGCGGAACACCGCCTTGGCCGCCTGCTTGTCCATCGCCAGGGAGGACGCGCGGACGCCGGAATGGGTGTAGGGGACGCCTAACCAGTCCAGCACGCCCTGGATCGTGCCGTCCTCGCCGTAGCGGCCATGCAGCGCGTTGAACACCGCGTCCGGCGCCGGGGTCAGCGCCGCGATCACCGCGCCCAGATCGGCGCCGACCTCGACCGGGCGCACGTCGAACCCGGCCTCGCGCAGCGCCGCGATCACCTGCGCGCCGCTGGCCAGGCTGACCTCGCGCTCGGCGGAAATGCCGCCGTAGAGGACCGCGACGCTCTTCATGCCACCATCTCCGGTTTTCCGGCGGGCAGGCCGATGCGCTTGATCTCCCATTCGAGCGTCACGCCGCTGGCGGCATGGACGCGACGGCGCACCTCCTCGCCCAGCCCCTCCAGCTCCGCCGCGGTGGCGCCGCCGGTGTTGAGCAGGAAGTTGCAGTGCTTCTCGCTGACCTGCGCGCCGCCGCGTTGCAGCCCGCGGCAGCCGGCGGCGTCGATCAGCTCCCAAGCCTTCATCCCCCCGCCGCCGGGCGGGTCCGGGTTGCGGAAGGTGGAGCCGCCGGTGCGTGCGCGGACCGGCTGCGTCGCCTCCCGGGAGGCGCGGATCTCCGCCATGCGGGAGGCGATGATCCCGGGGTCGCCGGGTCGCGCGTGGAAGCGGGCGCGCACGACGACGGCGCCGGGGGGCAGGCTCGCGTGGCGGTAGGCGAAGCGCAACGCGGGCGCGGCCAGCCGCACCACGCCGTCAGCGGTCACGATCTCCGCCCAGTCGAGGCAACCGGCCACGTCGCCGCCGTAGGCGCCCGCGTTCATCGCGACCGCGCCGCCGATGGATCCGGGGATGCCGGAGAGGAACTCCAGCCCGGTGAGGCCGGCGGCCGCCGCGTGTTCCGCCACGGTCGCGTCCAGCGCCGCCGCGCCTGCGACCACGCCGTCCCGCTCGGTGCGGACGGCGCCGAAGCCGCGGGTCAGCCGGACGACCACGCCCAAGACGCCGCCGTCGCGCACGATGAGGTTGGAGGCCGCGCCGATGGTGGTGAGCGGCGCGTCCGCGGGCAGGTGGCGCAGCAGCCTGGCGAGGTCGGTGACGCTGGCGGGGCGCACGAGCACCTCCGCCGCGCCGCCGACACGGAACCAGGTGGCGGCGCCCAGCGGCGCGTCCGCCTGCACGCGGCCTTCCAGCGGGGGGAGGCGCTGCAGCAGGTGCGGGGGGTGCGTGGCGGGGATCATGCGAAACCCGTCATGCCCGGGCTTGACCCGGGCGCCCACGCGACGCCCGCATCACCGGCGATGGGGCAAGGCCACAACGCTACACGCAGCGCCTTTGTCGCGGGCGCGGCGTGGGCGCCCGGGTCAAGGCCGGGCATGACAATATGTAAGAGCGTCCTCATGCCGAACGCCTCGTCCCGCCCTGCAACTCTGCGAGCTGCGCGGGCAGCGCGGCGGCCCAGGCGGTGATGTTGCCGGCGCCCAGGCACACCACCATGTCGCCGGGCTTGGCGATCGCGTGGATCATCTCCGCCAGGTGCTCCGGGCCCTGCAGCGGCACCACGCTGCGGTGGCCGTTGGCGCGCAGCCCGTCCACAAGCGCGTCGCGCGTAACGCCCGGCAGCGGCGTCTCGCCGGCAGCGTAGACGTCGGCCACGATCACCGTGCCGGCGTCGTTCATGCAGGTGCAGAACTCGGCGAACAGCGACTGCAGACGGCTGTAGCGGTGCGGCTGCATCACCGCGATCACGTCGCGCGCGCCGGCCTGGCGGGCGGCCTTCAGCACGGCCATGATCTCCACCGGGTGATGGCCGTAATCGTCGATGACGGTGATCCCGCCAGTCTCGCCGGTCTTGGTGAAGCGCCGCTTGACGCCCTTGAAGCCCAGCAAGGCGCTCTTCAGCGTCGCCTCGTCGATCTCCATCTCGACGCCGATCGCGATGGCGGCCAGCGCGTTGCTCACGTTGTGCTGGCCCAGCATCGGCAGGCGGAACGGGCCCATCCGGCGGCTGCGGCCGCGGTCGGTGACCATCACCTCGAACGTGGCGCCCATGCGGTCCGACATCATCCGCTCGGCGCGCACCCCGGCCTGCGGGCTGAACCCGTAGGTGATGATGCGGCGGTCGGACACGCGGGGGATCATCTGCTGCACCGCCGGGTGGTCGATGCACAGCACGGCGAAGCCGTAGAACGGGATGTTGCCGACGAACTGGTCGTAGCCGGCGGTCATCGCCTCCGCGGTGCCCCAGTGGTCCAGGTGCTCGGCGTCCATGTTGGTGACCACGGCGATGGTGGCCGGCAGGCGGAGGAAGCTGCCGTCGCTCTCGTCGGCCTCCACCACCATCCAGTCGCCCTCGCCCAGCCGGGTGTTGGTGCCGTAGGCGTTGATGATGCCGCCATTAATCACCGTCGGGTCCATGTGCGCGGCCTCCAGCACGGCGGCGACCATCGAGGTGGTGGTGGTCTTGCCGTGGGTGCCGCCGATGGCGATAGCCCAGCGCAGACGCATCAGCTCGGCCAGCATCTCGGCGCGGCGCACCACGGGGATCAGGCGCGCGCGGGCGGCCGCGACCTCCGGGTTGTCGGAGCCGACGGCGGTGGAGGTGACCACCACCCGCGCGTCGCCGAGGTTGGCCGCGTCGTGGCCGACCGCGACGGAGATGCCGCTGTCGCGCAGGCGGCGCACGTTGGCGCTGTCGGCGATGTCGCTGCCTTGCACCACGTAGCCGAGATTGTGCAGCACCTCCGCGATGCCGGACATGCCGATGCCGCCGATGCCGACGAAGTGGATCGTGCCGATCCCGAGCGGGAGCGCCCTCATGCCGACACCCTCGCGTGCGCTTCGACGAGATCCGCCAGGCGCGCCGCGGCGTCCGGTCGCGCCACGCTGGCGGCGGCGAGCCCGGCGCGGGTCAGCACGTCCGGCATGACGAGCAAGGAGGCGAGCCGGTGCGGCAGGGTGGCGATGTCGCGTTGCGCGATCACCCACGCAGCGCCTGCCGCCTCGAGCGCGCGGGCGTTGGCGGTCTGGTGATCGTCGATGGCGCCGGGCAGCGGAACGAGGATGGCGGGGCGGCCGGCAACCGCCAACTCGGCGACAGTGGAGGCGCCCGCGCGCGCGATCACCAGCGCCGCGCCGGCGAGCAAGGCGGGGATGCCGGTGAAGAACGAGGACAGCTCGGCGGGGATGCCGGCCGCGGCGTATGCGGCGACGACGCGCTCGAGGTCCTCCGGGCGGCATTGCTGCGTCACGCGCAGCCGGGCGCGCATGGCGGCCGGGAGCGCGGCGAGCGCGGCCGGCACGGCGTCGCTGAACACGCGCGCGCCGAGGGAGCCGCCGAGAACGAGGATGCCTATGTCGTCACCCTCAATTCCGTCATGGCTAGGCTTGATCCGGCCACCCACGGACGCCGGCTGAAGACGCAGCTCCGGGTCAGCGTTCTCGTCATCGGGCGAAGGCAGTCGTGCCGGCGCGGCGTGGGCGCCCGGGTCAAGCCCGGGCATGACGACGGTTTGGGTGAAAGTGGGGCGAACCGGGTTGCCGGTTACGGTAGTGCGGACGCCGGCGGGCACGCGCGCGGTGTCGGCGAACGACAGCGCCAGCGCGGTCGCCCGCTTCGCCAGCAGCCGGTTCGCGCGGCCCAGCACCGCATTCTGCTCGTGCAGCACCACCGGCGGCGGGTCGCGCATCGTGCGCGCCGCCAGCACCGGCGCCACCGTCGGGTAACCGCCGAAGCCGACCACCACGGCAGGCGCCAGCCGGCGCAGGATCGCGCGGGCCTGCAACGCGCCCAGCGCCAGCCGCGCCGCCGCGCCAGTTCCGCGGCGTACGCCCCGCCCCGCGATCCCGGCGCCGCGCAACACGAACACCTCGCGCCCGGCAAAACTCTCGGGCAGCCGCGCCGCCGCCCGTGCGTCCGTCATCAGCGCCACGCGATGACCGCGCGCGACCAACTCCGCCGCCAGCGCCTCGGCGGGGAAGAAATGGCCGCCAGTCCCCCCGGCCGCGATCACGATCGGCTTCACCGCGGGGCCCCTCATGACATTTCGCCCCGGTGGCGCCGCCGGGTCAGCGCCAGCAACATCCCCATGCCAAGCGCCACCGCCAGCACAGACGAACCGCCATAGCTCACGAATGGCAGGGTCATGCCCTTGGTTGGAATTAGGTGGAGACTACTCGCCATGTTCACGAACGCCTGCAGGCCGAAACTGGCCACTAGGCCGGACGAGGCGAGGATCACGAAGTCGTCGTGCTCCGACAAAAGCCGCAGCAACCCGCGCATCACGATGAACGCGAATAGGCACAGCACCACCAGGCAGACGACCATCCCGAACTCCTCACCCACCACGGCGAACACGAAATCCGCGTGGGCGTCGGGCAGCACGTCCTTCACCCGGCCTTCGCCCGGGCCGCGCCCCAGCAGGCCGCCATTGCCGAACGCCTCCAGCGCGGTGTTCACCTGGTAGGAGTCGCCCGTCGCAGGGTCCAGAAATCGAGTGACCCGGCTGCGCACGTGGGGGAAGAACGCATAGGCCCCCACGCCCGATGCCGCCAGGGCCGCGGCGCCCACGCCGACCAGGAACAGGTTCAGCCCACCCACGAACAACTGGGCGAAGAACACCGCCGTCACCACGGCCAGCATGCCGATGTCCGGCTGGCTCTTCAGCAGCAGCAGGATCAGCCCGAACAGGCCGAACGCGATCGCCATTCCGGGGAAGCCGCGCGTGCGCCGTCCCTCCGCCAGCAACCAGGCGGCGACCACGGCGAAGCAAGGCTTGAGGAACTCGCTCGGCTGCAGCGACATGCCCGGCACCGACACCCAGCGGCGCGCGCCTTTGATCTCCACGCCCGTCACCAAGGTCATCGCGGTCGCCGCCAGCGCGATCACGCAGCCGATCAGGGCCAAACGGCGCACCGCCTTGGGCGACAACACCGAGACGCCGACCACGATGGCGGCGGCGGCCAATAGGAAGAACACCTGCTTCCACAGGAAGATGTTGCGGCTGACATGGATGCGCTCGGCGACAGCCGGGCTCGCGGCCAACATCATGACGTATCCGAAACCGATCAACACCGCGATCGCCAGCAGGGTCAGCCGATCGACGCTCCACCACCAGCGGCCGAGCGTGGACGTGTCGGCGCGGGAGAACGCGGGCATCAGCCAGTCCTCGCCAGCGCCAGGGCCTGCACCAGTTCGGCAAAGCGGCGCCCGCGGGCGTCGAACCCGCTGAACTGGTCGAACGAGGCGCAGGCCGGCGACAGCAGCACCACGCGCGCGCCGGTGCGGGCGGCGGCTTCCTGCGCGGCGGGAACGGCCTGCTCCAGCGTGCCGGCGATCTCGTGCGGGATTTCCGCCAACGTTTCGGCCAGCGCCGGGCCGTCCCGCCCGATCAGCACCGCGTGGGCGACCCGGGGGAATAGCGGCGCGAGCGCGGCGATGCCGCCATCCTTCGCGATGCCGCCGGCGATCCACACCACGCGGTCGTAGCAACCCAGCGCCCGGGACGCGGCGTCGGCATTGGTGGCCTTGCTGTCGTCCACGTAGTCCACGCCGTCCACCGTCGCGACCAGTTGCTGGCGGTGCGGCAGGCCGGGGAATGACCGGATTGCAGCGGCCAGCGTCGCGCGGTCGACGCCCAGGTGCAGCGCGACGGCGGCGGCGGCGGCGGCGTTCTGCGCGTTGTGCGCGCCGGGCAGCGCGGGCGCCTCCCGCATCGGCAGGATTGCGGAGGCAGCATCCCGCAGCACGTCGCCATCGAACCACACGTCGGCGCGGCGCTCTCCGGAAACGGTGATGGCGGCCAAATCCGTCGCCATGGCGCGGCTGTCGGGATCGTCGATACCCACCACAGCCAGGTCGCCGAACGCCTGCCGATCGAATATCGAGCGCTTCGCAGCAGCATAGCGGGCCATGCTGCCATGACGGTCGAGGTGATCGGGGCTGAGGTTAAGCATTATAGCTGCATCGAACTGCAACGATCCGATTCGCTCCAACATATAGGAGGACATTTCCAGAATGTACAACCCGTTGTGGTTCAGTGGGTACAGTGCGAGTGCTGCCGGGCCCAGATTGCCGCCGGCCTGAACTGGCTGTCCGGCTGCTTCGAGGATGTGCGCGATCAGCGCGGTGGTGGTGGACTTGCCGTTGGTGCCGGTCACGCCAACGAAGCGCGCGCGGGAGCCGCTGGCGCGGACCGCCCGGTAGAGCAACTCCGCGTCGGACCAGATCGGGATGCCGGCGGCCAGCGCGGCATTGGCGGCGGGGTGCGGCGCGGGCAGAAGGTGCGGGATGCCGGGCGAGAGCACCAGAGCATCGAACTGGCCCATGTCGGGGGTTGGGTCGCGAACCGTGACGCTGCCGTGCAGGTCGCGGCTCGCCTCGCCCGCAAGCGGGAGAGGGGGAAGCAAGTTATCGTCCCAGGCGGTCACGCTGGCTCCCATCGCGGCCAGCGCGTTGGCTGCGGGCAGGCCGTTGCGACCGAGCCCGACCACGGCGAAGCGGCGTCCGGCGAAGAGGTGCGGCGGCCAGCTCATCGGATCTTCAACGTCGCAAGCCCGGCGATCGCCAAGATCATCGAGATGATCCAGAACCGGATCACGATCGTCGGTTCCGCCCAGCCCTTCTTCTCGAAATGATGGTGCAGCGGCGCCATCAGGAACACGCGCTTGCCGGTGCG